>DHLW01000022.1 GCA_002405485.1 Phycisphaerales bacterium UBA4658
CGCGCGTTCGATTCGTGGGTCGCCGTCCCGGGACATGACGTGCGTGTCTCCTGTGTGCCCGTCCAGAGCCCCATTGCTGCGAACACATCCAACTCGCTTACCCACGCGCCGCAGGCGGTCGCCGGCGGCGGGGACATCTACTCCGTCTCCAACTGTGCGGCGGGGATCATCACACGCTTCGTGCTGGCCGATGTCGCGGGTCACGGCGAGGTCGTCTCCGAGCTCGCCCGGACAATCCGCACACTGATGCGATCGCACATCAACACCGCCGACCAGACCCGTTTCGCCCACGACCTGAATCACGCCCTGACGGACATGGACCTCAACGGCCGCTTCGCCACGGCCTTGCTGATGACCTACTTCGCCCCGACCGACCATCTCATCGTCTGCAACGCCGGGCATCCCCGACCGATGCTCCGCCGAGCCGTCGACCGAACGTGGCGGTCCCTCGATGCGAGAACACCGGGTGTCCTGGCGACCACACCCCGCGAGAACGTCACGGGCATAGCCAATCTGCCGCTCGGCGTGCTGCACCCCACGGACTATGAGCAGTTCGCGGTCAAGCTCGAACCCGGCGATGATGTCGTGGTCGTCTCCGATGCGTTCATCGAGGCCGCCGACGCTTCTGGTCGCCAGCTCGGCGAGGACGGGCTGCTGCAACTGACGCATCGGGCAGCCGAGCGCGACGGCGATCTCGCCGCGAACATCCGCGCCGATGTGCTCGACTTCACCGGTAAGCCGCAGCTTGACGACGACGCCACGCTGATGGTCCTCCGGCACAATGGCCAGAATCCACCCGCAATGACGGTTCGCGATCGCCTCGCGACCTGGGGCCGGATGCTCGGGATCGGCGTGGACAGTGATTCAGAAAATTCTTCGCGGCACTGAGACCGACAGCCGACACCGGCATCTGAAATCACGGAGAACGAGCCCATGTCCATGGCCGAGGCGATCATTGTGCTGTGTGCTGGCTACATGCTGGCGGGCGGCCTCTTCGCGCTGGCCTTTGTCGCGCGAGGCGCGGCGAGACTTGACCCGGCTGCCCGAGGTGCGGGGTGGGCGTTTAGCGCCACGATCTTCCCCGCGGCTGTTGCTCTGTGGCCACTGCTCGCCCTGAAATGGCTCCGCGTCCGCCGATCGTCCGGAGCACATTCATGACGCGTTCGCAGCGGCGCACCCACCTGATCGTGTGGATCCTGGCCCTTCCGCTCTTGCTCACGATCATCACCGTGAGCGTTGCCGGACGCCGGGCGATCGAGCGAGCGATCGCTCAACCATTAACGGCCGATCAGGCGAGCCCGAAACCGGTTGTCGATCCGCAAGGGGCACGACCATGAGCGTCGGCTACACCTGGGTCCAGTGGTCGCCGACCAAACGCCGCTACGACATCATCGCGACCATCGGGATCATCGCCTTCCTTGCGATCTTTGTCATCGTCGGCAAAGTCATGTGGACCGGAGCGTCCGCCATCGGCGACGAGGTGCTCATCATCCGGGCTCTGGGGTCGTGCGCACTCGTGCTCCTCCACGTCGTGCTGTGCATCGGCCCGCTTGCACGCCTTGATGCCCGGTTTCAGCCGGTCCTCTTCAACCGACGGCACCTGGGTGTCATGACCTTCCTCGTCGCGCTCGCCCACGGCGTGCTCTCGATCGGGTACTACCACGGCTTCGGCGTCGTCAATCCCCTCGTCTCGCTGCTCACGAGCAACACACAGTTCACTTCGCTGCAGGCATTCCCCTACCAACTTCTCGGGGTCGCCGGATTGCTCATCCTCTTTGTGCTCGCGGCAACCAGTCACGACTACTGGAACAAAGTCCTCTCTGCGACGATCTGGAAACGCCTCCACATGGGGGTCTATGTGGCCTACGTGCTGCTCGTCGCACACGTCATCACCGGCTCGCTGCAGGCCGACCGCGGCGTGCTCGGGGCGGCGCTCGTCCTCATGGGCGTGCTCATCGTCGGTTCGCTCCATGTCCTCACCGCCGTTCGAGAGTCCACACACGATCGGGGTTCGCGTGGACTGCTTGAGAACGGAGAGCATTGGATCGATGTTGGCGCCCCTGGCGACATCCCGCTCGACCGCGCTCGAACTGTCTGCACGCCCGGCGGAGAACGCATCGCCGTGTTCAACGATTCTGGAGCGATCTCGGCGGTCACCAACGTGTGCGCCCACCAAGGCGGGCCGCTGGGCGAGGGCAGGATCATCGATGGGTGCATCACGTGCCCCTGGCACGGGTGGCAGTACCGGGCCAACGACGGCTGCGCCCCGCCGCCGTTCAAGGAGAAGATCGCCACCCACCAGGTTCGCATTCTCTCCGGGCGAGTCCAAGTGAACGCCCGAGCCCTGCCCCCCGGCACCAAGACCCCGCCGGCTTTGCTTCAGAACCCGGAGGGCCCGAACCATGGATGATCCCCGCTCGCCGAGCACGCAGAGTGAGATCTATGTGAACTACCTGCCGACGCCCCCGCGGATCGCCCGGTTCATGCGTGTCGCAGTTCCGGCCGGACTTTGGATCACCTGCATCGTTGCTTTTCTGTGGGCGCAGGCGCAGCGGTCGCCGGGAGACGCCGTGTGGAGTTCGGGAGCACCGATCCAGATCTCCGGTTTCCTCGACGCCTCTCCGTACCCGTTGCTGTTCGCACGGCAGGACTCGGGCTCGATCCAGGCGATCCTGCTGGTTGAGCAGGGCAAGATCGGCACGCAGCGCCGTGCCGTCGACCTGCACGGCCGAGTGGTCCGCGCCTCCGGATGGCTCCTGCAGCGCGATGGGCGACGCATCCTCGAACTCGAACCCGGCCCCGCCGGCCTGGCCGCCGTTGACGACGCCGCCGCGCCCGCCTCCGCACCCCCGCTGGTCGATGCCGGCACGATGCGTGCGCTCGGCGAGATCGTCGACAGCAAGTGTTTTCTCGGCGCGATGAAGCCCGGCTCGGGGAAGACCCACAAGGAGTGCGCCACACTCTGCGTCCGTGGCGGCATTCCACCCGTGCTCGTCACCGCCAGCGCCAACGGCGCACCGGAGTATCTTCTCATCCAGAGCCCCACCGGCGGCCCCATCGCTCCGGAACTGCACGCTCTGATCGCCGACCCGATCGAGGTCCGGGGCAGAGTCCTGCAATGGCAAGGCGTCGCCGGTCTGCGGGTCCTCCGACTCGCGCCGGGCGACGCGGAACGCCTCCCGATTGCGCACGCCGAAGCTCGTGAATGAAACCGAGCGCGAATCCCAACCTGTTTCCCGACGGTCCGACGGCTTGGCGATCCCGTGCGGATCATCGCTTCTTCCTCGATTGCCGACCCGATACACTGTTCGGCGGCTTGCCGCACATCCCATGACACAGATTCACGACTCCGCTGCTTGCCCCACCGATCCGCGCCGGCCTATGGCCTGCCGCTGCGTCGCAGAGCCGCTGGCCACAATCCTCCAGGAGCTTCGGGACGTTGTCGCGTTCCTGGATGCCGAGCAGTTCCAGCGCCCTATGGGCGAGTTGTTCTTCGGTGCGACCGTGGGCGGCCATGTTCGACACTGCCTTGACCACGTGCGTGCGCTGGTGGACGGCGGATCCGGCGGGTTGATCGAGTACGACGCACGGCAACGCGGCACCGCGATCGAGACCGACCCCCGTGCCGCCGCCGCTGAGCTTGATCGACTCATCGCCGCGACGTGGTCCCTGGCGTCGACCGATGCCTCAACCCCCGTCCACGTCGCGGTCATGCCGACCCGAGCCGGCGTGCCCGTCGCGTTCGTCTCGTCGATCGGCCGCGAGCTCGCATTCGTCCTCAGCCACACCATCCACCACAACGCCAGCATCCGCGGGATGGTCGTCGCCCTCGGGCTGCAGCCGCCACGATCGTTCGGCTACGCGCCGGCCACGCTGGCGCACCAGGACTCCTGCTCATGTGCACGCTGAGCATGATCCGATCGGATCTCCAACCGGGCCCGCCGCACGTGCGGATCGTCATGAACCGCGACGAGCAACGGACCCGGCCTGCCTCCCTGCCCCCGACACTCCGTGTCATCGATGGCACCTCGATCATCATGCCGATCGATCCGGCATCCGGAGGCACGTGGATCGCGGCGACATCGCGAGGCCTTGTGCTTGCCATCCTCAACGCGAATCCCGGCATGAGCACCTACGCAGGGGCCCGCGGACTCGCCTTTTCCGGGCGCCGCTCCCGCGGCGAGATCATCCCGGCGCTCGCCGGATCCGCCACGCTGTGCGACGCGGCAGAGTCGCTTCGCTCCTTCATCGCCCGGGAGTATCCACCCTTTCTTGTCATCGCTCTGGACGCTCAAGAGTGCTTCGTCGCACGCAGCGATGGCTCCGCTCTCACACTGGATCCGATCGTCTCCGTTCCCGACGCCGAGGTCTGGTCGTCCTCCGGTCTCGGCGACGATCGCGTGATCGGCCCCCGACGCGAGCTGTTTTTCTCGACGCTGACTCGCACGCCCGGCTCGCGATTCCGCGCCCAGGAGCAGTTCCATCAGCACGCCTGGCCCGATCGCCCGGAGATCAGCGTGCTCATGCGCCGCGCCGATGCACGCACGTTCAGCCGAACCGTTTTGGACCTGTTCCCCGCACTGGTCCGCATGACCTGCGACCACCTTGACGAGCAGCTCCGCCCAGAGGGCTCGGGCGTGACGCTCGAACTCCCGCTCGCACGCACCCATGCGGAGCAGTCGGCGTGATTCCCATCCTCCGCACCGAGAGCGAGCTTCGGCCGCTGGCCAGCGCGATCTTCGTGCCGACCATGGGCGCGCTGCACGCCGGACACATGGCCCTGGTCCGGGAAGCCGCTCGCCTGCGCGACGCTCGTCCAGGTGCTCGAGCCGCGGTGGTCGTCAGCATCTTCGTGAATCCGACGCAGTTCAACGACCCGAAGGACCTCGAACGCTATCCGCGCACCCTGGAGGCCGACGCCGACGCCTGCCTCTCCAGCGGAGCAGACGCGATCTTCGCGCCGACCGTCGACGAGGTCTATGCCCAGGGCGCCGCCGCGGTCCCGCCTTTGCCCGATGTTGCCACGCGCCCGGGCCTTGAAGATGCGCTGCGCCCGGGCCACTTCGCCGGCGTTTGCCAGGTCGTCAAGCGCCTCTTCGAGATGCTCCGGCCATCGTCCGCCCTCTTCGGCGAGAAGGACTGGCAGCAGCTCCAGGTCATCCGCGCCATGACCCGCGAGCAGCATCTGAACGTTCAGATCATCGCTCATCCCACCATCCGCGAGCCCGACGGCCTGGCCATGTCCAGCCGAAACGTCTTCCTCTCCCCTCTGGAGCGGTCTCGCGCCATCGGCGTCTACATGGCCCTCCGAGCCGGCGCCGCCGAAGCCACCCCCGAGGCAAGCGAGGCGGCCATGTCCGCCGTACTCACGGACCACGGCATGCCCGTGGAGTATGCCGTCGCTCGCGACGCCGAAACCCTGGAACAGATCTCCCGCTTCGACGCCCCCCATGGTCGTCCGGCGCGGCTGCTCATCGCCGCCCGCATGGGCCGCATCCGGCTCATTGACAACATGGCCCGGTGATCACCCCGTTTTTACCCCGCCCCCCGTCCCCCACCAGGCGCTCAACCGGGGGACCCACCCGACGGCAGGGGCACCTCTTCCCACCGTCCGTGCATGTGCCGCACGATCTTGCCTGTGGCCACGTACAGCGCCTGCTCGGCGATGTTCGAGCAGTGCCCGCTGATGATCTCGCACTGCGTCGAGAGCTCCTGGATCGCAAACGCCGCGTCCACGCTCAGCTTGCCCGCCGAGACCTGCGACTGGCAATCCCGCAGGATCGCCCGCTTGAACATCTCCACCGCGTCCTCGCTTGCGAGCACCACCTTGGCCAGGTGTCCATCGGCCCGGTCCAAGGACGTGCAGGAGTCCCGCAGGATTCCCACGATCGAGTTGGTCATCACCCGGATCGTGTCGGGCATCACCACGTTCAGCCGCGCAAACTCTCCCACGAGCTCACCGATGCTCACGCCCGAGTCGGCGATCCGCTCCAGCTCGTTGTTCACCTTCACGATCGTCAGCACCAGCCGGAGCTGATCCGGCGCGATCGCCGCGCCCTGCGCCGTCGCATCCGTCAGCAGCGACACCGCCCGCCGCTCGATCTCCACGTCCACTCGGTCGATCTCATCGTCCAGATCGATCGCCCGCTTCCCCGCCGCTGCGTCACGCGAAAACGCCGCGTCAAACGACGCCTCCAGCAGCGACTGCACGCGACGACCCTGCCCGGCCAGGTCGGCCTTCAGGTCTGCGATGCGGGCGGCGAATCCTTCCGGCGTGACGGGCATGGACGCTCCGGCTTGAGTCCTCGTGACGGTACAAGATACTCCCTTTCCGTCCCCGCGTCACACCAAGCCCCCCCGCCTCGGTATCATCTCCCTCCTTTTCCTGTATCCCCATCCCCTTTGCACACCCTCTGCCCGGCGCCTTTGCCCGGCCAGACCCTCGCAGACTCAGGAACCCCCCCATGTACGACATCGTCGGCGTCCACGCCCGCCAGATCCTCGACTCCCGCGGCAACCCCACGGTCGAGTGCGAGATCGAACTCTCCTCCGGCATCACCGCCCACGCCGCCGTCCCCAGCGGCGCATCCACCGGCGAGAACGAAGCCGTTGAACTCCGCGATGGCGACAAGAAGACCTATCTCGGCAAGGGCGTCTCCAAGGCCATCCGCAACGTCATGGACGCCATCGCACCCATGATCGAAGGCATGGACGTCCGCGCCCAGGAGCACATCGACGCCGCCATGCTCGATCTCGACGGCTCCGCCACCAAGAGCAAGCTCGGGGCCAACGCGATCCTCGGCGTCTCCATGGCCTGTGCCAAGGCCGCCGCCCATGCCTGCGAGCTCCCGCTCTATCGCTATCTCGGCGGGTCGGCGGCCAAGACGCTCCCCGTCCCGATGTTCAACGTCCTCAACGGCGGCAAGCACGCCGACAACAACGTCGACTTCCAGGAGTTCATGATCCAGCCCTGGGGCTTCGACAACTTCGACGACGCCCTCCGCTCCTGCGTCGAGATCTACCACACGCTGAAGAAGGTCCTGCACGAACGTCACCTCTCCACCGCCGTCGGCGACGAGGGCGGCTTTGCCCCCGACCTGAAGAACGCCGAAGATGCGCTGAAGCTGCTCGAAGAGGCCACCGACAAGGCGGGGTATGACTGGGGCCGCCAGATCTTCGTCGCGCTCGACCCCGCCACCACCGAGCTCTGGAACGAGGCCGCGCACAAGAAGAAGGGAGCTAAAGGTTACTGCTTCTTCAAGAGCGACCCCAAAAGAATCGTCTCCAGCGACCAGATGATCGATCTCTGGGCCGGCTGGTGCAAGAAGTATCCGATCCGCTCCATCGAAGACGGCCTCGCCGAGAACGACTGGGAGGGCTGGGCCAAGCTCACCGCCAAGCTCGGCGAAAAGGTCCAGCTCGTCGGCGACGATCTCTTCGTCACCAACCCCAAGTTCCTCGCCCGCGGCCTGAAGGACGGGTGCGCCAACGCCATCCTCGTGAAGGTCAACCAGATCGGCACGCTGAGCGAGACCTTTGACGCCGTGAACCTCGCCATGCGCAACCGCTACAGCGCGATCCTCAGCCACCGCTCGGGCGAGACCGAAGACTCCACCATCGCCGACCTGGCCGTGGCGACCAACTGCGGCCAGATCAAGACGGGTGCACCCTGCCGCAGCGACCGCAACGCCAAGTACAACCAGCTCATCCGCATCGCGGAAGATCTGGGCGACCGCGCGGTGTACGGCGGGAAGTTTTGGAACCGGGCCTGAGTACACCACGAGCCCGAAGCGCAAGCGAGGCCCAACCTCACTCGATTCCAAGTCAATCCGAGGCCCGGGCGCAAGCCCGGGCACCTTCGACCCACGGCCGCCCGCGGATTGGGGCGTCAACGCAGAGACGCAACGACGCGGCGTGCGCGGGGAAAGTCAGGGCCACAGAGGCACCGAGGAGCGCAAAGGTCGCACGAAGCGAGGCGATGGGGTTTCGGGTTGGCCGTGGTACTACCTTGGCGGGCGGCGCCGAGCGACCCGCTGATCCGTGCCACCGACTGTGGCTTTACATAGTCGGAGTTCTTGGCGTCGAGGGGCACCGACTGCTCCGAGCAGCAGTCGCTGGCACGAGATACAATCGGTGACACCCATCCACCCGTGGATCGGATGATCGCGGTAGACGATCGGGGCCACCTGCCCCAACGCATTTGGCAACCGACCCATCGGTTTCGCCTCAAGCGATGGAAAAGCCGCAGAGGTAGACAGTCGGCATGTGTCTTAATGTATGGCGAAGACTGGAATCAACCTAGATGACATCGGATTACCGATACTTCAGGGTCGCGAAGGCAGTCTTGGATGGTCGCTGTGCATCGGCGCTGGAACTTCCCGAGGAATATTCCCTGACTGGGGAATGCTAGTACATAAACTGATAGGAGAAGATGTCGGAGCCAAGGAATCCGAGACAGTATTCACAGAAATGGCGAACCGGTTTGGACTAGACGCATTGATTCGTGCTGCTCAGGACCGGCTAAAACAAAACGACGAAGAATTTTCCAACACGTTGTCGCGCGTGCTTTATGCAGACGCCCAGACCACTATCGGGGACGATTGGCCTGGAATCGCCAGTGCGCTATCTGCCCGCCATCCAGGTGATGTACCACAGAGCCACTGGAAGCTATTGCTTGAGGTGATCGCCCGGCACTATCCCCACGTTTCGGCTCGGGGAATAGCTAACACCGTGGTGTCTGTGCTTGGCACGCATAAATCACCGAACTCTATACTCTCTTTCAATGCAGAGCCATTGTTGTTCGCATTAATAAACGCAGAGGTTTTTGCCGGCTTTGTGCAGCCGGCAAGCAAAAGTGCGGGCGACGGATGTAGTCCTCAGAAACCAGTTGATCGTGTGGTTGGCGTCACTTCGTTTCAGTCCTCGAATAGGCCCGCCTACTGCTTTTGTCACGGACTACTACCAATCCCCGGACGTCTGCAGCGACGCAAGTATGGTAGTCGCGAACAGTCGGTTGGTCTTTCACGACTTGTTTTCTCAGAAAGCCAATACCTGCAAATTGCATCAAGTACCTTCTCTTGGCAATCTGCTGTTTTCTTAAAAACGGTAATGACAACTCCAACGGTGTTTGTCGGAGTATCGTTGGCAGATCCAAACATGCGGCGTTGGCTGTCATGGGCTCACGATATGCGTCAAGAAGAGATTCAGACGATGGAGGGCTCTCCCAAACCGTCTACAACGCATTTTTGGATTAATAAGCGACCGAATTCAAGAGCAATCATCGAGTGGACAGAGTCAGCTGTTGCACACTTGGGTGTGCGTCTAGTGTGGATCGACGAATGGTCCAAGGCTGGAAGCGCACTCAAGCAGTTGCTTCATGGACGTGCCTGACCTACAGGTCACTTGGACTCCAGCTGACAAAAGCCACTCACTTTAAACCCCGCGATGCTTCGGCGAGCCGTCGCATCCGCCACTAGGCGCGTTCCATCGCCAATGAGGAACGGCGGGGAGTTGCCAAGATTGAAGAACCGCGTTAGCGGTTCGGAGCATAATAGGCAAGCATGCCAGGTAGTCAGGTGACACGTCAACCAATGAAACACGTTGGTCTCGGCTCCGCCGCGGGCTGTCTTTGCCCCCCCGCCCCGAGGGGTCGCAAGGCACGAGCCGCATCCCCTCTGGGGGGGAGGGGAGAGACACACAGTTGTGCGGTTGCGGCACTCGGCTGAGCGGGGAAGGCACACGGCTGTGCGGTGGTCATGCTCGGCGGCGCGGGTGGGGCGCACGGCTGTGGGTTTGATTTCATCGGCCGCGCGGCCGCCGCGCACGTCTGCGCCGGCATGACAAAGGGCCGCGTGGAACCGCCAAACGCCGCGCCGACGCCCTTCCCCGCCCCCTCCCCACCTCCCCCACCCAACCTCACGCACATCCTGCAAACCAAATGTTGAGATACGCGAACAGGTCCTCGATCGTCAGGCCGTTCACGCCGTTCACATCGCATCGCGGATCGCCAAGGAACCACGCGTTGAGATAGGTGAAGAGGTCGCCGATCGTCAGACTGGCGTTGCAATCAAAGTCCGCGACGCAGACCGTCAGCGTGGCCGGCACGGCGTTCACCACGCCGCACCCACTCAGGAGCCCGGACCGGAATCGAATCACCCGCGGATGCGTCCCCAGGACCACGCCACTCACCGACAGCGTGCTGGTGTCCGCCCCGGCATGGGTGAAGCTCAACCCGCTTGACGGCTCGGTGAACACACTCCCCGCAAGCGGGACATACACCCCGCTCTCTGCAGGCGACTCGACCGACCACGCCGTCCCCGTCGCCCCCGTCGCGGCGACGGTGAACGAGCCGCTGGCCGTCGGGCACCGCACGATCGATGTCGGATTGCTCGTGATCGCGACCGCCGGGGCGATCGGGATCTCGATGAACTGATTCCCGGCGATCGCGGCAAAGTTGACGCTCCGCGGATCGCCGAGGTTCGTCGTGCCCGGGGGCATCGGAGCCATGCTCTGATTGGACACAAAGTCGTTGAACGCACCGTTGATGAACGCGCAGACCTTGATCCCGCAGGTGGGATTGCCAAGCACGCTCAGCGGGATCATGATCTCGATGCCGGTGTTGACTCCGGCTCCTGAGGATGGCCCGAAACCCGCCGTCACGCCGGCAATATTGGAGTTGTTGATCGCCGCGCGAACCCCGAGCGTGTCCTGCCCGCCGCTGAGGCTCCCGTTGCCCGCGGCGGTCGTGGAGCCGAGGTACGCGATCGGCCCCGCGCCGACGGTCGGAATCTCAACGAAGTCGACATACATCCGGTACTCGATCCCGTCGCTTGCCCCCTGAAGCTGGAAGTACCGATCGGCCTCGAACCCGGCATCGAACCGCAGCCCATCGGTCGGCGTCGTCGACGCCATCTGCGCAAGCGACACCGCAAACGGCGGCTCGACCCCGATGAGCCGGTTCTGTCCGCCGGGGACCGAGTCGATGAAGATCTCCAGGTCATTGAAGTTGGATTCGAGGTTGCCCGGGAGGAACAGGAACAGGTTCGAACCGATGACCCGCGCGTACGCGCCGTTCAGTTCCGACCCGTCGGCGAAGCCGGTGAGCCCAAGCGTGTTATCGCCAAAGCCCGTGGCCGTCGTCTGCACCGCCAGCGGCGGGCCGTACGAGGCGTCCAGGGAGCCATCGATGCACGGCACGAGCGACGGCCCGCAATCACTGGGGATCGTGAGCGAGTACGTGCCACCATGGCCGCGATCCCTGTACACCCGCACGAAGTACCGCCCGGGGGTGAGCGCACGCGTCAAGGTCGCCGTGCCCGCGCTGTTGGGCGTCGCCGACTGCAGGAGTGCGCCCGCCGGGCTGTAGAGCTGCAGCCGCTGATCCGCCGTCGACACCCAGGAGAAACTGGCGGAGAACGTGCCGGTGAACGTGGACGCGATGTCAACGAAGAACCAGTCCTGGAAACTCGTCAGAACCAGGTTGGTGGTCGTGCCGGGCGACAGCGGCTTGGCCGTCGCCTGGGTGAAGTTGGGCGCAAACGCGTCATCGCCGGGCGCGACGATGAAGGGCGCCATGGATCCGATCGACCCATCCACACGGCCATAGATGTTGTTGACATCGGTCACCGGCGTGCATGAGTTCAGGTCCGCACCGGTGAAGAAGCACGTGCCGTACAACTGCCCGATGATCTGACCCTGATCGTTGAACAGCGGCGACCCGGAGCTTCCACCCTCTGTCCGCCCGTCGAACCACCTCAGCCAGTAGAACTGCGAGAGCGGCAGCGTCCCGCAACTCGGCCCGCTGCTCACAAAGTTGTACGCGGCATAGCGCTTGAAGGTCCCGCCCGGATGGTGCACCCCGATGGCGGGCGTGCTCGTCGTCGTTCCCAGCGGCGAAAAAGTCTGCGCCGACCGCGCGTCGTCCGACAGACGCAGCAGCGTGTGGTCGTACCCGCTCCCGATCGGACTGCCCGTCAGCAGTGTCGCACCGCTCGTCACCGGCAGGCTGCCCAGGGACGGCACCGCTCCATTGCAGCTCGGCGTCTGGTAGAACCAGTACACGTTCAGCGTGTCCGCCACCGCCTGCGTGGAGAGGCAGTGATCGGCCGTCAGGAAGAACGCGGGGAAGTACCCCGGCGCGTTCTCATCGATCAGCGCCCCCGTGCACACGAAGCTGCTGCCGCCCACCTGATAGAGCATCCGGCCGACGCAGTTCTGCATCCACGGCCGCGCAAGCGTTCGGCAGTTCACATCAACGTTGCAGCTCAGCTCCCGCTGGCCGACTCTCGGCACGCCGCGATAGTTGTGAACAAGCGCGGAGATCGCCAGCACGGCTTGGCCATCCACCCCGGCCGGCACATGCACCTCGATGCACGCCGTGTCCCCGTCAATCTCCGGCGCATACAGGAACCCTCGCTGGCCGGGGCCGTGATCATAAAAACGACGACCATCGACGCGCGGATTCATCGGAGCAATCGTCAGCGATGCACCGGGAGGCAACTCGAGCTTCGCGAAGTTCACGCCTAGAGACCTTGCCCCGACCGAACGGAGCATCGCACGCCAGATCCTCGACCCATCGGCCTGTACTTCCCACATGCCGTGCGTCGACGTTGAGATCGGACCATTGCTCAGCGGACGCACGATGCCCACCCGATGCGGGAGGCCGGGCTGGCCATCCCTCGCCTCATCTTCGGCCATGATGGCCGCGAAATCGGGCAATGCCAACTCATCGCCCGCCGCATTGATCCACGCCGCTGGATCAACGCTCGGATGCGCACGCAGAGGAGCGAAATCCGGAGCCGAGTCCCCAAGCCCGGCGAGCGCCGGCGCCTGCCATATCGGGAGGACCGGCGCACCCGGGTCACCGAGGGTGCCACCGCTGAGCAGTCCAATACCCGCCGCAAACGCCGCACATGGAACAACCCGGAAGTCCGCTCTTCTCATGATCCAATCCTCCACGAGACTCAGCTTGCCCCGCAGACCCCAGGAATCGGGAACCCGGCCTCGTACAGAGTACCAAGCGGCTCTCAGCCCGCAACCACTGTCCGTGTGAAGGCAACGTGAATGGCCGCCAGACCTCGGAGGATCGATCTCCC
>DHLW01000181.1:0-7435 GCA_002405485.1 Phycisphaerales bacterium UBA4658
TGTCCAAGGCCGCTCGCCCCCGGCCCCACCGCCCCTATTTTTGGGCCCATGCCCGAACGGTCCGGCATTCTCTTCACCGCCTTCGAGCCCTCCGGCGACGACCACGCCAGCGCGGGCAGCGCCGAGCTTCGCAGGCGCCATCCGGATCTCCCAATGTTCTGCTGGGGGGGGCCGAAGATGGCCGCCGCAGGCGCCCAGCTCGTGGAGCGCACCGGGCAGAGCGCCGTCATCGGGCTCCCGGGTGTGCGCAAGATCCTCGAGCACGTCAAGCTCACCAGACGCATCAAGAAGTGGATCGCCGAGCACCGCCCCGCGCTGCACATCCCCGTTGACTCTCCCGCGGCGAACTTCCCGATCTGCAAGCTCGCCCGCTGGCAGGGGAGCAAGGTCGTGCACCTGGTTGCCCCGCAGGTCTGGGCCTGGGCCTCATGGCGTGTCCGCAAGCTCCGCAAACGCTCCGATCTGGTCCTCTGCCTGCTGCCGTTCGAGGAAGAGTGGCTTCTTGCCCGGGGCGTGCCGGCCAAGTTCGTCGGGCACCCGCTGTTTGACCATCCCCTCGATCTGAGCGCCCTGGACCGGCGCATCGCCGAGCTCGCCCCGCAAATTCCTCCTCCCCAGACCACGCCCGCCACCGGAGGCACGGCGCCGAAGCTCGCGCTCATGCCCGGATCGCGCCCCAGCGAGATGACCCGGTGCTTCCCGATCCTGCTGGACGCCTTCAACCGCCTCCGCCGCGACTTCCCCCTCACCACCGGAGTCGTCGCCGCCACCACCCAGGACGCCGCCAAGTCCCTCAAGCAGCTTGCCGCGGTCCACGGCGGCTGGCCCGAGGGGCTCGGACTGGTCCACGGCGAGACCGACGCTGTTGTCCGCTGGTGCGACTTTGCCCTGGTCGTCAGCGGCACCGTCACCCTGCAGATCGCCCGCCAGCGCAAGGCCATGGTCGCCGTGTACAGCCCGAGCTGGCTGACCTACCAGCTCCTGGCCCGGTGGCTCGTGAGCACCGAGCTCTTCACCCTCCCAAACCTCATCGCCGGTCGACGGGTCATCCCGGAACTCATCCCTCACTTCGGCGACGGGGAGGCCCTCGCCATCGAGGTCATCAAGCTCCTCCGGCGACCGGGATACGCCGACGATCAACGCCAATCGCTCGACGCCGTCTGCAACCGGTTCAAGGGCCGGAACGCCGCCATCGCTTCCGCCGACGAGATCGAGCGCGTCCTGGATCTGGTTCCCGTCGGCGGCGCACCCCGGCCACCGTCGCAACGCACGGCGTAGCCGTTGATCCTCCGTCTGCCAACCCCCGATGAGCGTCGGTTCGCACCGGCCTGCGCCGCGCTACCGGCCGTCTGCACGACGGAACATCGCCGCACACGCGGTCTGACCGTGCACGAACACCTCGTCCCCAACTGGCCCGATCTCTCCGGCGCAAAAGAACCCGGCGATCGGCACCGGATGCGCCGGAGCCGGAATCGCCTGCCCCATCTTTGAGGTCAGCTCCCCCGGCGTCGGAGCAAACGCGCGGCAGATCGCTCCCGCGTCATGGTGCGGCTCGGTAAACAACCTTGTCCCACGCCCGTTGCACGTGCACAGCAGCACCCCCGCCGGCGGTTCATACAACCGCTGCGCGTCCAGCAGCAGCCCCAGATCCTCGCTCGCCGTCTGCGCGTCGCGCAGGTGAAACTGCACCGTCTGCCCGACGCGCAGGAGATCCGCGACCGCCACCGACTTGGACATCTTCTCGACCCCGACCACGTTGCGGATCAGGAAGTCGTCGCGACCGAACCGCTCCTTGTTCGCCGACACCGCTCGACCGATGAACAGCCCCTTGCCCAGCCGCTCCCGCAGCGAAGGCGCCAGCCCCTGCAGGATCTCCTCCAGCACCTCGAACGCCGGGCGGCCGCCAAGCCCGGTGACCATCTGGCCCTTCACGCCCGTCACCACCATCGTCGGACCGATCGCACGACACCCCTGGCTGACGAGCACGTCCACACGGACGTTCCCGCACAGCGTGACCCCGACCCCGCCTGAGTGCAGCAATCGGTCGTCGATGAGCAGCGCGTTCTGCCCCGGCTTGCTCGCCGCCGACGCCAGACCGCCCATGATCGGCGCCGCCCGGCGAAAGCTCGGCTCGTCGCCTTGATCGCCCAGGGATCCGACTGCCGAACGTCTGGCCAATGCCAGCTTCGGGAGCAGCACGTTGAGCGGCGAACTGAACGGATCACACAGCAGCACCGTCGCCCGATGCTCCGCCGTGATCCCCGCCGCATCGGCAAGGTCCTCGTCATCCGATGCACCCTGATGGCGATCGATCGGCAACTCGTCGGTCGCGAAGGTCCGCACCTGGACGCCCGGCAGAACGGCGGCGAGCACGCTCACGCCGGGGGCGTTCTCCAGTTCCATCTCGCCCCCGATCACCGCCTCCGCCGTGCACCCCACCAGCGCCTTGACCCCAAGTCGCGTGCGAATCAACTCGGCGATCTGCGCCGCGTGCCGGGCGTGATGCACGGACACGAACACCATCGCCAGGTCCGCCGACACGCCCCCGTCACCGCCGCTCAGGCTCAAGCCCTCTGCGCACCGCTCCACCGCGTGCTCCGCCGCCATGATCGCGTCCAGGTGTCCCGACACCCCGGCCGCCATTCTCAGATTCGTCGTCGCACGTGCCTCCTGCATCGTTCTCATTCTACGAAATCGTCCCGTTCGCGTCCCGCATTCCGACACTCCGTTTGCCCACGCTAACCGGCAGAGGCGGCGTACTCTGTCGCCCATGGCTCGCGGCGAGAGCAGTTCCAGTGACCACGACCACGCCCCGCGGAGGCAGGCCATCGCCCGCTCCCGGCGCATCGTCGTCAAGATCGGCTCCGCCGTCATCGCCAAGGGCGGCGTGCTCGACCCCGACGCGGTGCTGCGCATCGCCTCGGATGTCGCCGGTCTCATCAAGGCGGATCCGCGGCGACGGGTCGTGCTCGTCTCCTCCGGCGCGGTGGCCTCCGGATTCCGGGCCCTTGGGCTCAGCCGGCCGCCGAAGGACATCGTCTCCAAGCAGGCCGCCGCCGCCGTCGGCCAGCCGCGGCTGATGTCCGAGTGGTCCGAAGCGTTTGCTCGCGCTCCTGGCGCCAAGGCCGCGGCCCAGGTCCTGCTGACCGCCGAAGACATCGACCACCGCACGCGGTTCCTCAACGCCCGCCGAACGCTCGAAGCCCTGCTGGAGTCCGGGCGGATCATCCCGATCATCAATGAGAACGACTCGGTCTCATTCGCGGAGATCAAGCTCGGAGACAACGACCACCTGTCGTCGCTGGTTGCGTCGCTCGTGCACGCCGACCTGCTCATCATCCTGTCGTCGATCTCGGGCGTCTGGGCCAAGGACGCTCGCCCGTCCGCGCCGGTGATCGTCCCGACGATTCGCTCGCTGAACGAGGGCCTGGCGCTCGTTCGCGCCGATCGCTCCGACGTCGGCACCGGCGGGATGCAGACCAAGATCACCGCCGCATGCACCGCCGCCGCTCTGGGCACCGGCGTGTTCATCGCTTCAGGCGCCCAGCCCGACATCCTGCACCGGCTGCTCTCGGGCGAAATGCTCGGGACGTTCTTCCCGCCGGCCCCGCGCTCCACCACGGCCCGCAAACGCTGGATCGGGTTTTCCGCACGCCCGAGAGGGGTGATCCGTGTGGACGCCGGGGCTGCAAGGGCCCTGCGAGTCAAGGGCGCGTCGCTCCTCCCCTCGGGCATCACCGAAGTGAGTGGCGCGTTTGCACAGGGCTCGCTCGTGGAGATTCTCGGGCCCGACAAGCAGCCCATCGCGCGGGGCATCGCCCTGTATGACGCGGACGAGCTCCGCAGCATCCGAGGCAAGAAGACCGCTGAGATCGCCGCCGCCCTTGGATATCGATACGCCGACGAGGCCGTGCACCGCGATGATCTGGTGCTCCTTGATCCGACCGGGGAGCCGGGCCGAAGTTCGGGAGACCGCGAATGACCCCGCACACTCCGTCTGCCGCGCTCACGCCTCCGGGCGTGGCGACCTCGCCGATCCAGCTTGCCCAGCGAGCCCGTCCCGCCGCCCGCCTGATCGCGCAGCTCTCGACCGAAACCAAGAACGCGATCCTTCTCGACCTTGCGGAGCTGATTCTCTCCCGCTGCAACGAGATCCTCGCTGCGTCGGACGCCGACGCCGCCGCCGCCCGCTCTGACGGCCTGCCCGACGCCAAGCTCAGGCGGCTGGCCCTGTCACGATCGTCCATCGCCCAGCTTGCCGAGGGTGTGCGTCAAGTCGCGGCTCTGCCCGATCCGGTGGGCCAGACCACGGCGCAGCGCGTCGTGCCCAGCGGCCTGCGCGTCCGACGCGTCCGAGCCCCGCTGGGCGTGGTCGCGATGATCTACGAGGCACGCCCCGGTGTCACCGTCGACGCCTTTGCGCTGTGCCTGAAATCGGGCAACGCGTGCATCCTCCGCGGAGGCAAGGAGGCCGAACGTTCGAATGCCCTGCTCACGGGGCTCGCGCACGAAGCCCTCGGGCATGCCGGTGCGCCGACCGAGGCGCTTGTGAATCTGTCGGGCACCGATCGCTCCGTGCTCGCTGAGCTGCTCACGCTCACGGAGCACATCGATCTTGTCATTCCCCGCGGCGGACGCGACCTGATCGAACTGGTCTCCCGCACCAGCCGCATCCCGACCATCCAGCACTACCAGGGCGTCTGCCACATCTACGTCGACGAGTCCGCCGACCTGGACGTCGCCGAGAACATCTGCGCCACCGCCAAGACCTCCGCCCCGGCGACCTGCAACGCCGCCGAGTGCATTCTCGTGCACAAGCTCGTTGCCGAGGCCTTTGTCCCCCGCATGCTCTCGCGATTCGCCCGCGAAGGGGTCGAGGTCCGCGGCACACCGCTCATCCTCGCGCTTGCGCCGGAGAACACCGACCGGCTTGTCGCGGCCGCGGCCACCGACTTTGGACGCGAGTTCCTGGACCTCATCGTCGCCATGCGCACCGTCGACTCCGTGGACGAGGCGCTCGAACACATCGCCACCTACGGCTCCAATCACACCGAAGCGATCGTGACCCGCGACCTGGGCCCCGGGGGCTCGGCGGACCGCTTCACGGCCGGCGTCCAGTCCTCGTGCGTGCTCGTGAACGCGTCCACTCGATTCAACGACGGCTTCCAGCTCGGGCTCGGCGCCGAGATCGGGATCTCCACCAGCAAGCTGCACGCCTACGGCCCGATGGGCCTGGAAGAACTCACCACCCAGCGCTGGATCGTCTCCGGCGACGGCCAGACCCGCTAGCCGCCGGCTTCAGCGTCCCGCGCGCCCGCTGCCCGCGGTTCCCCGATCGTCACTTCGTCAGCGCCGTGTCCACCGTGTCCACGATCGTGAACACCGTGTCAAGGCGCGCGATCTCGAAGATCGACTTCACCTTCGGCTGCAACCCGCAGAGCACGAGCTTGGTCTGCCCGCGCCGGGTGAGCTGCATCGCCTCCACGAGCGTCGCCACGCCCGATGAGTCCATGTACGACACCCCGCCGAGATCGATCACCAGCGAGGTGAGCCTGGTCGTGAGGACCTTCCGGATCTCCTGCTTGAGCGTGGGCGAACCAGACAGGTCGACATCACCGATCGGGCGAACGATCGCCGCGCCGTCGCGCATCTCGCTCCGCACCTGCAGAGCTTCGGAGTTGCTCCGTCCGCGTAGGTCAGCCATGACTCGTCTCCGTTCCGTCTCGCCCTCGCGAGTCGCAGTTTGTCACGCGGCCGCCCGGCGCCGCACCACCACAGCAACCCGACGTCTTCACCGTCGTCCCCGGAGCGCCAGACTCACGCTTCTTCACCATCGTGAGCCGCATCCCGACCCCGGCCCGACGCTCGTACACCGCTTCGTCCATCACCGTCTTGATGATGTGCACGCCAAGCCCCCCCGGCCTGATCTCCTCAAGGTCTCGGCTGCGAATCTGCTCAGGATCCACCTGCCGCGCCTCGTCCTCGATCACGATCTTCAGCGCGTCGGGCCGCTCGTCCTGCACCTGCGCCGCACCCCCCACTCCCCCTGGCAACGGGGTCCACACTCCGCCCAGCGCAAACACGCTCAGCCAGATCGGACGATCCACCGCCCGCTGATACCCGTGCCGGATCACGTTGCACAACGCTTCGTCCACAGCCAGGGCAATCTGCCCGCACGCCTCGTCGGTGAACCCCAATCGCTTGGCCACCGACGACACCATCTCGCGCACACCCGCCAGCAAAAGCGGATTGCTCCGGAGTTCCACTCGAATCTGGGGTTGGGCAATGGTGGTGGCGACTGTCATGATCGCGCTCATGTGCTCCCTATCCGTCATCGACCCATTCGTCCACGTGTTTCAGCGTTTCATGCCCGATGACCGGTACCACTCCGCCCATCGTTCGACGGCCTGCCTTCGGCTCTCCGGACTTGCCGCGTGGTCAAAGCCCATGGTTTCCCCGGTCAGCCGCTCCAAAGATCGAATCGCCAGCATCCGTTCAGCCGGATCATCGGATGCAAGCGACTCGATCAACTCATCCACGTCCTCCCGGTCCCCCTCCCGAGCCGACTCGCGAATCGCCCGAAACCGGGCCTGAGGATCTGGCTCGTCAAAGCCCGTGACGCTCGAAGGGCTGGCACACCCAAGAGGCCCGCTGGCCCAAAGCAGACCACCGGCGCACAGGACGCCAACGGTGAACTTCTTCAAGGCCTGACCCATCTCCGAGTATAGGGCTCCGCCGAAGCGGTGCTCCCACGCCAGTCACGCGCCGTGCGCTTCCGCCTACCCTCACCGTTTCCCACTGTTCCCATGGATATCGCGACCGTGACCGCTTCCAGCCCCATCCAGACCCCGGCCAACCCGCCCGCACCCAAACTCCCGGACCGGGCCGCGCTCCCGCATGGCGAGGTCATCGTCATTCTCGACTTTGGCAGCCAGACCGCGCAGCTCATCGCCCGGCGCGTCCGCGAGGCCGGCGCTTTTTCGCTCCTGGTCTCGCCGCGTGTCAGCGCAGACCAACTCAGACGGCTCCAGCCCAAGGGCATCATTCTCTCCGGCGGCCCGGCGAGCGTGTATGAAACCGGTGCGCCGACGTGCGATCCCGCCATCTTTTCGCTGGGCATCCCGATCCTGGGCATCTGCTACGGCATGCAGCTCGCGTGCCACCAGATGGGCATGACCGTTGCCAAGGCCGCACGCCGCGAGTTCGGGCGGGCTCAACTCCACATTGATGACCGCAAGGATCTTTTCGGCGCGATCCCCGAGAAGACCGCGGTCTGGATGAGCCACGGCGACCAGGTCTCTGGAACCCCGGTCTCGGGTGGCCCGCTCGTCCCGAGCGGGTCCTCTCTCGAGGTCCTCGCTTCCACCGACACCTGCCCCCTCGCCGCCATCCGGATCACATCCCCCACGCTCCGCTTCTACGGCGTGCAGTTCCA
>DHLW01000181.1:7449-9131 GCA_002405485.1 Phycisphaerales bacterium UBA4658
GTGGCCCGCTCGTCCCGAGCGGGTCCTCTCTCGAGGTCCTCGCTTCCACCGACACCTGCCCCCTCGCCGCCATCCGGATCACATCCCCCACGCTCCGCTTCTACGGCGTGCAGTTCCATCCGGAGGTCACGCACACTCCCCATGGCGTGGACATCCTGCGGAACTTCCTCTACGAGGTCTGCAAGTGCGCCGGCTCCTGGCGCATGAGCGACTTTCTCGAGACCGAGATCAAGCGCGTCCGCGCCCGGGTTGGCACCACCGCGGGCAGCGGCGTCATCTGCGGGCTCTCGGGCGGGGTGGATTCCTCGGTCTGCGCCGCGCTCCTGCACAAGGCCATCGGCGACCAGCTCCAGTGCATCTTCATCGACACCGGCCTGCTCCGCAAGAACGAGCGTGAGCTCGTCGAGACGACCTTCCGCGATCACTTCCACATCAAGCTCAAGGTCATCGACGCCGCCGACCAGTTCCTGGATGACCTCAAGGGCGTCACCGACCCGACCGAGAAGCGCAAGCGGATCGGGGCGAGGTTCATCCGCGTGTTCGAAGAAGCGCAGGCCTCGATGGGCCTGCACGGGCACAACTTCCTCGCTCAGGGCACGCTCTATCCGGACGTCATCGAGTCCGGCCATGGCCACGCGGGCACCGCCGCCAGCATCAAGCTGCACCACAACGTCGGCGGCCTCCCGGAGGACCTCGACTTCGAGCTGCTGGAACCCCTCCGTGACCTGTTCAAGGACGAGGTCCGCAAGCTGGGCGAGGTGCTCGGCCTTCCCGATCAGATCATCTGGCGGCATCCCTTCCCGGGCCCGGGCCTCGCCGTGCGCATCATCGGCGAGGTCACGCGCGACAAGCTCGACCTGCTCCGCGAGGCCGATGAGATTCTCCTCGAAGAGATCGTCTCCAACAACCTCTACCGCTCCACAAGCCAGGTCTTCGCCGTGCTGCTCCCGGTCAAGAGCGTCGGCGTGATGGGCGACGGACGCACGTACGAGAGCACCATCGCCATCCGCGCCGTCGAGACACAGGACTTCATGACCGCCGACTGGGCACGCATCCCCTTCAGCGTGCTTGCGAGCATCTCCAACCGCATCATCAACGAGGTCCGCGGCGTGAACCGCGTCGTCTACGACATCTCCAGCAAGCCCCCCGCCACCATCGAGTGGGAATGACCGGCTCGCACGATCGCCGATCGCACGCGCGTTGGACTTCCCCGATTCCCGACTCCCGATTTCCGCCAACATGGCCCACTTCGCCGACACCCTCGCCGCCCGCATCGACGCGCTCGACTCCGTCGCGTGCGTCGGGCTTGATCCGGTCGTCGGCAAGTTTCCCGCCGATCTTCGTCCGGCCGACGCCTCGCAGGGCGCGGCGGGCGATGCGCTCCGGCGATTCTCGATGGGCGTCATTGACGCCGTGCACGCGCACGTGCCGATCGTGAAGTTCCAGTCGGCGTGCTACGAGCGGTACGGCTCACCGGGCATCGGCGCGCTGCACGCCTCGATCGCGCACGCGCGATCGAGGGACATGCTGGTCCTGCTGGACGCGAAGCGCGGTGACATCGGCATCTCCGCCGAGCACTACGCCGCCGCCGCCTTCGACCTTCCGGACAACGCCCACGCCGACGCGCTCACGTGCTCCGGGTATCTGGGCTCGGACACGATCACGCCGCTGATGCGTGCGGG
>DHLW01000181.1:9455-10006 GCA_002405485.1 Phycisphaerales bacterium UBA4658
CTTCGCGCCCGCATGCCGAACGCGATCTTTCTGATTCCGGGCTATGGCGCCCAGGGCGGCACGATCGCGGACATCCGTCCCGCGCTGCGGCCCGCCGCCGCTCGCTCGCAGAAGCCGAGCTCACTCGGCGTGCTCGTGACCGCCAGCCGAAGCGTGATCTATCCGCCGGGCAACTGGACCGATGAGCATGGCTGGCGCCAAGCCGTCGCCACCGCCGCCGACGCACTGGTGCAAGAGCTCCGAACGTTGCACGCCTGAAGACACCAGGCGACCGTGCATCTCACCCGTGCGACAGCGCCAAGGCACGCACCCGGTTCATGGTGATTCCGCCGAATGTTCAAGCGCGGGCAACGCACGCACCCGATCGTCGTATCTATGGGCCCCGGCCATGAGCACGGCGTTCTCCTTCCGCGTCGGCATCGATTGCAACAACGACGGCATCGACCTCGATATGGACACGAATGGCGACGGACTCTGCGCGGTGACAGGCTGCGGAGACTTCGATCGGGTCAATGGCGTCGAGGTCGCCGACATCTTCGACTTCCTGAACG
>DHLW01000181.1:10237-13275 GCA_002405485.1 Phycisphaerales bacterium UBA4658
TCCCACACAACCCCTCGGAATCCCTACAGTCGGGCTCGTCAACACAAACCCGAGGAATCCGCCCATGTCCACCACCGCTGCTGCCTCCACTGCCAAGTCCGCCGCCGCCGACAAAGCCGCTGCGTTTGCCAAGGGTCTCGAGGGCGTCATCGGCGGACAGACCGCCGTCTGCTCGATCGAGCAGGACAAGCTCATCTACCGCGGGTACGAGATCCATGATCTCGCCGAGCACGCCACATTCGAGGAGGTCGCGTTTCTGTTGCTCGAGGGCCATCGCCCGGATGTTCCAGCCCTCCGCCGGTTCAAGGCCGAGCTGGTCGCCGAGCGGGCCCTGCATCCTGCGGTGGTGAGCTTCATCGAGTCTGCCGCGGGCTGGCTGGCCAGCGGGCGGGCCGTGCCGATGGACGTGCTGCGCACCGCCATCAGCATCCTGGGTCACACCGATCCGGACTGCCAGGACAACTCGGCCGCCGCGGAGCTGCGCAAGAGCAAGCGTCTGCTCGCCAAGATCCCGACCATCATCGGGCACATGCAGAATGTCATCGACGGGCGGGGCATCATCGGACGCGAGCTGGGCGGCGATCCGACGCTCGACCACGCGGCGAACATGCTCTACATGATGACCGGCCGCAAGCCCAGCAAGGACGAGGCCCGCGTCATGGATGTCTCGCTCATCCTGTACGCCGAGCACGAGTTCAACGCCTCCACATTCACCAGCCGCGTCATCGCCGGCACGCTCAGCGATATGCACGGCGCGGTCTGCGGCGCGATCGCGGCCCTCAAGGGCCCCCTCCACGGCGGCGCGAACGAAGCCGCCATGGACATGCTCAAGGAAATGCTCGCCTCCGTCGGCGAATCCGGCATCGGCACGAGCAAGGTCGACGCCTGGATGGACAATGCCTTCACCACCAAGCGCAAGCTCATGGGCTTCGGACACCGCGTCTACAAGAACGGCGACCACCGCGCCGGCATCCTCCACGGTCTGGGCAAGAAGATGGCCGCCACTCTCCAGGGCACCTTCGGCGGCATCCCCGCACCCAAGTGGTTCGAGCTCGGCGAGCAGGTCCAGAAGATCATGCTCACCAAGAAGAACATCCACCCAAACGTCGACTTCCCCTGCGGCATGACGTACTTCATCATGGGCATCCCCGTCCCGCAGTACACGCCGATCTTTGTCGCCGCCCGCATCACCGGCTGGTGCGCCCACATCATGGAGCAGCACTCCGACAACCGGCTCATCCGCCCGCTCTCGATCTATACCGGCCCCGCCGAGAAGAAGTGGAACGGCTGATCCCTGCTGGATTCCTGGTCGCGAGGTCCGCCGATCCGGGTTGTTCTGAGGCGTGAATCTCCCCGCTCATCTCGAGTCGCTCGCGCAAGAGACGTTTCGGCGGATCTCTCGCGAGCATCCGCAGACGTCGCCCCCCGGCGTGCAGGTGGGCGTCGCCGTCGCCGGCAGGCCCTTCATGACCTGCGCCCTCGGCGTCTTCGACACGCTCACCGCACGCGCACTCACGCCCCACTCGGTCTTCAAGTGCGCCTCGGTCAGCAAGCCGATTTGTGCAGGCCTCGCGATGAAGCTGGTCGAACGCGGCCTCATCGAACTCGATCGACCGGTGCTCGAAGTGCTTCCCTGGCGCCCCTCGGCGGCGCAGTCCGCCGGGTTTGACGCGCGGGCGATCACCCCCCGCATGCTCCTGTGCCACACCGCCGGGTGGAGCGTCCGGGGATTTCCCATGATCCCCGTCGCGGAGCCCGCGCCGGCGATCATCGACATCCTCTCGGGCCGATTCGGGCCGGCGTTTCTCCCCACGCTGCAGTTCGCGCCCGGCACGCGCGTGCTGTACGCCGGCGGCAACTACGCCATGCTCCAGGGCCTCATCGAGCACGCGTCAGGCATGCCCTACGCCGCCGCGCTCGACCAGACGCTCCTCCGACCGGCGGGGCTGTTTGATCTCTGGGCGGGCTGGCGTGCCGGACAGGAGTCCCGGACTGTCCGTGGTCACTCCGACGGCCTGCCGCTCGAACACACCTATTACCCGGCGCTCGGATCCTCCGGGCTGTTTGCCACGGCGATCGATCTGGCATGCATCTGGTCGCGCATCGCGTGCGTTGATCCGCGCGGAGCGATGCTCTCGCCGCGGAGCGTTCGTGACATGACCACCGTGCACGGAGAACACGACGGGGTCGCGTTCGGCCTCGGGTTCGTCCTCGCATCCTGGGACGATCTGACCATCTGCAAGCATCATGGCTGGTGCAGCGGCTTCTTCAACATCACCGAGAGCGTCCTCGAGCTCTCCGCCGCGGTCAGCGTCCTGAGCAACGGCGAGGGCGAACCCGCCAGACAGCTCACCGAGACCATGAGCTCCATGATCGTCGGCGAGCTCATCGCGCACCGCGGCGGGCTCAGCGGTTGACCACGCCACCAAGCGCGGCATCAACCGCCGCACGAACACGCTGGGTCTCGATCCGATCGATCGCGCACCGATCGGGATGATCATCCGCAATCTGGTCGAGCGGCAGGGTGGGATCGGCGACCACTTCGACAAACGCCGCCGAACTCGCCGGCAGGGTCGTCCAGCGCAGATCGGTCGGCCCGTACAACGTCACCGTCGGCACCCTGAACGCAGCCGCGATGTGCTTCGGGCCGGTGTCGTTGCTCAGCATCAAGGATGAGCCGCGGATGATCGGCTTGAGCGCGCCGATCGTGACGCCCGCACGCACCAGCCCCTTTACCCGATCGGTGACATTGCTCCGAGCGACAACGGTGTCGACCAGATCGGCCTCACCGGGCCCACCGCTCACAAGCACGTGCAGATCGTGCGTCCGAACCAGATGCGCGGCAATCTCGGCAAAGTTCTCCGCGGGCCAGCGTTTTGCAGGGTTGTTTGCCCCAGGATTCAGGACCGCATACCTCGTTCCGGGGAGGATCCCCACCCGCTCCAGCAATGCTTGCCCGGCCCGTTCCTGCTCCGGGGTGCACGAACGTTCCACGTGGACCACCGCGGAGGGGCGGGAGGAGGGGGGGGGGGGCGGGG
>DHLW01000106.1 GCA_002405485.1 Phycisphaerales bacterium UBA4658
CATCTCCACAAGCGGACTCATCGCCCAGCGGACCCGCCTGGAAGCGATCACCGCCAACATCGCCAACGCCAACACCATCCTCGCCGCCGCCGGTCAGAACAACCCCTTCCGGCGCCGCGCGGTCTTCTTTGCGCCCGACGCGCAAGGACAGCCCCCGGGCCGGCCGGCCCACGCGCCGGGTGTGCGCGTCGCCGAGATCCAGGAGGAGGACGCCTTCGACCTCCGCTATGAACCGGGAAATCCCTATGCTGATGACAATGGCTACATCCGAGTGCCGGCCATCAACACCGTCTTTGAGCAGCTCAACGCCTTTCAGGCCCAGCGGTCGTACGAAGCAAACATTGCCGCCGCCGAAGCCACAAAGACGATGATGGCACAGGCCTTGCGTCTCCTGGCCTGATCGGCCTGTCCGCAGCCGCTGACGTATCCTGAAATCAACCGCATCTCCAGAGCCCATTCGACCACTCCCAATGTCCGATCCTCTTGGTTTCATCTCCCGTGCAAGTCCCTCGTTCGGTGCCGGAGGCCCGGGCGGCGCGGAACAGCAGCGGGTGCAGCCCGGACAGCCGTCCTTCAAGGACGTGCTGCTGGAGAACATCAACCACGTGAACGCCCTTCAGCAGGACGCGACCCGGGCCATCGAGGACCTTCAGACCGGCAGACGCAACGATGTCGAGGGCGTGCTGCTGGCGACCCAGAAGGCCGATACGGCGTTCCGTCTGCTCGTGCAGCTTCGCAACAAGGTCGCGCAGGCCGCCGAAGAGATCAAGCAGCTCCGCGTCTGAGTTTCGCCGGATTGGCCGCCGCGTCGCAGGCGGTTCGCTCTTCCCGATTGAGCCGGACCGCCGAAGCGTCGACCGGCGTTCACTCGTCCGGGTCCGGCTCGTCGCAGATGACGATGGTGCGAGCCGCAAGATCTCCGGGATGCCGCCGAGCCGGGTCGAAAATCATGAACACCGCCAGGATCGGCACCGTCCACCGGACGAGGTTGCGGACCAGCGCCTGCCACAGCCGCGGGCGTTCCGTTCCCGCCGCATCGCCCGCTGACGACACGTTCACGACGCGGCACCCAAGCAGGAACTTCCCGATCGATCGCCCGAACAGCCACTCGCCGATCGTGCAGTGCGCGGCGCACGCCCCCAGCGCCATGCCGAGCGACAGGAGGTCAAACTCCGTGCCGCTCACGGTGCCCTGCGGATAGAGCAGTGCCAGCGGTCCGCGCCCCGTGGCCATGGCCACCGCCACCGCCGCGGGCGCATAGTCCAGAAGCCCCGCGAGTGCTCGACGCACCGGCTCCGCGAAGGCCTTGCCCTTGGGCACGCTCGGCACGATCTGCGGATCGCCGCGCAACACGAACACCAGCACCGCGACCATCACCAGCAGCAGCACCACCACCAGCGTCTGGTACTGCCCCCTGTTGAGCAGGCCGCTGTCCCGGGCCGGCCCACGATACAGCTCGCGCCCGGTGATCGCACTGAACTCCCGGATCTCATACCGATCTCGCCCACGCTCGGCATCCCGAGCCGGATCGTCCGACGCGGCGGTCGGCCGATTCCCCGGCGTCTGGCCCGTCGGACGAACGGTCCAGACGAACGCCAGCGTGCCCGCCGCACCGCCCTCGGCAGGTGACGCCATCGGCAGCACCTCCGCGCTGGGAGGGATCCCGGTCGACTCACCCAGGAGCACCGGCGCCGAGGCCCTCAGCTCGTACAGCCGAACCGTGTCCATCGCCGACCCGGCCGGACGGTCCACCGCCAGCAGCGCGTCCTCCGCAAGCGAGCCGCCCTCGACAAAGTACACGTCCGGGCCGCTCTTTCCCCCCGACTGCGCCCGCTCCAGATTCAACCCGGCCGGGAGCGATCGCTCTGCCCCTTGCCAGGCCAGCATCGGATGAACAGTCGTCGGTTCGCTTCCCAACGTGGCCTGCGAGGACCTCCCTGGAGCAAGCCGGCCGATCCACAGCCGCAGCGCAGACGGCGTCTTGCCCTCCGTCCCATCCATGTACGCCAGCGCAACCCCGTCGCGCCACGGCACAAGCCGCGGCATCAATCCCGATCCGCCCACGCCACGCTCGCCAAGCCCCATCTCCCACGGCAGAGCCGCCTGAATCCAGCGACCGTCCGACAAAACCCACAGCACCAGCGATGTTTCCGATGTTCCGGCGCGCCCGCCCGCGGCCAGGCGAACAAGTGCGGCAGGGCCCACCCGAGTGCCGACCAGTCCGATCAGCTCGCCGCTCCCATCCAGCGAGGACAGCACCTCCGGACGCCCCGGGGGATACCAGTAACTGCTTCCCGCACCGCGGATCGCCGTCAGCCCGAGCACCCGACGCACCATCGTCGGACGCTGCCCGCCCGCGGGCTCTCCGCTGGGCTCGCGATCAAGCACGAAATACACCCGATTCCCCCACCATGCGATGCGGTCGGTCCGGTTCTCGAATCCACCAGCGAATCGGATCACCCCGCGCAGCTCCTGCGGCCCGCCGGTGCGCGGCGGCAGATGCAGAATGAGCGTTCGATCGAACGTCGGCAGATTCGGATTCGAGACTTGCTCCGCCCGCACCAGCCACGCATGCCCACCCACGAACGGAAGCTGCCCGCCCTGCCGGGTCACCGTCAGCCCGCCAGCGGTGGGTTCCTGCTGTTCACGCAGGTCCTGCGCATGCACCGGACGGATCAGCAGCAGCATCGTCAACACGCACGCTGCCGGGAAGACCAGCGCGTCGGCCCCGATCCGGGCCCTGACCTGAGCCAGAAGTCGGACCAGCACACTCGCACCTTGTCGCCGCAAACGGCCCGGAACATCATTCATCGGCGTGCGTCCAGATCGATCACCCGATCCACCGGGTAGTTCTTCAGCAGCGTCGACAGGTCAAACGCCTTGTCGCTGATCGGACCATCCTTGCACCCAGTAAGCGTCAGCCGGGCCGTCGTCTCAGTGGCGATGTGCGTGATCAGCACCCGCGAAGGAGCCCGCACCCGCAGCATGCTCGCGCCAGGAATGTCCCGCGTGATCTCCACCGGCTCCTCGCCCTCGTGCTCGGCGACCAGCACCTTGATGCGTTGCCGATCGAAGATCTCCACCGTCGTGGGCCGGAGCGTCTTCGGGTCCAGCCACATCCGCTGAAACCCACGATCCCCGATCGGACTGGTCACGCCGATGAGTTGGCCATCCTCGGACCATTGCGTCGCACCCTTGGCCGTCGAGTCCAGTGGAACCAGCCCAAGCACCCGGATGAGATCCAGCGGCCGGATCGGCAGGCCGATCCGCCTGGCCGTCTCGTCGGTGAAGTTCTCGTGCCGACCCGTCGCCGCGATCCGCTTCTCCTTCTCCGAGAGATCGAACCACCAGTACTGCTCCGGATCGCACCCGAACCAGAACACCACCTGCCCCGCTTTTCCGAGGTTCATGGCCAGCTTGTTTGGCCGAATGATCTGCAGCCGGCCCTCCGGATCCTCGGTGCGACGCTCGCCCTCCTGATCAAAGTACGTGAGCAGGATGTTCACCCGGGCCGACAGTCTGTCCAGGTGCTTGATCCGCTCAAGGTTGTACCTGCGTGCAAGATCCGCATACGCAGGGCCAGGACGGACCACCGGTCTCCGAGCGCCGACGGCGGGAGTTGCAGTCTCCGGTTTCTCGGCCCGATCTCGACCGCCGCCGTTGAACAGCTCGCATCCGGGCAAACCCGCGAGCACGCACGCGCACGCCGCGCTCAGCGCAAACCGCCTCGCCAACGGCATCGGGTTCCGCACAGACCGAGTCATGGGCGTTCTCCAGATCGTGCGGCGTCGTGAGCCTTGGGCTCCCCGACGATCACCGCGCCCAGCCGCTCGGTCACCGCGACGAGCGTCCGATCGTCAAGCCCGGGATCGACCACTTCAACCTGCGGCGCCGGCGGCTGAGACTTGGTTGTGCGCACGCGCACCAGCAGCGACCGCCCCCGCGACCCGTCCTGCACCAGCAGCCGCTTGCGAAGCAGGATGAGCGCCAGCACGAAGCGAAACGCCAGCCGAAGCCGCTCTCGAGCGGCGACATCGCCAGTCCCGTCGCCCCCGGAGTGCTCGCCGATCTCGGCCCCGTCGAACGTCTCCGCCGACTGCTCGAACAGCTCCAGCAGGGACTGGTCGTCGACCAGCAGCCGCTTCTTTGCCGTGGGGTCCGGCACGTGGCCCCGCCAGAACCCCAGCACGATCGAGCCCCGGGGCGGCCTGGCGCCCTCGTCCCACGCCTGGGCTGCAAAGTCCAGCCGATCAAACGCGTCCGAATCGCTCGCCTGCACAAGCACCCCGACGTACGGCTCGCCGGTGGCGAGTTCGCGATCCGTCGCGGCGCAGCGGCGTGTCGATGATCCGATGCTGTAAGACGTCCCTGCCATATGCCCATGGTAGCGACATCAGTACGGCTGCCGCCCGATCTCCTCGGGCATGCGGAGCATCAGCCCAAGCGCACCGCTCATCGCAAGTAGACCCGCCGCCACCCCGAACGTCCAACCGATCCCCACGCTGTGCAGCAGCGCGTCCGCCAGCGACGGCCCAAGCGCCGCCACCGCCCACGCCCCGCCCATCATCAACCCCGACGCCAGCGACGTGCGATGCGGGAGCAGCCGCTGGGCAAGCGCGATCGTCGTCGGCATCACGCCCGCGTACCCGACTCCCGCGAGCATGCACAGCAGCAGCGCGAGCATGCCGCCGGTGTCGCCGAGTCTGGTCCACTCGCCCGTGTGCGGCAGAAGCGCCAGAAACACCGCCCCGACCAGCGGAACGCCGATGAGCATCCCCCGCTCATGCCGCCGAGAGAGATACAGCCCGATGAGCAGACCGCCCACGCCCATCCCCACTTGCTTGGCCGCTTGCAGCGGCCCGGACATCTGCGACGCATCGGCACGGAGCGCATCGGTCAGGGCCGCGCCCGCGCTCAGCCCGTGCGACTGCCTCGCCTTGAGCTCCGTCCATGGAATGATGAGCTGGATGAGCATCATGTCCACCATGAACCGCAGCACGTTGCCCACGTACAGAATCCACACCGACGCCCACCTCGCTCCGCGCTCCCTCGGCGAGAGTGCGGCGTGATCGCTCGCCGCACCACGCGTCCGGTGCGGCACCCCGTGAATCGCCCACGCCAGCAGCCCCGCAACAGCCAGGACCGGCACGATCAGATGCGCAAGCCCCCGCAGCCCGGCCCGGCTGTCCCCGTTGCCCAGCACCTCCACTGCGTGCGGCGAGAGCACGTTCCCCAGCACCCCGCCCACCATGCCCGCCGCAAAGAACCACGCCACCCCCCGCGAGCGGGTCGACACCACCGACGCGGCCTGACCAACCGCTGCCGCCGCCACGGGGTGGAACGCCCCGATGCCCGCCGCCGCCAGAATCTGCAGCGGAAGCAGCCACGCAAAGCTCGTCGCAAACCCGACCAGCCCCACGCACACCCCGGCGACCGCCGTGCCGATCGTCGCGATGACGCGCGTGTCGTGCCGATCCGACAGCACGGCCACCAGCGGTTGCACGAGCCCGCTCGACGCCGCGCCGACGCCAAGCAGCATCGCCGCCTGCGCGTCGGTGAGCTGCGCGTGCCCCTTGATGACCGACATCAGCGGGACGATCACGAACGAGATCAGATCGATCACCAGGTGCGCCGCGATCGCCACCCACATGCGGATGCGCAGCCCGGGGCCGGAATGAACGACCTCCTCAGACACGGATCGATTGTTGCACACCCGTGCCGCCCGCGCGTGCTCGATCCGCAGGTCGCCCGGCAACGCTCGCGGACTCCCGCTACTCTGCCTCCATGTCCAGCCGACGAGCACGGTCCAAGAAACTCAAGCGTGCCCTCCAGCTCAAACCCCCGGGCACCGCCCCGGAGACGCTCGTCGCAGATCCCGCCGCGCCAAAGCCGCGGATTACCGCCATCGGCTACGGCGGCGAGGGCGACTGCGCCCACGAAGAGCGCACGCTCGCCGACTCAAGCGAGATCCGCGAGTTTCGCGCTCGGCACCAGCGGATCTGGATCAACGTCGACGGCCTGGGCGACGCCGACGCCATCCGCGCCATCGGCGACGAGTTCGGCCTCCACAAACTCGCCCTTGAAGACGTCCTTTCCACGCGACAGCGACCAAAGGTCGACATCTTCGCCGATCACATCTTCATCGTCATCCGCGAGCCCATGCCCGTGGACGGGCACTTCGACACCGACCAGGTCAGCATCTTCCTGGGTCGAGAGTTCGTCATCACCTTCCAGGAACGCCAGGGCGACTGCCTCAACCCCGTCCGCGAGCGCATCCGCGGATCCCGCGGCAGGATCTGCGCCGCCGGACCCGATTACCTCGTCTACTCCATCATCGACGCCGTCGTCGATGCATACTTCCCCGTTCTCGAGGCCTTCGGCGAGTCCTTGGAAGCGCTCGAAGACCGGGCCGTTGAACGCCCGAACGCCAGCATCGTCCACGAGATCCACGGTCTCAAGCGCGACCTTCTCCAGATCCGCCGCGCCGTCTGGCCCGCCCGCGAAAGCGTCGGCCTGCTCGTCCGCGGCGAGTCGCCGCTCATCCACGACGACACCCGCGTCTACCTCCGCGACGCCTACGACCACCTCGTCCAGCTCATCGACATGCTCGAGAACTACCGAGAACTCGGATCCGACCTCATGGACATCTACCTCTCCTCTCAGAGCCACCGCCTCAACGAAGTCATGAAGGTCCTCACCGTCATCGCCACCATCTTCATGCCCCTCAGCTTCATCGTCGGCATCTACGGCATGAACTTCGACACCAACCACCCCCTCAACATGCCAGAACTCCACTGGAATTTCGGCTACCTCTTCGTCTGGGGCATCATCCTTCTTGTGGGCGGCGGCATGCTCGCGTGGTTCTACAGGCGCGGCTGGATCGGGCCGGGCAACTGGGGTCCGCACAGCCACTGACCGTTCGCCTCAAGGGGCCTGCGTCTCGCCGCCCGCGTTGCCGCCCACAGCCCGCCACAGGTCGATCCACGCAAGCTCGGCACGCTCCCTCGCATCGATCACCTGAAGCCGCGCGGACTCCGCCGAGATCTTCGCCGTGATGAGCGCCAGGCGATCCGCCTCTCCTGCCTGCGCAGACGACTCCGCAAGCCGAATGCCCTCGCTTGCCAGCTCCATCATCTCGCTCTCGGCCGTTCGCAGCCGAGCCCGGGCGAGTTCGTGCTCAGACCACGCAGACCGAACCTCGGCGATCGCCGATCGCCGAACCCCGATCGCCTGCCATTCCGCCTGACGGGCGATCGCCTCGGCCTTGGCCTTGAGCGCCGCTCCCGTGTCAAAGATCGGAATCGGCACGCTGATGGCCGGCCCCAGTTCCTTCCGCCCGTCGTCGGTGCGCTCGAACCCAGCACCCGCCGAGAGATCTGCGAACGCCTCGGATGGCGCGACTCGCGCAAGCACGAGCGCGGCCTGCGCTCTTGCCGCCGACGCCGCCACGTCCAGCCGCTGTGCAAGAGCCCGCTGCAGCGCAGCGGACTCGTCTCCGATGACCGCCCCGGACTCCATCACGGGCTCGCCAAGCTCCATCCGTCCGGCATGCTCCGGCACCCCGACGATCGCCGCGAGCTCGCGATCACGGGCGCGGACGTCGGCCTCGCGATCCTTGAGCATCATCCGCGTCGCGAGCGCCGCGACCTGCCGCTCGTGCACATCCAGCGCGGTGGCCTGCCCCGCCGCACGCTGCGAACGGGCCGCCGCCAGCGCGTCGTCTGCAAGCTGCACCTCGCGTCGAACCGGCTCCAGCCGGGCCCGCGCATGCCGAGCCCGCGCGTGCGCCATCCGAGCCCGTGCCGCGGTCTGCATCGCCTTTTCAGACAGATCCAGCACCGTCGCCGAGAGCTCATCCTCCGCCGCCAGCATCCGGTCTCCACGCGTCAGCAACGCCACGAGCTGTTGCGTGAGCCCAACCGCGACCTTCGTGCCGCCGCCGTCCTCGATCGGCCAGGCGAGTTCGACGTTGAGCACCGGATTCGGCAGCAACCCCTGCTGCACGAGATCCGCTCGCGCCTCGCGGACACGCTCCATGAGCGACCGAACCTCGGCGTCTTCCGCCAACGCGCGCTCCACGGCCTCTCGATCCGTGAGCACCCACGCGCTGCCCTCTGGAACGCTCCCCGGCGACGCACCGCCGCTCCACGACGGCCGGATGCCCACCCGGGCATCCACCGCGTCGGCGGATCGCGAGATCTCCGCCCCGGCGTCCAGATTCGCACATCCGCCAACGAGCCCTGACAACACAACGGCGCCCGCACAGCAACCCCACGCGCTGCGTCTCACGGCTTGCCTCCATGTCCGGAATGATCATGTCCGCCGCTCGGCTTTGCCGCCGGCATCCCGCCCTCGGGCACCTGCGCGTCCACGTTCATCGGCACCGTCAGCACCTTCCCGTTGTGCTGAAACTGCGCAAACAGCCGGTACATCCCCGGCCTCGGCAGCACCGCGTGAAACACCACGTCCGACGGCTTTCCGTTGGCGAGCATCGCCGCCCTCGCCGCCGCCTTCACCTCAGGGCTCAGCTCGTGATGATGGTGATCGTGCCCGTGATCGTCCTTCTTCCCCGCATCCTTCTCCCCCTCCTTCCCATCCGACTCGTCATCGAGCTCGATCGGATGCGCGTGCACATACTCCTTGAGATCCGCCGAGATCGCCACAAGGTGGCCGAGCTCCCCCATCAGCGGCTGAAGGTCCGTCACGGGCTTCCCGTCCTTGTCGATCCCATACCGAAAGAACGAGTGCGCGCCAGCGAAAAACTTCTCCCCGTTGCACCGCATCCGCACCTCGTACCCCCCAACGTTCGCCACCACGTCATAGTCCTCCTTCAGCGTCAGCCGCGGCGGCGGATCCCCGGCAATCGTGAAGTCCGACCTCGCCACCCGATTCCCAAACCCCGTCGGCGTGAAGTCGCTGAACGCCACGTACTTCCCCGAGAACGGAAACGTGAACCCCTTCAGCTCAAACACCCCGTCGCCACGCCGCGTCGGATGCTCGTGCGCGTAGTACGACAGATCCTCAGACACCACGATCAGGTGCATCGGATGCTCGTGCACCGCGTCGATCTTGTCCACCGGATTCCCGTCCGGCTGCCGAAGCGCGACCGTCAGGTCCGCGGGCTTGCCCGCCTCCACCGTCCCGCTCGCGCCGATCGTCGATGAGAATGGCGCCGCGCTGAGCTTCACCAGCGCCATCTTGCACACCGGGCACATCCCCTGCGCGTCATAGGTCTTGCTCGCCTCGCAGTGCATGTCGCAGATGAACTTCTCCGGCCGCAGCGACTCCAGCTTCGCCAGGTGCTTCTGCACCTCCGCGAGATACTTCGCAGTCTCCGCCTTCTTTCCCTCGGCGGCATAGTCGTGCATCTCGTCAGCCGCCTTCGCCAGGTCCTTCCCGGCCAGGTTCGCCTCACGCACCTTCGCCCGCTCCACCCCGCTTCCCGCGGCGAGAGCCAGACGCCCCACCTGCCGCGACAACACCCCGATCTGATACCCCGCCTCGTCCGCCGCGTGCAGATCCCCCTTCGCAAGCGCCGCCTCCGCCTCGTTGGCCAGCGAACGCAAGCGCATCATGACCTCGGCGAACGTCTTGGCCGGCTCGACCTCCGCGTGCGAGTGGCCATGATGCTCCTTCACCTGCCCCGACGCCACGCCCGTCAGCGCCGACCCCGCCAGCATCGCCGCCGCCACCACGCTCCATCCCTTGCCGCTGTGCATCGTCCACCTCGCAAAAAAGATCCGCTCTTCGGTCCATCGCCCGTGGATCGACCAAATGTAGCATGAGCTACATTGGCCGTCCACCCCGTCCTCCCCTTCAGCGTCCGCTCCACTCTTTGCCCGTGACATCCTCCAGCACGTCATCATGATCATGCCGCGTCCGAAGGTCCACCAGCCGCTCGCACGCCCGCTTTGAGAATCTCAGAAACACCGTCGGCGTGACGAAGAAGTCCAGCAGCGTCGACGTGACCAGCCCGCCGAACACCACGAGCGCCAGGGGATACAGGATCTCCTTGCCCGGCGCGTCGGGCGACAGGATCAACGGCAGCGTCGCCAGCCCCGTCGTCAGCGCGGTCATCAGCACCGGCGCCACCCGCTCCTGCGACCCGCGGATCACCATCTCGCGCCCGAAGGGCATCTTCTCCTCCAGCATCAGGTGCAGGTAGTGGCTGATCATCAGCACACCGTTCCTGGCCGCGATCCCGCACAGACTGATGAACCCGATCAGACTTGCGACGCTGAAGGGCTCCCGAGCGATCACCAGCGCCGCCACCGCGCCGATGAACGCGAACGGGATGTTCAGCATCACCTGCACAGCCATCATCCCGCTTCCAAAGTGCGTCCAGAGCAGCGTCAGCATCACCAGCAGCGACAACGCCCCGAGAATCGCGATCACCCGCACAGCGCGTCGCTGGCTCTCGAACTGCCCCTCCACAACCCACGAATACCCCACCGGCGGGTTCAGCCGCTCCGCCAGCGTCCGCTCGATCGACTCCGCCGTCCGACCAAGGTCCTGTCCCTGCACGTTGCAGCTCACCACGATCCGCCGCTGCGCGTTCTCCCGCGAGACCTGGTTGGGGGCGAAGTACTCCTGCACGTCGGCGACATCCCCGATGAGCGCGACCGCCCCGCTCGGAGAGACCAGCCGAACCTCCGCCAGCCGCTTGAGCGCCAGCACCGTCGACCCGCCCACAAGATCCGCCCGCCATGGATCATCGACCATCACCACCAGGTCGTAGCTCCGCAGCCCGTCGAGCACCTGCGACACCACCCGCCCACCCACCGCCGTCTCCAGCGTCTCCACAAGCTCCGCGGGCATGAACCCGTACGTCGCCGCCCGCTCCGCGTCGATCTTCACGCGCACCTGCGGGGTCATCACCTGCTGCTCCACCTCCAGGTCCACCACCCCCGCCAGCCCGCTCAGAAGATCCCTCGCCCGCTCGGCCACGCTGCGAAGCTGCGACAGCTCCTGCCCCTGGATCTTCACCACGATCTGCGCCTGCACGCCCGTCTCCAGGTGCTCGATCCGATGCCCGATGGGCTGGCCGACCGTCACGTTCGCTCCCGGCAGATCGCCAAGCCGCTCGCGTATGTCGCGAAACACTTCGCGACGGGTGCGCAGCGTCGCCGGCGGCGTGCGATCACCCGGCCGAATCACATACTCGCCCCTGGCGTGCCGCTTCACGTCCTCGTCCTTGAAGAAGTCCACCTCGATCTCCGACGAGTTTGGTCCCAGCGCGTGCTCGTCGTTCTCCGCTCGACCCGTCCGCCGAGCCACGTGCCGCACCTCCGGAATCTCAAGCAGAATCCGCTCAGCCGTGGTCCCAAGCCGCGACGACTCCGCGAGCGACACCCCGGGCGCCAAGTTCACCCCGACCACAGCCGTCCCCTCGTTGAACGGCGGAAGGAACTCCGAGCCCATCCTCGACACGATCACCCCGCACACAAGCACAAGCCCCGCGCACACCCACAGCACCCGCATCGGCCGGTCCAGGGTCCGCTCATAGGCCCACATCGCGGCTGCCTTGCACGCCCTGAGCACCAGCCCGTCTCTCTCCGGCTCCGCCACGAGCGCCCGCGACCCCGGCTTGGAACGCGCAAGCAGGTACCACGACAGCACCGGCGTCACCGTGAGCGAAACGATCATCGACGCGAACACCGACACGATGTACGCGTGCGCCAGCGGGGTGAACAGCCGCCCCGCAAGCCCCGGCAGGAAGAACAGCGGCAGGAACACCAGCAGCACGATCGCCGTCGACACCAGGATCGGCCCGCGCACCTCGCACGTCGCGTCGAACACCACCTTCAGCGCGGGCATCGGCTTGGAAAGGGCCCGGTTCTCGCGCAGCCGCCTGTGGATGTTCTCCACCCCCACCACCGCATCGTCCACGAGCTCTCCCACCGCGATCGCGATCCCGCCCAGCGTCATCGTGTTCACCGACTGCCCAAGCAGCATGAACACGATGAACGTCGTCAGGATCGACAGCGGAATCGCCGTCAAGGTGATCACCGTCACCCGCCAGTTCAGCAGGAACAGGATCAGCACGATCACCACCAGCACCGTCCCGTCCCGCAGCGCCTCGATGACGTTCCCCACCGCCGATTCGATGAAGTGCGCCTGCCGGAACAGGTCCGCGTCCACTTCCAGACCCTTGGGCAGACTCGGGGTCAGCTCCCGCAGCCGCCTGTCGATCTGCTCCGTCACCGCCCGCGTGTCCGCGCCGGGCTGCTTGCTGATCGCCAGGATCACCCCCGGCCTGGCCATCACGCTCGCGTCGCCGCGCCGCGCGGGCGCCGGACCCTCGATGACCCGCGCCACGTCCCTCACCCGCACCGCCACCGCGTGATGCTCCGGCTCACTCACGCGCGTCGCCACCAGCGCCGAGGCGATCTCCTCGGCCGTCCGCAGACGCCCGATGTTCCGCACCACCAGCTCGCTTGACGTCCCGATCAGAAACCCGCCGCCGGTGTTCTTGTTCGACGCCGCGACCGCACGCTCCAGATCCGCCAGCGTCAGCCCGTACAGCCGAAGCTTGTCCGGATCCGCCTTCACCTGAAACTGCTTGAGCTCGCCCCCGATCACCGTCACGTTCGAGACCCCGGGAATCGACAGCAGCATCGGGCGGATCACCCAGTCCGCAGCCTCCCGCTGCTCCATCGGGGACAACTCCCCGCTGGTCACGCCCATGAGCATGATCTCGCCCATGAGCGACGAGATCGGGCCCATGTGCGGCGAGACGCTCTCGGGCAGCCGCTCCCGCGCCTCGGCCAGGCGCTCCTGCACCGTCTGCCGACATCGAAAGATGTCGGTCCCCCACGCGAACTCCACGTGCACCACGCTCAGCCCGATCCCCGACACCGAACGCACCCGCTCAACCCCCGCCGCACCATTGATCCCCATCTCGATCGGCGCGGTCACCTGCGCTTCAACCTCTTCCGGCGCAAGCCCCGGCGCTTCGGTCAGAATCGACACCGTCGGCTTGTTGATGTCCGGCAGCACGTCGATCGGCAAGCCCCGAGCCGCCACGAAGCCGTACACACACAGCGCCAGCGCCCCGATCAGCACCAGCACCCGCTGGCGAAGCGAAAAGTGCACCATCAACTTCAGCACGTGAGTCTCCCAACTGTCAGCCGCGAGCACTCAGGCCCCGCGACGCCCACTCGACCATCCCAGTCTCCAACCCGACTCACCCCGGCCCCTCTCAATGCCCATGGTCATGGTCGTGGTCATGGTCGTGGTCGTGGTC
>DHLW01000005.1:0-314 GCA_002405485.1 Phycisphaerales bacterium UBA4658
AGACCGAGACGCGCGAAGAATGCGGGTTCGAACGGGAACAACGCGAGGATGCGATCGACGCGGCGGGCGAGCTTCTTGGCACGCCCCGGGCGCCACGCCCAGAGCTGGGGCGCCACGTACTGGACGATCGGCACGCCGGTATCGCGCACGCGGTCGGCCACGCGCAGGCCGAAACTGGGGCTGTCGATCAGCACGACGACATCCGGCTTCGTTTCGCGGATGGCGGCGGCCGTGCGCTTCAACCGGTCGAGCACCGTGGGAAGTTTTGGCAGCACTTCGACGAAGCCCATCACCGACAGATCGCCGATCGGAAA
>DHLW01000005.1:525-1389 GCA_002405485.1 Phycisphaerales bacterium UBA4658
GCGCCGAGATTGTCGCCCGACGGTTCGGCGGCGACGAGAAAGATCGACGGCCCAGTCATACTCGCGCCCCGAACACGAACAAACCCGCCGCGTCGGCGGCGGCGGCCGTCTCGGCGCGATCGAGGATCAAGGCCGCCCCGGCTTCGAGCGCGATCCCGCGCAAGCCCGCCGTGCGCGCTTGCACGACCGTGTCGGGACCGATCGTCGGCAAATCCACGCGCCGGTCCTGACCGGGCATCGCCGCTTTGATCAAAACCGCACCGCGCGCATCCGCCGAACGCAGCATCGCGGCCGTTCCGCCGCGTCCTTCGCGCGCCAGGACGGCGCCGTCCTTGACCAGCACCGCTTGGCCGCGCTGGGTCCGACCGAGGGCTTTGGCCGCCGCAAACCCAACGGCGATCTCGGCGCGGGTGGAAGCATCGGGCACCCGCGCGCCCGCGGGGCCTTCGGGTGCCAGCAGCGCGGGTGCGACATCCTGCGCGCCGAGGACGCGGAAGCCCGCGCGTTCGAATTCACGCACCACGCGTGCGAGCAACGACGCATCCCCACCCCACCCCGGCAACAGACGCAGCAACACGCCGAGCCCGGTCCGATCGACGCGCAAGGCCGCGAAGCTCGGCCGGCGGAAATAGCCGGCGAGCACCACCTCGCGACAGCCCGCCCGGCGCAGCGCCTCGAAAATGGCGCCCGCGCGGCCGACGGCGATCGACACATCGGCGAGTTTGGGGTCCGCGAAACCTTCGAGGCCGATCGTGAAGCATGGCCGCGCGGCGCGCAGGATTTCGGGAAGACGGCCGCCGCCGGCGATGAGGCCGAGGGGCGCCATCGCGTTCAAGCGACCGTGTCGGCCTTGGGCAGGCAGAT
>DHLW01000005.1:1705-2175 GCA_002405485.1 Phycisphaerales bacterium UBA4658
TTGAGGCCCTGAAGCCGCGCGCGGTCGCCCATCACGAGGCCGTAGGGGATCACGTCGCCTTCGACGCCCGTCATGCCGCCGATCATCGCGTATTTGCCGATACGCACGAATTGATGCACCGCCGTGATGCCGCCCAAGATCGCGAAATCGCCGACCTCGACATGGCCGCCCAGCGTGGCGCCGTTGACCATCACGACGTTGTTGCCGACCTTGCAGTCGTGCGCGACGTGGGCCCCCACCATGATCAGGCACTTGCTGCCGACTTCGGTCACGGAGCGGCCGGTCGCCGTGCCCGGATGCATCGTCGCATGCTCGCGCACGATCGTATCTTCGCCCACGACGAGACGCGTGGGTTCGCCCTTGTACTTCATGTCCTGCGGCGGCTGGCCCAGGACCGCGAAAGGATGCACGCGCACGCGCGCGCCGAGCGTCGTATGGCCCGCGAGCACGACATGGCTGATCAATTCCGC
>DHLW01000005.1:2390-5008 GCA_002405485.1 Phycisphaerales bacterium UBA4658
TTGGCGCCCGGCTCGACGATCGCCGTCGGATGGATCATCGGCGCTGCTTTGGCGGTGTCGTCCATCACCTGTCCCGGATCATGGCCGAGAACGTCGCCTCGGCGACGCGCTGGCCGTCGACGGTCGCGACGCCTTGGAAGCGCCAGACCATGCCGCGCGAACGGTCCTTGGTGACCAGAATGCGCAATTGGTCGCCGGGGCCCACCGGCTTGCGGAAGCGCGCCTCGTCGATACCCATGAAGTAGACGAGCTTGCCTTCGGCGCTCGGTCCAAGCGTATGGACGACCAGCACGCCCGCGGTCTGCGCCATTGCCTCGACGATCAGCACGCCGGGCATGACGGGGTGGCCGGGGAAATGGCCTTGGAAATACTGTTCGTTGATCGTGACGTTCTTGATGCCGACGGCGCTCTCGTCCTTGCGCACGTCGACGACGCGATCGATCATGAGGAACGGATAACGATGCGGGATCATGTCGACGATGCGGTCGATCTCGATCGTCTCGCCGGGGGCCGGCGCGTTTTGGGTCTGGTCGTTCATCACTTGCTCTCGTCCTCGTTCCGCCCCTCGTCGCTTCGGCCGTCCGTCCCCCGCCGGACGAGCTGGCGCAGCTTGGCGGATTGCCGCTGCCACTCCTTGATCGGCACGGCGGGCGAACCGCCCACCGCCTCGCCCTCGCCGACGTCGCGATGCACACCCGACTGCGCGGCGACGCGCGCGCCCGCGCCGATTTTGAGGTGCCCCGCCAAGCCGACCTGACCGCCCAACATGACCTGGTCGCCGAGTTCGCTCGAACCCGAGATTCCGACCTGGGCCACGATCACGCAGCCTTTGCCGACCTTCACGTTGTGCCCGATCTGCACGAGGTTGTCTATCCAAGTGCCCGCGCCGATCACGGTGTCGGAGGCGCTGCCGCGGTCGATGCACGCATTGGCGCCGATCTCGCACCGGTCGCCGATGCGCACGATGCCGAGTTGCGGCACCTTCACGAACCCGCCGGGTTCGATCGCGAAGCCGAAACCGTCCTGGCCGATGCGCGCGCCGGGATAGATGGCGACCTCGCGCCCCACGATCGCATGGCTGATCGACGCGTTCGCGCCCACGACGCAGCCCTCGCCGAGTTCGACCGCTTCGCCCAGCGTCGCGTTCGGGCCGATGCGGCAACCCGCGCCGATCTTCGCGCGCGCCATGACGACCGCATTGGGACCGATCTCGACGCGCTCGCCCAGCGTCGCACTGGGATCCACGACCGCACTGGGATGGATGCCCGGCACGCCTCGCGGCGCGGGATGGAACGCGGCCGCCACACGCGCATAGGCGGCGTAGGGTCCGCGCACGGTCAGCGCCAGACATGTCGCCGGCGCGCGCGCGGCCAGCGAAGGATGGATCAGCACCGCGCCCGCGTTCGACGCGGCGAGGTCGCCGAGATAGCGTCGATTGTCGAGAAACGAGACATGCGCGGGCCCCGCGTCGGCGAGCGCGGCAACCCCGTCGAAGACGCGCGCAGGATCCGCATCGGCGGGCAATGCCGCACCGGCGATTTCCGCGATGCGGCCCAAAGCGAGTTGCCCCGCCCAAGGATGGAAACGCCGATCGGCCATGGCGCGGGGCGGACGGCGGGACGCGCCGGCCGGCCTCAGTTCGACATCGAGGCGGTCGGCAGACGGCGATTCAGGCGCCGCGCGACTTCGCCGGAGATGTCGAGCGAGGAGCGCGCCATGAAGATCACCGAATTCGGCAGCACGAACTGATACTCGTGTTCGTTCATCACTTCCTCGACGGCGGCCGTCAGGGCTTGCTGCACGCGGCCCGCCGCGTCGGCATAGGATTGTTCGAGATTGCGCCGGCGGTTCTGGATCTGCTGCTGGGCGTTGGCGACGCGGTCCTCGAACTGGCGGCGGCGCTGATTGAAGGCGTCCTGGGACAGGGTGTTGCGTTGGCCCGCGAGTTCCTCATCGGCGCGGCGCAATTCGTTTTCCTGGCGCTGGGCGTCGTTCTGCAGCGTCGTGCGCTGGCGCTCGGCTTGCGTGTTGATGTTCTGCATGGCCGTCGACTGGCGCATGATCACATCGATATCCAGGAACACGACGGCCGTGCCGCGCGGCGGCAGTTCGGTCGATGCGGCCGGCGCGGGCGCCGCGGGTTGCGCCGGGCGCGGCTGGGCCGGTGCTTGGCGCTGTTGGGGCTGCTGCTGCTGCGCGAGAACGGGGGCGGCGCCGAAAGCCAGCGCAACGACAGCGAAGGCGGCCAAACGCGCGGCACGCGCGCGGAACGACTTGGGCGACATGTCGATATCCTCTCGAAAACCTAGAAGCGCGATCCGAACTGGAAGCGCAAAAGCTCCGTCCGATCGTATTCTTGCTTTTGAATTGCTCTCGCGACGCTCACGCGGATGGGACCGAACGGCGAGCGCCACAACAGCCCCGCGCCCGCGCTGACGCGCAAGGTGCTGTCGTCGTCCACAGCCGCCGTCGCACCGGGGCGCCCCGCGCCCGGCCGGTCGAAGCTCCACAGCGAACCCGCTTCGGTAAAGAACGACCCGCGCAAACCGAATTCCCGCGGCAAGCCGGTTGGGAACTGAAGCTCGGCCGTTCCAACATAGAACGTGTTGCCGCCGATG
>DHLW01000005.1:5116-8774 GCA_002405485.1 Phycisphaerales bacterium UBA4658
ACATAGAACGTGTTGCCGCCGATGGCACCGCCGGTCGCCCGATCGCGCGGACCGACGCCCTGGGTGCGGAAACCGCGAAGATTGTCGCCGCCGAGGAAGTACCGGTGCTGCAGCCGCACGCGGTCGTCGCTCAGGCCGAAAATGTGTCCCGCTTCACCGCTGAAGGCGAGGACATATTCCGGCGCCACGGGGTAAAAGAACCCGGCCGCCAAGCCCGAACGCAGGAACTTCGCGTTACCGCCGGCCCCCGCGACGTCATTCGACAAACGAAGAAAATATCCGTCGGTTGGATCTTGCCGGTCGTCACGGCGGTCGTAGAGCGTCGAATGGCCGACGCTGGAAAGCAAGATGCTGCCTTCGGCGTCCCGAACGATCGTCGATGCGCCGGCGGCAACGTTCGTGATTTCGTCGTTCCGAAGCGTATAGCGGACTTCTTGCGCCAGGAACTCCGTGATCGGATAGCTCAACCGCGGCACGACGCCGGTCGTGCGGTAGTCGTAACCGGACTCGCGCTGGAAATCGCGCTGCATGCGGAAGGCGTCCAAGCCGACCGACATGTTGCGATCCATGAAGTACGGATGCGTGAACGAGAAATCGACCTGCTGCCGGCGCCCGGACAACGTACCGCCGACGCGGATGTCCTGACCGCGCCCCAGAAGATTGCGTTCGCGAAGCGACACATCCAACAACGGCCCGTCGGACGTCGAATAACCGACGCCGAAGGAGACTTCGCCGGTCGATTTCTCCTGCACCTCGACATTGACGACCGATCGATCCGGGGCGTCGCCGGGCACGTTCGTAATTTCGACGCGATCGAAGAACTGCAAACCGCGGATCCGATCGCGCGACCGGCGCAATTTCGCCGTGTTGAGCGCATCGCCCTCGACCAGCGTCAATTCACGGCGGATGACCTTGTCGGTCGTACGCACATTGCCCACGATGTTGATCCGCTCGACGTAGACGCGCGGACCTTCCTGGACTTCGAAGATCACCGAAATCGTCCGGGCTTCGCGGTCGCGCGACACGCGCGGGCGCACTTCGGCGAAGGCGAAGCCGCGCTGCGCCGCGAAATCGGACAGGCCGGTTACGGTCGCCTCGACCTTGTCGGCGTCGTACCAGGACCCCTCGGACGGCGCGACACGGTCAATCAGATCCTCGCGCTTGAGATCGCGGATCTGGGATACGACATCGATCTTACCGAAACGGTAGCGCTCCCCCTCGTCGAGGGTGAACGTGACCTGGAACCCCTCGCGATCCGGTGTGAGTTCGGCGATCGCCGAAACGACTCGGAAATCCGCGTAGCCGTAAGACAGGTAATACTTGCGCAGCAATTCGCGGTCGAACGACAGACGGTCGGGATCGTATACGTCGTCGGACGACAGGAAGCGGTACCAGCGCGATTCGCGGGTCTGGATTTGCTCGCGCAACGTACCGTCGGCGAAACTGCGATTGCCCACGAAATTGATGCGCTGGATCCCGGTAATCGCCCCTTCGTCGATCTCGAACACGACGTCGACGCGGTTCTGCGGCAATTGGATGATCTTGGGCTCGACGGTCGCGGCGAACCGGCCGGTACGGCGATAGATGTCCTGCAGGCGCTTCACGTCGGCCTGTATCTTGGCGCGCGTGAAGACCGTGCGCGGCTTCAGCGTGATTTCGGGCGTGAGCTGCTCGTCCTTCAGGCGGCGATTGCCCTCGAACGCGATGCGGTTGACGATCGGGTTCTCGACGACCCGAACGACCAGCGCCCCGCCCTCCTGGCGCAACGCAACATCCGCGAACAGACCGGTACCGAACAGCGCCTTCAACGATCGATCCAAGCCCTCTGGGTCGAGCGCGTCGCCGGGTTGCAACGTCACGTAGGAGCGAACCGTTTCCGGCGCGATGCGCTGCGTGCCTTCGACGCGGATTTCCTGAACCGTGCCCGCAGTCGCCGTGCGCGGCGAGACGAATTGCGCCGCAGCGGGCGTCGCCGCGAACAGAAGCGCGACGGCGAGCGCCGCCAATCGACCGCTCCACCGTCCCAGTGCCGTCCCGTGCGCCATGCGTCCCGTCAAATCCGTGTCCCGTCAACCGCATAAACCCCGTCGTCGCCCGGTGAGGGACGACTCCGATGCTCCGTCATACCCGAATCCGGCCCCCAAATCACGAGATGCCGGTTCAAGAGACGAGTCCGACCAGGAACCTGACCGCGCCCGTGTGGACGAGATCGTTCCAAGTCGCGAAAATCATGAGGGTTATAACCAAAGCGAAGCCGATCCGGAAACCGTAATCGACAGCCTTCTCCGGCAAAGGCTTACCGCGCACTGCTTCCGCCCCGTAGAGCAGCAAATGCCCGCCATCGAGCATCGGGATTGGGAACAGATTGATCAGGCCCAGATTGACCGACAAAACCGCGATGAACACAATCAGGCTGGCCCAGCCGCCTTGGGCGACCTCGCCCGACATTTGGGCGATCCGGATGGGCCCCCCCAGTTCCTCGGTCCCGCGGCTGCCGGCGATCATCTGGCCAAGCGCCTTGAGCGTACCGGCGGTCTGATTCCACACCTCCAGCGTGCCGCGCCAGACCGCTTCCCCGGGGCCATGACGCTTGAACGCCACGCCCTGGCCGCGGATCCCGAGCCGCGCGACGCGCACGGGATTGCCCATCCGGTCGGTTTCCTGGGTCACGACCGGCGTGGCTTCGAGCGTCACCCGGCGGCCGTCGCGCTCGACGGCCAAGTCGAGCCGACGGTCCAAATTCAACTGGACGATCCGCTGGATATCCTCGAACCGTTCGATCCGGCTGCCGTTGATCTCGACGATCATGTCGCCCGGTTGCAGCCCAGCGCGCTCGGCGGCCGATCCTTCGACGATCCCGCCCACGCGTGCGGGCGTGAAAGGCTGCCCCACGAACGCGAAAACGCCTGCGAACAAAACGATCGCCAGCAGGAAATTCGCCGCCGGTCCGGCGGCCACGATCGCCGCGCGCTGGCGCAAGGTTTTGTGGAAAAACGAGACCGCGCGTTCGTCGGCGGACATTGTTTTGACGCCTTCGGCCGGCGTGGAGGCCGCATCGGCGTCCCCGAACATTTTCACGTAACCACCGAGCGGCAGCCAGGCGATCTTCCAGCGCGTCCCGGATTTGTCGGTCCACCCCACCAATTCGCGCCCAAAGCCGATCGAAAACGTTTCGACCTTCACCCCGCAGCGTTTGGCGACCCAATAATGCCCAAGCTCGTGGACGAAAATCAGCACCGTCAGCACGAGCAGAAACGGCAGCAGGTAATCGACGAGATTCATGGGCTTACGCCGCCTTCCCGATCCAAGTTCCGGCTGCCCGCCGGGCAGCCGCATCCAGTTCGCCGACCGCGGCAAGGTCGGCCGGTGCCGCCGGCCGCGCGTGGCTCAAAACCGCCTCCACGCACGCCGCGATATCCAAAAACCCGATCCGACCGGCCAAAAAGGCGGCCACGGCCACCTCGTTGGCAGCATTCAGCAATGTAGGTGCCGCCCCCCCTTCGCGCAAGGCTTCCCGCGACAAGCGCAAGGCAGGAAATCTAATCGGATCAGCATCTTCGAAGGTTAAGTTCGCGTTTTTTGCGAGATCAAGGCGCGGAACCGGTGCAGCCATCCGATCGGGCCAGGCCAAAGCGACGGCGATGGGCGTGCGCATGTC
>DHLW01000005.1:9043-9859 GCA_002405485.1 Phycisphaerales bacterium UBA4658
GAAAAAGGTGATATGCCTCAATTGTTTCGAGGCCTTTGTTCATCATTGTCGCGGAGTCGACCGAGATCTTCGCCCCCATCGACCAGTTGGGATGCGCAACCGCTTGGGCAGGGGTCACATCGCGCATCTTTTCCAATGGCCAGGTCCGGAACGGCCCGCCCGAGGCGGTGAGGATCAACCGTGCGACCCGGTCGATCCGCGCCGCGTCGAAGACTTGGAAGATGGCCGAATGCTCGCTGTCCACGGGGATCAGCGTCGCGCCGGATTTGGCGACTTCCGCGGTCACGAGCGCGCCCGCGCACACGAGCGTTTCCTTGTTGGCGAGACCGACCGTTTTGCCCTGACGGATCGCGGCCAGCGTCGGGGCGAGCCCCGCCGCCCCGACGATCGCGGCCATGACCCAATCGGCCGGGCGAAGGGCGGCCTCCACGACCGCCTCGGGCCCGGCCCCCGCCTCGATCCCGGAACCGGCCAGCGCCGCCTTGAGATCGCCATACGCGGCAGGGTCGGCGACCGCGGCAAATTTGGCGCCGAGCGCTTTGGCCTGCTCGGCCAGCCTTGCCACGTCGCGATTGGCGGTCAGCGCCTCGACGGCGAAGCGGTCGGGCGCGCGCGCGATCAGATCGACCGTGCTACGCCCGACCGATCCGGTGGCCCCGAGGATGCTGACGCGCTTCATGGCCAGAACAGTATCCGCGCATCGGTCGTCCATTGGAACAGCGCCATGGCGACCGCTGCGGTCAGCAGGCCGTCCACCCTATCGAACAAGCCGCCATGGCCGGGAATCAGCGTGCCGCTGTCCTTGGCGCCGAAACG
>DHLW01000005.1:10070-23526 GCA_002405485.1 Phycisphaerales bacterium UBA4658
GCCGCCCCGGCAACGGCCAGCGCCATGGCCGGCGGTCCCGCCGGAACCAGCCAAACCGCCGGAACGGCGACGCCGGCCGAACATGCCATCCCCCCGAACAAACCGGCCCATGTCTTGTTGGGCGAAAAGGCGGGGGCCAGTTTCGGCCCCCCGATCGCCCGGCCGAAGAAATAGGCGCCGGTATCGGTCGCCCAAACGCACGCCATCAGCCAAAGAATGGTTTCGAGCCCCGCCGCGTCGTCGCCACGCAACCAAATCAAGGCGACGATCGGTGCCCCGATATAGACGGGACCGGCGGCGAGCCATTTGGGGTGGTCCCGACCGCCGGTGCTGGCAAACACATAGACCACCGCCGCCCCGACCCCGCACAGCGCCAAACCGATGCCCGGCCGGGCCACCGCCGCCGCGGCCCCGGCGGCAAGCGCCGCCGCGGCGACGGCGAAGCCGGTCGAACCGAAACGGCCGCCGCTCACCAAGCGCGTCCATTCCCACGCGAGAACGGCCCCGCCCAACGCCAGCATGATTTCGAAGACTTCGCGGCCCGAAAACAGGCCGGCGAGCGCCACGCCCACCAGCACGACGCCCGACACCACGCGCTGGCGCAGCGCGGACGGGGCGGCGAGGATCATCCCACGATGGCGCCGTAGCGGCGCTCGCGCGTGCCGAATTCGGCGATCGCGGCTTCGAAATGGCCACGGTCGAAATCCGGCCACAGCACATCGAGGAACACGAACTCCGCATACGCCGCCTGCCACAGCAGGAAGTTCGATATCCGCTTTTCGCCGCTGGTGCGGATCAGCAGGTCCGGATCGGGGATGTCGGCGGTGAACAAATGGCGCGCCACGTCGGCTTCGCCGATGGTTTCGGGATCGATTTTTCCGGCCTTGGCTTCGTGCGCCAACGCGCGCGCGGCGCGTGCGATCTCCGCCCGAGCGCCGTAGGACAGGGCGATCACGAAGTCCAACCGGTCGTTGGCCGCCGTCATCCGCTCGGATTGCTCGATCAGGGCTTGGATGTCGGGTGCGAGGCGCGCGCGTTCGCCGATGACGCGCACGCGCACGCCCTTGGCGTGCAGTTCGGCGAGTTCGGAACGCAGATAGACCCGCAGCAGCCCCATGAGATCGGTGATCTCGTCGAGCGGGCGCTTCCAATTCTCGGAGGAGAAGCCGAACAGGGTCAGATAGCGCACGCCCAACTCGCCGGCCGCCGCCACGGCACGCCGCACGGCCTCGGCCCCGCGCTTGTGACCGGCGACGCGCGGCAGGCCCCGCGCCTTGGCCCAACGTCCGTTGCCATCCATGATGATGGCGATGTGTCGCGGAATCTTGGCCGGGTGCACGTCCGGGAGGAACGCGAGCGGGTCGGCGTGCGGACTGCGCAGGCGCATGCGTTCGACGACTCGCGCCGCATCGGGATCGGTGGCGAGGGTCGTTGAGGGGCCGGAACAGCCCGCGGAGGGTGTGGAGGCGATGGAGGACACCGGCATGCAAGTGTACGCGAGCGCGAGGGCGCGACCCCGAGCGGGCCGGAGGTGGTACGCCGGCAGCCGCGGGCATGTTCGGGGCCGACGAGTCGGACCGGGAGATCAGGATCGGATGGTCTGCACGCGGTCCGGGCCGACGGAGATGACGCCCGCGGGGACGCCGACGACCGATTCGATGAGCTCAACATAGGCCCGTGCGGCGGCTGGGAGATCCGCGCGGGAGCGGGCCTTGGTGATGTCCTCGCCGAAGCCGGAGAGAGTCCGGTAGACCGGGTGGGCGCGATCGAGATCGTCTGCGTCGGCAGGGAAGCGGTCGGTCTGTTGGCCGTCGATGTCATAGGCGACGCAGACGTTGAGCTCGTCGAGCCCGCTGAGAACGTCCAGGAGCATGACCGCCAGGGTGGTGACGCCGTTGAGCATCGCGGAGTAGCGGACGGCGACGAGATCCAGCCAGCCGACGCGGCGTGGGCGACCGGTGGTGGTGCCGTACTCCCGGCCCTTCTCGCGGATGCGATCGCCGACGGGGTTCTTGAGTTCTGTGGGGAGCGGGCCGTTGCCGACGCGGGTGGAATAGGCCTTCATGACGCCGATGACGGTGCCGATGCGCGAGCCGGGAATGCCGGTGCCGGCGGGGATTCCAAGGACGGTCGTGCTGGAGCTGGTGACGAAGGGGTGTGTGCCGTGGTCGACATCGAGCAGTGCGGCGTTGGCGCCTTCGAAGAGGAGCGGCTTGCCCTGGGCGACGAGCTCGTGCATGAGATAGGTCGTGTCCTTGACGCGCGGGCGCAGGGCCGCACCGAGTGGGAGCGCCCAGCTCATGATCTCGTCAGGCGTGAAGGTTCGGCCGATCTGTGCGGCGTCGGGACCGGCGGCCTGCTGCAGGCCGCGGACGGTGGCGTTCTTGATGGCGCAGGAGAGTTCGACCTTGGTTCGCAGCGCGTCGGGTCGCAGCAGATCGCGCACGCGGACGGCGGTGGCGCGGTGGGCCTTGTCGGCGTATGCGGGACCGATGCCCCGCTTGGTGGTTCCGATGGCCTGACTGGCGGGGCCCTCGGCGTCTGCGCGGGCGCGACCCAGGACGCTCTCGCGGAGCTCGTCCTCGGCCTTGTGATAGGGCAGCACGACATGGGCGCGGTCGGAGATGATCAGCCCCGAGGTGTCCACGCCACGCTGCTCGAGCCCGGTGAGCTCGCGGATGAGCACCTCGGGATCCACGACGACGCCGTTGGCGATGATCGCGAGCTTGCCGGGGGCGAGGATGCCGGAGGGGATGAGGTGCAGGGCGTAGCGCTCGCCCTTGACGACGACGGAGTGACCGGCGTTGGCCCCGCCGTTGTACCGGACGATGCCCGCGAAGTCGGGCGCGATGAGATCGACGACCTTGCCCTTGCCCTCATCCCCCCACTGCAGCCCGACCACGGCGGTGCAGACCGCGGGCGACGGGGCGAGGGAGGCGGCGGAGTCTGAACGGGGGCTGGAAAGGGCCATGAGAGGACGATAGCCGGAGATTCTCGGACCATCATCCCACGATCCGCCCGGAGAGGTGGTCCGGAAGGGGAAACTCCGCCTAAGCCGAGGGAGTGAACCAGACGATGAGGAGCGGTCTCCTGTCGTCTGGAGCTCTGGAAGACATGTCCGTCGAACACCTTCGCATCATGTGTCCGAGTCTGTCGTGCCGAAAGGTGCTGGCGGTGCCGGTCAGCTCGCGCGGGAAGAACGTTCGATGCAAGAGCTGCGGCGCGACGATCCGGGTGCCGGAGAAGCCCGCGGTTTCTGCGCCTCCGCCGCCCAAAGCGCCAACCGAAGAAGCCAAGCCGCAGGCAGCGTGATCACGGGACCGAGGGTCCGGACCGATCGGGTCCTGCGTCTCGCTCGAGGGCTTCGCGCTCGGCCTTGCGCCAGGACTCTCGAAGATCCGCGGCGTGCTCGGGGGCGATGAGCCCTGCGTCAAGATGATCCTGGATCTCCTGCTCGGCCTCGTCCCTGGTGCGGGTGTGCCGCTCCTGGGGGACGATCGGGTCCGGCACAGTCCCGACGACGATTCGAACATCACGGATGCTGGCGCGGCAGTTGGACTGGAAGTGCTTCTTGGCCCCGCCGCGGAGCTTCTGCTCAACGAGGAACCGCTGGGCCTGATCGGCGACCACGATCATGAGCACGCCGCGGCGCACGCCCAGGAGCGTGACGGGAAAGCCGAGATCGCGCATGTGGATCTCGACGGTGTCACGCCATGCGCTGGCGGCGGCGGCGAGCTCTCGTCGCTGCCTGGTCAACGCGGCGACGCTCATGTCCATGAGCGTCCTGAGCGACGGATCGGTGCGGAGCATGATGCTGCGTCGCAGCCCGGCGGGATCGTGCTGATGCCGGGCGCGTTCGGCCCGAGTCGGCGCACTCGGATCGGTCGCTCGCCGGGCGCGAAGCTGCTCCATGCGGGCGATCCAGGCGTTTCTGGCGGGGTCCATCGGTGGTCAAGGGTATGCGAACGGTCGCTCATGCCCGCTCGACGGAAAGGTCCAGCTCGACGGTCCGGGCCCGCAGGCAGGATCGTTCGGTGCAGGGCTGATAGGTGATGGCGACCAGTGGCGTTCCCGACCACGTCGCCGACGGATCCCGCTCGAAGACCACGGGGAGATCGAACTCGCCGCGATACACACGATGGTCTTCGTCGCCGGGGAGGGGTTCTCCGGGCGGATAGTCGGCATAGACGCGCACGCCCGTGCCGCTGACGATGTGCACGCGGAAGGGCGTCAGGCCGGGGTGATCGTCGGCGCTGGTCACGTGCCACCCATCGAGGATGCGGACGCGCAGGACGATGCCGATGGGGTCGGTGGCGGGAACTTCGACCGTCTCCACCGCGGAGAGGATCTCCACCGGCGTGAAGTCCTCGTCGCCCGCGAGATCCGAGGGGGCGGACTGAGCGTCCGCGAGCTCGCGATCGAGCGCGGCGCGATCGGTGGCGAGCAGTCGAAGCAGAGCCCGGGTGGCGCTCGCCGTGCCCAGGGGGGATCGCGAGATCGCTCCGCTCATGCTCCGTGCGAGGCGTGCGGCGCGCTGGCGCGGCCGGGGGTCACCCGTGATCCTGGCCAGGTCGAGCAGCGCGTGGAACATGGTCGACTGCCCACAGGCGATTGCGCCGTCATAGGTCGATCGCGCCCGCACGAACAGATCGGGCTGGTCGGCGGCGGTGTCGCAGTAGCCGCCCTCGGCTTGTGGATCGGCGAAGCGGCGCTCGGCGACGGCCAGGAGATCGAGGGCAGCGCCGATGTACCGATCGCCCCGCCCGGGCCGATCGGCGACGGCCTCGTGCAGCGCGAGCAGGGCCTGAACGACCTGCGCGTAGTCATCGAAGAACGCATCGATCTGAGCTCGACCCCTGGCAAACGAGCGATAGAGGCCGCCCTCGGGGGTCCGCATGTGCTCCAGCAGGAACGCCATCGCCCGCTCGGCGGCATCAACGTAGCGAGGCTCGGCGAGGACGCGCCCGGCAAAGGCCAGGCCGGCGATGGCCAGGCCGTTCCACCCCGCGAGCACTTTGTCATCGGTCGCGGGCTGATCGCGGGTCGATCGGACCTCCAGGAGTCGCCCGTTCACGCGATCGAGCGTCTGCAGAAAAGAGCCATCCATCCACGGCGCGGGTGAGGGCGACACGGCGGCAAGTGCTCGATCATCGACGAAGAGCACGTTGCTCGGGGGTTCATCGGGATGGTGCGGGTCCTGGAAGTTCGGCCCCTTCGCGACGCCATAGAGCGACGCGGCCCACTGGGCATCCGCATCGCCGAGGGCCAGAGCGAGCTGGTCGCGATTCCAGAGATAGTTCTGGCCTTCGCGATGGTTGACCTCGGCGTCGAGCGCGGCGAAGAACCCGCCGCCGGGCGCCAGCATCTCGCGAAGCAGAAACTCGGCGGTTCGTCGTGCGACTCGGGCAAAGAGCGGCTCGCGGAGGTCAACGGCGGCGCGGGCGTACACCGAGAGCAGCGCGCCGTTGTCGTAGAGCATCTTCTCAAAGTGCGGGACGATCCAGCGGTCATCGACGCTGTAACGATGGAACCCACCCCCCACCTGATCGAAGATTCCGCCAAGGGCCATCCGGGTGAGCGTGCTTCGAAGCGCGGCCTCGATGGCGGCGCGTGTGTCGTCATCGCCGGCGGCCCGGCGCGCGTCCAGAAGCAGCTCGAGAAACACTGGCTGCGGAAACTTGGGCGCCGCGCCGAATCCGCCGTGCACGCGATCGTGCATGCGCAGGAGCTGCGAGACCGCGCGGACGATCTGATCGTCGCCGATGCGCACCGGCCCATCGCGCTCGGCGATGCGCTCGCGAACGCTCTGCGCGAGCGACCGGGCCTGATCGAGCACATCCGGACGCTGGGTGCTCCACGCGCGGCTGATGGACTCCAGCACCTGCGGAAACGTCGGCACGCCGGAGAATCTCGGGCGGTCCGGGAAGTAGGTTCCGGCCCAGAAGGGCTTCAGCTCCTCGGGCTCGAGAAAGACGCTCATGGGCCACCCGCCGCGCTGCGTGAACGCCTGCACCGCGGTCATGTACACCTCATCGACATCGGGGCGTTCCTCGCGATCGACCTTGACGCACACGAAGCGTTCGTTCATGATCGCGGCGATGTCGGAGTTCTCGAAGCTCTCGCGCTCCATCACGTGGCACCAGTAGCAGGTGGAGTAGCCCACGGAGAGGAAGATCGGCACGTCGCGGCGTCGCGCCTCGGCGAAGGCCTCCTGGCCCCATGGGTACCAGTCGACCGGGTTGTGCCGGTGCTGCAGGAGATACGGGCTGGTTTCACTGGCCAGACGATTCTGACGCGGGCTGGTCGAGGCGGACATGGCCGATGGTACGGGCCAGGATGCGGGGCTCGTGCACCGGCGGGGGATGCATCAGGATCGTGCGTCGATCGGCTGGACGTTCATCTCTCGCACGACAAGGGCAAGCAGTCGCCCGCCGGCGTCCTCTAGAGGATCCTCGTCGGGGGCGGAATCGCCCCGGATGGCCCGCACCGCGGCCCGGCTGGACCGGAGCACGGCGTCGGCGGGCATGACGACGCCGGCGACGCTGACATACCCGGTCGTGATGCGCTCGTCGTTCTCATCATCTCCGGTCGCACCCGTTGGCGACCAGCGCTCAAACGCCCGGGCGTACGCCGCGGCCGCCCCGGCCAGGCGTTCCAGTTCGGTTCGAGTCGGCGCGGCGTCCTGGCGGATGCTCCGCAGCAGCGGGGCCAGGGCAGAGCGCACGTCCTCGAGCGGCGCGACGAGATCGTCTCGGAGCATCGCGACGCGGCCGCCGCCTGCGCGGAGGAGAATCGGCATCGCCACGCTGAAGACCTTTCGGGCCAGCTTGCTCTCGACGCGCTGCGCGACCGACGCCGCGCCGCTCCGAACGACGCAGAGCTTGTGGCGGACGGCAAAGCGATCGAGCGCGGCGGAGACCGGGATGTTGATGCCGGGATCCGGGCCTCCGCGGAGCATGTCGCCGGCGATGAAGTCCAGGGCCTTGTCGGCGCTCTCTGCGGTACGTTGCTGTGCGCCGCGCGTGAGCGGGCGGAGCGCCGAGAACGCGTCGTCATCGGCAATGGACGCGTACACGTCGTCGAGGCCATCGGCGGGAGACTCCCCGGCGAAGTCGGAGCGGATCAGGCCGGACTTCCACAGCTCCCCGCACCAGCGCCAGGACTCCATCAGCCGGAGATACCGGGGCGCCTTGGCGACGGTGCTCCGAACCCCGTCGAGCGTGTCCCCGCGGGACGGGCGCGGCAGGAGCGTGACGATCGCGCTTCCGAGCACCAGCGCAAGCATCGCCGGCGCCTCGCGGGTCGCGAGGTGATAGGGGCTGACGGCGAGCTCGAGTGCGCTGGAGTTCACGGGACGTGCGGCAAAACGCCGTTCAGTCGACGTACCCGCGGGGGTTGGCCTGGAACCACTTCCAGGCATGGGCGACCATCTCATCGGGACTGGTGATCTTCGCCGACCACGAGAGTTCCGTGGCGATCTTCCGAGGGTCGGCGTACAGCTCGGGCGGATCGCCCGGACGGCGCGGCCCGTGCACGACCTTGAAGTCCCGCCCGGTGACGCGCTTCACCGCATCGATGATCTGCCGAACGCTCATGCCCTTGCCGATGCCGAGGTTGTAGATCCGCTCCTCACCGGGCTTGAGCGCGGCGAGCACGGCGACGTGGGCGTCGACAAGATCCAGGACGTGGACGTAATCGCGGATGCACGTGCCATCGGGCGTCGGATAGTCCGTGCCGTGGATGCTCAAGTGCTCGCGCTGGCCAAGAGCGACCTGGAGGCACACGGGGATGAGGTGGGTCTCCGGCTCGTGGTGCTCGCCGATGAGCCCTGAGGGATCGCTTCCAGCGACGTTGAAGTACCGCAGCGCCGCCCAGGCGAAGCTCCGGCGATCACGCCGGGCCTGATCGGCAAAGTCGCGGAGCATGCGCTCGGTGAACAGCTTCGACCATCCATACGGGTTCACAGGCGACTGCGGGCAGGTCTCGGCGATGGGGATGTTCTGCTTCGCGGGCTCCCCATACGACGCGCAGGTGGAGCTGAAGACGAGCTTCTGGACCCCGGTCCATCCCTCTGGACGGCCCGCACGCTCGGCGTCGGTCCAGCTCTGCTGGATCGCCTCGAGCAGCCCGAGCGAGGCGGCGGTGTTGTTGCGGTAGTATCGAAGCGGCTGGTTGACGCTCTCGCCGACATAGGCCATCGCGGCAAAGTGCATGACCGTGTGGACCCGATGCTCGGCAATCTGCCGGGCCACGAGCGCGGAATCGCCGACGTCTCCTGGAATGAAGGTCAGACGCCCCTGGGCGATGGACATGAGCCGCGCGATGGCTCCGCGATGCCCGCGGAAGAGGTTGTCGATGACAACGACGCGTTGCCCGTCGCGAAGCAGGCGAAGGACCGCATGCGAACCGATGTACCCCGCGCCGCCCGTGACCAGAACCGTCATGAAAGGACTCCCAAAGATGGAGATGGTACGGTCGGCAGGCCAGGGCGTGCATCGCTACCGTTGCCTCCCATGACCGACACACGCACCCCCTCGAGCGCGGTTTCGGACCCGCCCGTCCATGCCCTGGCGATCAAGGGCACCATCAGCGGCGTGCTCATGGGCCTGGCCAACCTCGTCCCCGGCGTCAGCGCCGGCGCGGTGCTGCTGGCAACCGGCATCTTCCGGGCCTTCCTCAACGGGCTTGCGGAACTGACCACGCTCACGTTCCGACGCAACTCGATCATCCTCCTGGGATTTCTGGGCTTTGGGTGGGTGCTTGCGGTGCTGCTGGGCGCGGGGGTCGTCAAGCAGCTCGTGGTCGACCATCGCTGGATCATGTACAGCATCTTCATCGGGCTGACCCTCGGTGGCGTGCCGCTGGTGTATGGCCCGGCCGATAAACGCTCCGCCTCGATGTGGATCAGCGCGGCGATCGGGCTGGCCATCATGACCGTACTGGGCCTCGTGCAGATGTTCGCCGGGCTCGGAGCGTCGGATCATGCCGCGACCTGGTGGAAGCTCGCCATCGGGGGCGTGCTCGCCGCCGGCGCCACCGTGCTCCCGGGCGGCAGCGGCACGTTTGTCCTGCTGCTCATGGGGCTCTATGTCCCGATCCTCGGCGGCGTCTCGGGCTTCAAGGACGCGCTCATCGCCAGAGACTTCGCTTCGGCGTTCGGCGTGGCGTTGACGCTCGCGCCGTTTGCCGTCGGCATGCTTGTCGGCCTCGCCAGCGTCAGCGTGGGGCGCAAGTGGACGCTCGCCCGGTTCCCCCAGTCCACCATGGGCATGCTGCTCGGACTGCTCGTCGGATCGGTCGTCGCCCTGTGGCCGTTTCAGCAGGGCGTCCAGCCCAAGGTGGGCGATGTCGTGAAGGGGCGCGTGCTCACCGAGGAAACGCTGGCGTCGATCAAGCCCGACGATTGGCCGGTGGCCTTCTTCTCTCCGACCGCGGTTCAGATCCTGATCGCCGCGGCACTGATCGTGGTCGCCTTGATCCTGACCCTGCTCTTGGCCAGGGCCGAGGAGAAACTCGGCGCATCGTCGTCGAACTGAGTCGAACTGCTCGGCATTGCACGCGGCGACGGACCGCCGCACCCGTCATCGACTCGGATCGGCCGACCGCACACGCCAGCCCCCGATGACAGACGCCTTGGATCGGCTCGCGGCCAGCAGCACGGTCGCACCGATGGCGATGATCGCGACACTGAGCCACTGGCCATAGGTCAGACCCATGGGCCGCGGAACGGCCAGATGGGCATCGGGAAGTCGCACAAACTCCGTGCCGATGCGTTGCAGCCCGTATCCCAGCAGGAAGACGCCCGAAATCACGCCGGGCTTGCGCGGGGTCATCCACGCCAGCCACAGCACGATCCCCAGCAGAACGCCCTCGCAGGCGGCCTGCACGAGCTGGCTCGGCGCCCGCGCGGAGATCAGCGGACGCAACTGGTCGGCGTACTTCGATGACTGGGCCACGAGCGCATCGATCCCCTGACCTAGCGTCCGGCCCGGCGCGGCCTGCGCCGCCAGACGCTCGATCTCCGCCCACTGCTCGGGCGTCTGGCGAAGCTGCGACGCCGGAAGCCCAAGCTCGTGCGGATACTGCACGCTCCACCATGGGCCTTTCTGACCGGGATCGGCGACGATGCGTCCGAGCAACTCCCCGTTCACGAAGTTCGCCAGCCGACCCAGCATGACGCCAGGAGGCGCAATGAACGCGGCGACATCCATGACATGCAGCCATGAGCAGCGACCCTCGATGCCGCCACGCTCGCCGCGCCAACCACGGCTGATGCGCCAGCACGCCAGGATCAGCCCGACCACGGCCCCATGGCTGGCCATCCCGCCGTGGTTGATCGCCAGCACGCCCCACCACGGCGGAGCATCGATGACGAGCGAGAACAGCGAGCGGTCGTAGAACAGGCAATACCCAAGACGCCCCCCCACCAGCGTCCCGAGCACCAGCCACATGAGCGCGTCGGTCACGCGATCGATCGGGATGAGCGTGAGCCCTCGGCGGGCCATCCAGCGCATGAGCGCGTACGCAATGAGAAACCCCGCGACATACGACAGCCCGTACCACCGCACCCCGAAGGACTCGGTCAGACGCACCGCAAAGGGGCTGAGCGTGTGGAACCACATGAGTCAGTGTGCCCGATCCGTGCGAGCGTATGGCCCTCGTCCGCTTCTGTGGGAAGTCACGACCAGCGGACCTCGCCCTTGCCCTTCACGACCTTGCCGATCACGTGCACCGTCTCGCCCAGCTTCTCCAGCCGCTCCTTGACACTCTCGGCAAAGGTCGGACGGACGATCAGCGTGTATCCGATGCCCATGTTGAACACCCGGTACATCTCTTCGGTGTCGATCCCGCCGTGCTTCTGCAGGAAGGCAAACAGCGGGGGCATCGGCCAGCTCGCGCGATCGATCACCGCGTCGACCTTCTTGTGCAGGGCCCGCTCCAGGTTGCCGCACATCCCGCTCCCCGTGATGTGCGCCATGCCGCTGACGACCTTCTTCACCTTGTACTGCCTGAGCAGCTTGGTGATCGTGCCCGCGTAGATCCGCGTCGGGGTGAGCAGGACCTCGCCCAGCGTCGGCGCGGCGGGCGGAGGCGTGCTCGACTTGCGGCCCTGGCGAGCCCCGCCGCGACGCCCGCGCGATGCGGTCGGCGGAAGCAGCTCGTCATAGACCTTCTTCAGATCCAGCCCGGCGCTCGACACCACCTTGCGAACCAGCGAGTAGCCGTTGCTGTGAACGCCGCTGGAGGTGAGCCCAAGGACCAGATCCCCCGCTTCGACACGCTCCGGGTCGACGGCCCGCTCCAGCTCCACAACACCCACGGCGAACCCGGCAAGATCGAACTCCGGGGGCGGGCCCGCGTCGTACACGTCCGGCATCTCCGCCGTCTCCCCGCCGATGAGCGCGCACCCCGCCTGCCGACACCCTTCGGCAACCCCCTTGACAATGTCAGTGAGCATCCGCGACTCGACCTTCCCGACGGCGATGTAATCCAGGAAGAAGAGCGGCTCGGCGCCCTGCACGGCCATGTCATTGACGTTCATGGCCACAAGATCGATGCCGATCGTGTCGTACTTCCCGACTTGTCCGGCGAGCTTGACCTTGGTCCCGCATCCGTCGGTGCACGCGACGAGCACCGGATCCTTGTAGTTCCGGGCGAACAGCTTCTGGTTGTAATCCAGTCGGAACAACCCGGCGAACCCGCCCGGATTGCGAATCACACGCGGACCATGCGTCCGCCGCATGATCGACTCCAGCGACTCGGTGAACGTGTCCTTCTCTCCAAGGTTCACGCCGGCGTCGGCATAGGTCAACTTTGTGGCACGTGCGTCGGCGGCTCTGGACATGGCCCAAGCATATCGACCCCGACGCCATACGAACGACGGCGGTCCGGCAGACCGCAGCTCCCTAGAACGCCATTCGGCTGGCTCAGGAGCGGCCGATAACCAGCATGGCTCACAGGCATTCAGGGACTCACCGCACAGGCGGGTGAACACCCCCCTGTTCTCGGTCGATACGCCACCGTGCGTCGACCCGGACGCGGCAGAGCGATCAACATGCCCGACAAACGTCCAGATCAGAGCGTGGTGCGCCAGTACGAGCGGCTTCAATGCCGCTTGCCCGCGATCGTGCGCGTCGGGGAAGAGCACGCCGACCAGGTCGCGCTCTCCAGAACCGTCGGCGACGGCACCGGCGTGCTGAACGTGGACATCACCGACTGCTCCCGTGGCGGAATGAACATCGAGTCGGGCGTGTTCCTCCCCAGAGGATGCCGCCTGCGTGTGACATTCACCGACGGGACGCACGAGCACGCGCTGCTGATCCGCGTACAGCGTGTGGCCCAGACCGCCCGCACGCCGACCTACTCGCACGGCACGAGCTTCGTCGGACAAGGCCCGACGCATGAGGATGCGGTCGTCGCGCTGCTGGAGGCCGCACGCTCGCAGACCATGGGCAAGGGCGTCGACAGCAAGGAGGCGGCCTGAATGCAGGGGCACGACGACTTCGTCATCGCCGCACTGCTGGCCGAGCGCCTCGTCACCCGCGAGCAGGTGGACGCGGCCCGGGCGTCTGCGGCGGCTCGCGACACGACGGCCACCAGGGCGCTGTCGGACATGAAGGCCGTTGACGCCCGCACCGTGGCCCTGGTTCGAGCCGCGGTGAGCGAGTGCGCGTTCGTCGATCCCGCCAACTATGACGTGAACTTCACGAACACGCAGAAGCTGCCGCGTTCCATCGCCGAGTCGCTCCGCGCGTTCCCGCTGTTCATCATCGGCGAGTTCGCCACCGTCGGCATGGCCGACCCGCTGGATCTCCGCGCCGTCGATCAGCTTCGCACGCTGCTGAAGTGCGAGGTCGAGCCGGTGCTGGTCGAACCCGAAGCGCTCGGCAACCTGATCGATCGCGCCTACGCCCTGACCGCGGGTCCTCGGGACGCCGCCACCGCGCAGCGCGCCGCGTCGACCGAGCCCGAGGCGCTGACCACCGGCAAGGAGCCGATCGTCGCCGCGATCAACCAGATCATCGCCCAGGGAATCGACCTTGGCGCGAGCGACATTCACATCGGGCCGGATGAGAACGACCTCCACCTGCGCTACCGCGTCGACGGAACCCTGCAGCAGTTCAAGGGTCCGTCGGTCGACGTGCACCAGGGATTGGTTCAGCGGCTCAAGGTGATGGCAAACCTGGATCTGACCGTCACCCGCAAGCCGCAGGACGGCAAGATCCGCTTCACGCACAACGGCCGAACCGTCGACATCCGCCTCTCGCTCATTCCGACGGTCAACGGCGAGAACGTGGTCATGCGACTGCTGGCCAGCAGCAGCTCGATCCGCGGCTTTGCGGACCTGGGCTTCCCGGCGGATGATGTGGCCTACTTCGAGTCGGTCATCGAGCAGCCCTACGGGATGATCCTGGTCACCGGCCCGACCGGGTCCGGCAAGACCACCACGCTCTAC
>DHLW01000143.1:0-4867 GCA_002405485.1 Phycisphaerales bacterium UBA4658
GGGGCGGCAGAAGTTTCTGCGTGCTCATACATCCAGCAACGTCGGATCGAGGACCCAGATCTGCGTGAGCGGCAGACGCTCACGGATGTCCTCATCAAGCCGCGGATAGTGCTCGAGCACGAGGTCGATCACGTCTTCGGCATCCCACATCCGCACATGAAAGAACTCGGAGAGTCGCTCGTCTTCGACCGTCTTCTTGAATCCGCCCCATGACACCAGCAGCCCGTACGTGGCCTTGAACCTCGCCTTGACCCCGACAAGCTCAGAGAGCGTCGGCCTGTCGACCACGACATCGCCGGACTTGACCTGCACGCACAAGCGCGGCTCCCCGAAGCCCAATGGACCTGATCCAGCGAGGATGTCCACCCCGCGATCCGCGCCAACAGGACCGATGGCCGTCACATACCCCTGGGCCCTCAGGATCGAGTCGATCAGCCGGGCGAAGTCGTGGTTCACGAACTTCCTGGAGATGTGTGTGCGAATCTGGTTGCGAGCGATCTGACCGGGATCGACTTCGATGTCGCGATCATCCTCCTCGTCGGCGCTCGGCTTGGAGGACTGGTTTGCGGCGGAGCGAGCGGATGCCGCGGGCATGCTCCCGATCTTGAGTAGAGCGCGAACGCGCTGCTCCGCGTCGTTCCGCTTGATCTGACAGATCGTGGACATCGCGCTGAAAGAGTTCAGCAGATCGGGATCGAACGCCACCTTGGGCCGCTCGACATCGATCCACCGCACCTTTCGAGTGTGTCGAAATGGCTCGCTCGCGGCGGCATCGAACTCATACCCGCCGACGACCTCTCCGATCGCGATGGACTTCTGCCGCTTCCGAGGCATCGCGACCAGATCCCCCGGCTGCATCGAGTGCAAGAATGCTCTCCACTGGCCGGCGTGCTGGACGTACTTGCCATCGGCCCATCCGGGGTAGAACGATCTGATCGCTCTGCGAATGGACTCCGCGTCATTCAGATGGCCGAGTGACTGCGCCTGAGCCGCGCCATCCCATGTCAGGCAGATCTGGCCCTTTGTGATGAACGCGTCTTCGAACTCGCCATGCGCGCCGGCCCGAACAAGCCACAGTGCCATCGATAGATTCCTTGGATGTGCCGAGACGTGCTCAAAACTCGGCCTGCTTCGGCGCTCGCGGGAACGGGATCACGTCGCGGATGTTCTGCATGCCGGTGATGAACTGGATGATGCGTTCAAAGCCGAGCCCGAAGCCCGCGTGCGGCACGGTGCCGTAGCGGCGCAGGTCGCGGTACCACCAGTAGTCCTCTTTCTTCAGCCCCATCTCGTCCAGGCGTGAGTCGAGCTTGTCGAGCCGCTCCTCGCGCTGGCTGCCGCCGATGATCTCGCCGATGCCCGGGCAGAGCACGTCCATGGCGCGCACCGTCTGGCGGTTTGGCTCGCAGTTGTCGTCGAGCCGCATATAGAACGCCTTGATCTGCTTGGGATAGTTCGTGAGGATAACGGGCTGCTTGAAGTGTTCCTCGGTCAGGAACCGCTCATGCTCGCTCTGCAGGTCGGTGCCCCACTGCACCGGGAACTCGAACTTGCGGCCGCCCTTGATCGCGTCCTCGAGGATCTTGATCCCCTCGGTATACGTCACGCGGAGGAACGGCTTCTCCACAATGTGCTCCAGCCGGCTGATCGCGGTCTTCTCGATCCGCTCGGCGAAGAACTTCATGTCGTCGGACCGCTCGCTCAGCACCGTGCGGAACAGATGCTTGAGCATGTCCTCGGCGAGGTTCGCGTCGTCGTTCAGATCGGCAAACGCGATCTCCGGCTCGATCATCCAGAACTCGGCGAGATGCCTGGAGGTGTTCGAGTTCTCCGCGCGGAACGTCGGACCGAAGGTGTACACACGGCTGAGCGCCATGCAATACGTCTCGACATTGAGCTGTCCCGAGACCGTCAGGTGCGCCTCTTTCCCGAAGAAGTCGCCCGAGTGGTCGACCTGTCCATAGGTCCACGCGGGCATGTTCGCCTTGGCCGCAAGGTCCTTGCAGTGCTCAGTCGCCTCGGGCGACTGGGCCTCCTTGGCGACGCGCGGCAGCGGCCGCATCATGTCCAGCGTGCTCACCTTGAACATCTGACCAGCGCCCTCGCAGTCGTTGGCGGTGATGATCGGCGTGTGCACGTAGTAGAAGCCGCGCTGATGGAAGAACTGGTGTATGGCCATCGCCAGACAGTGCCGAACACGCGCCACCGCGCCAAACGTGTTCGTCCGCACACGCAGGTGCGCAACCTCCCGCAGATACTCAAAGGAGTGCGGCTTGGGCTGGATCGGATACGTGTCCGGGTCCTCGACCCACCCGACGACGCGGATCGCGTCGCCCGCGGGGGGGGAGGGGTTCTCGCACTGGATCTCGTTCCCGCCCTTGGGGTTCTGCACGATCACGCCGTCGCACTCGATCGCGCACCCGGGCGTGAGCTTCGCAACCTCGCCCGCGAAGTTCGGGAGCGTGCCCTTGACGACGATCTGGATCGTGTCAAAGCACGATCCGTCATGCAGCGCGACAAAGGCCAGACCGCCCTCGGCCTTGGAGTCCCGTCGCGTGCGGACCCAGCCCTTGACCGTCACACGCGTTCCGACCGGGGCTTTCAGTGCGTCTGCAATTCGGAGCCAGGACATGCACACCTCGAAAAAGTGCCACCAGCGGCGATGCACGAGCCACGGCCCACGCCAAGTGCACCCGCGTCGCCCGTTTCCCACTGCACGGGTCCGATGCTATGTCCAAACAAAGCACGAACTCATCGCCCTCCCCAGGATCATCTGGGGATTCCCGGGGTTTGCGTTGGTGCTCTCAGACGACTTGAGATAGTCTGTGAAGATGGGCACTTGGAACCATGAGCGTTGCGTGTGTCACTCGGCGGCGGGTAGTCGAGCGGTGCGCGGCTTCACGCTGATCGAACTGCTGGTGGTGATCGCGATCATCGCGCTGCTCATCGGCATCCTGCTCCCGAGCTTGAGCAAGGCGCGCGACGCCGGCCGAACCGTGGCCTGCATGTCGAACATCAAGCAGGTGACCGTCGGCTACACCGCATACGCACAGGACTTCAAGGAGCAGATCTGGGAGGCCGGCAGCCGGGCGCCGATCCGTTTCTGGTACGCCCAGCCGGAGAATCCGACGCAGGCGATCTCTTCCGCCAATCCCGGGAAGATCGGTCCCGGATTCGCGTACATGCAGAACGTCGACAAGATCTTCGAGTGTCCGACGAACAAGCGGAAGACGCCGACGAAAATCTCATCGGGCCCGACCGACCCGCAGTGGAACACGCCCGAAGGCCAGCTCCAGATCGTGTTGTTCAACGAGTTCCTCTCGCCCCGGGCGATCAACTTTGACTACACGATGGTGACGGGAGCATCCGGGGCTCGGATCTCGGGGAACTACTTCGTGGCGTGGGATCAGCGGTGCCGGAACCGTACGGCCCAGGCCTCGCGCACGGGCATGCCTCCGCAGTCGGAGCTCAAGTACATCCGCTCGCTCCCGGTGTTCATCGAAGAGGACACGACCTGGTGGAACGGCCCGTCGCCCGACGGCATGTGGAGCAACTGGGACCAGATCACCGATCGCCACGCCAAGGGCGGGCACGCCGCGTACATCGATGGCACGGTCGAACTGCTGCGTCTGCCGCGTGGCCCGCTCCCGGCAAGCCAGAGCGACGTCGGGGACTTCACCGCCAACGACCTGTACCTGCAGGGCCGCAACGGCTGGTTCAAGGTGGCCCCGAGCTGGGCTGACCTCAACACCCCGCGCACCTTCGGGTGGGCGAACAATCCTCGCCCCTGATCGCCCCGCACCTGATCGACGAGCCCGGACATCCCGGGGGCGCCGCCGGCAACCCTTGCAGCTGCGCACGCGTTGCACCCGTCTTCGATGTCCAGATCTGTCTCGCACGCCGCTCCGCGGGTCATGGCGGGTGATTCTCGGTGCCTGACCGTCTTCTGCGATGGCCGCGTGCTTGTACCATTGCTACGTGAGCAGCTTCGATCCGCACACGACCCCAAGCAGGTACCTCACCGCGTCGATCTCGCCCGTCGGCGGCGTGCTGAAGGAACGCCCGGAGGACTTCATCGTCGAAGAACTCCCGGCCTACGAGCCGATCGGATCCGGCGAGCACCTGTATCTCTGGGTGCAGAAGATCAACATGTCGACGATGCACGTGGTCCGCATTCTCGCCGACCACTTCCGGGTCCGGCGTGATGACGTCGGATTCGCCGGGCTCAAGGACCGCCTCGCGGTGACCACCCAGCTCTTCAGCGTCCACCTCCCGGGCAAGAGCGAGAACGACTTCGGGGTCTTCCAGCATCCGGGCGTTTCCATCCTGTGGCTCGATCGGCACACCAACAAGCTGCGACGGGGACATCTCCGCGGCAACCGATTCGTGATCCGCATCCGCAAGACCAGTCCCGCACGCGTCGTGCACGCGCACAAAGCCCTCGCGATGCTCGCCCGCCTCGGCGTGCCCAATCGCATCGGCGTCCAGCGATTCGGGATGACCCGACGAAACCACATCGTGGGACGAGCCATTCTCAAGGGCGACCATCGGGGCGCGCTCGACGCGATGCTCGGTCCGTGTCCGGACTGGCCGACCATGCAGCCGGAGGCAAGAGCTCTGTACTCGGCGGGCCGCTTCGAAGACGCCATCAACGCGCTGCCCGGTGCGGCGCACACCGAGAAGCGCGTGCTCCAGTCGCTGGCCCGTGGGCAGTCGGCTGATCGGGCCATCGCCGCCGTCGAACGGTCCGACGTCGACTTCTTCCTCACGGCGATGCAGTCGGCGATCTTCAACGCCGTCCTCGACGCCCGACTCATGGAGGGATCGTTCGAAGCGCTGCTCACGGGTGATCTGGCGTTCAAGCACG
>DHLW01000143.1:5090-23994 GCA_002405485.1 Phycisphaerales bacterium UBA4658
TCTCCCCCTCGGGCCCGATGTGGGGTCCGGAGATGACCCGCCCGTCCGGCCGGCCGCTGGAGATCGAGCTCGCAGCCCTCGCCGATGCGGGCCTCAGCGAGCGGGAGATCATGGACGCCCCGCGCCGCGTGCGCGAGCTGCTGACCGGCAAGCGCAGGCCTCTGCGCGTTCCGCTCACCATGCCCGATGTGGAGTCAGGGGCCGATGAACACGGGGAGTACATCAAGTGCGTCTTCGAACTGCCGCGCGGCGCCTTCGCGACCAGCGCGATGCAGGAGATCATGAAGTCCGACGTCGCCGAGGAGGACGAGTGCTGAGCCGCGCGACCACCGACGCGGATCCTGCGTTCGCGTTCCGGGCTCGGCGGACACTGCTCCTCTCGGTTCATCCGGACCATGCCGAGTCGATCATCCTTGGTCGGAAGCGGTTCGAGCTCCGGCGCGTTCGGCCAACGATCGGACCCCTTGACACCCTCTGGGTCTACAGCACCATGCCCCAGGCGGCCCTCCTGGGCGGAGGCCTGGTCGCCAGAGTGCATCACGAGCGGATCGGCGTGCTGTGGCGGCGTGTCCGTCTCTCCTGCGGCGTCTCCAGAACCGCGTTCCGGCAGTACTTCGCCGGGCTCGAGAGCGGCTATGCCATCGAGATCGACGCGCCGGTGGCGCTTCGTCAGCCGATCGCGCTCACGGAGCTGCGACGACGGGTGCCCGGATTCACCCCGCCACGGTCGTACTGGTATCTGGATCGCGCTCGCAGCCGCGACGCTCACCTTCTCCGGCTCCTCGAACCCGTCGCGCGTACCCTCGCTCGCGATGAGCCCCCCCACCATCGTCATCCCAGCGCCGGTTCAACTCGTCGTGTTTGACCTGGGCGGCGTGGTCGTGCGAATCTGCCGATCGATCAAGGAAGCCGGCAACCGAGTCGGGATCGACGTCGCCGACGAGGACGTCACCCCCGAACACCGAGCCCAGCGGCGGGCGATCCACCGAGAGTACGAGCTCGGGCGGCTGACCTGCGATGAGTTCTTCGAGGCCATCAGCCGAACCACGCTGGGCAGATACTCGCCCGAGCAGTTCCGGGCCATGCACGAGCACTGGATCATCGGCGAGTACGCCGGGGTCGCGGAACTGATCGACGATCTGCACGCCGCCGGATTGCACACCGGAATTCTCAGCAACACCAACGCCAGCCACTGGGCGATCATGCACAATCAGCGAGCGGGCCATCCGGTGCGGTTCGTCGCCCCGCGGATGCCCCGGCACCCGCACGCATCGCACCTGCTTGGGCTCGCCAAGCCCGACGGCCACATCTATCGCGCCCTGGCCGACCGAACCGGATTCCCGCCGGCGAGCATCGTGTTCTTCGACGATCTGGCGGAGAACGTGGCCTCGGCGAAAGCCGAAGGCTGGCACGCGCACCAGATCGATCACACGGGTGAGCCCGCCGAGCAGATGCGGCGGGTGCTCAACGAAGAGTTCGGCATCGCCATGAGCTGAGCCCGCTGTCCGCCGACACGACACGCCGTGGCCCGATCCAGCCACCGCCCGCCAGCCGGCCCCCCATCGCGCAAGCCGGAGCGACCGCCGCGGGGCCGACCCGGCACCCTGATGCCCGAGGAGCCCGATGCCCCCGGAGCGCGATGCCGTGCGGAGCCTGGTGTTTCAGGAGCTTGATGTATCGATGCCGAACTCTCAGTACTTCCGCAGAACGGATCGCACGATGCCCTGGATCTTGCAGTCCTTGACGAAGATGGGCTGGAAGTCCGGATTGGCGGGCTGGAGGCGGATGCGGTCGGCCTCGCGATAGAAGGTCTTGAGGGTGGTCTCGCCGTTGGGGAGCAGGGCGACGACGCGGTCGCCGTTGCCAGCGGTGTCGGTGCGCTCGACGAGGATGTAGTCGCCGTCGAGGATGCCCTCGTCCTTCATGCTCTCGCCCTGAACGCGGAGCGCGAACATCGCGCCATGCCGACCGGGCCTCGGGCCGACGACGTCCAGAAGGTCGAGCTCATCGTGGTCCTGGACCTTCTCGATGGGATAGCCGGCGGCGATCTTCCCGACCAGCGGGAAGCGGAGGGGGCGCCCCTCGTCGGGGACGACCACCCCGTCAGCGATCGACAAAGAGCGCGCCTTGTTGGGATCGCGGGTGAGCGCGCCCTTCTTGATAAGCGCCTCGACGTGCTCGAACACGGTGACCTTGCTGACGCCGATCTGATCGGCGAGCTCCTGCATCGTCGGCGAATAGCCATGGCGAACGCGGCAGTCGCGGATCAGCTGCAGGATCTTCAGTTGCTTGGGGGTGAGGTTCATGGGGAGCATCCTCGAGCCGGACGAACGGGGTAAACGCGGGGGCCCGCCCGGGCGTCTCACGATGAGCCGCGGGCAGAGTCGACGGGGACGAACGACGCGCAGGGACAGAGAGCGGCGAATCGGTTCGCGGGGATGCATCCCCCGCGAGCGATCGTGGCGCGAACGCCTGCGGCGCGAGCACGCCGCCGCCCGGACGAACCACGATCTGGCCTCTTGGCGCCATCGCCGATGCCAGCGTGGTGCAGCACGACAGGGCCTCCGCGAGCACGTCTGACTGCCGGGTCAGAGCGCGATCGACGGCCAGCAGCGTGCCGGCTCGGAGCGCCAGCGCCGACATCTGGACCTGGTCCGATGCCGTGCCGGACGCACCAACCCCGTGTTCGTTCCCAGGCGTCGACGCTGAAGCCGCGAGCGGGGCCCGGCGACGATGGAGGGAGAACCCTCCACTCGACGAATCCGACCCTGCCTGATCCTCGCCGTCGCCGCCCCGTTCCAGCACATCGACCCGCCGCAGGCGGCCGCCAGCCTCCGAACGAAGCTCAGTCACAAAGTCACCACCGGGCCCGAGCCGGACCAGGGGCGACCCCGCGACCGCGGTCGCCGGCAACCCGGACCCATTGGGTCCGGCAACGCCGGAGCCCGCAGATGGCGACGGTGTCGCCGTGCCAAGGGCGGAGGTCAGAGAAGCGATTGCGGCAGAGAGCAGTGCCATGGCGGAAACTCCCGCGATGCCGGAGGTGCCGATCAGCCCGAGTCAGCCAGACGTGCTCTGGCCAAGAAAAGGACTGAGCATGCACCCCGAACGCCATCCATGTTCGTGCCGTTGAGCGCGAGGCTCGCCTTGTCATCCGCAACCCGCATGAGCACGCCTGTGAAGCGAACCGGCTGATTGCGTCTGAGCACGAAGCGGTGTAGGGATTCCACCCGTTGGGGAACTTGACCTGTCGATCCGCGACAGGTTGGGCTGAACGCCAGCCCACGGGGTTGATCGACCTCGGGGCGTCGATCGGTACACTTTGCCCCGAAGAGGATCGTTTGGGAAAAGATAGCCGATCATCGGCCAAGCAACAAGCGTGTTGGTGAGATTTTTGGTATTTTTGTCCGTTCGTATGCCAAACATCCTGGATCTTCGAGCCCGACATTCCCCTTCTTGATCGCCCAGACGCGCACGAACTGCGCTCAGAGTCGCCGCGGAACACGCTGTCGGCTCATGGCGGTTGTCTCAGGCGAGCCGAGATTCGGAGTCGCGGCGCTCGATTGCCGACCCTCTGCGGACGATGCGGCGCTTGAGTTCCAGAACCGTGATGTCGGTCCGCAGCTTGGCGATATCCATGCCCAGACGCTGGCCGAGGTCGTCGATGGTCCGAGGAGCGTCCAGGGCCTCCACAATCGCGCGCTGTGCCGGCGTCAATCCAGCATCACGCGGGCCGTCGCCGGGCGGATGAGCACGGGCCGGCGCGCTCTCCCGTGACGGCGCGACCTCGCCTTGGGCTACGGAGTCCACCGAGTCGGGCATCGTCGGGGCGTATCGAACCTGGTGCGACCCGGCAAAGAGATGTCGGGCCGGGGTTTCCAACGCGTGCAGGATGTCGTCGGGATGGGTGACGAGCTGGGCTCCCCCGGACTTGAGCAGCTCAAGGGACCCCTCGGCATGTGCAGAATCGACCCGTGCCGGAAGGGCAAAGGCCTCTCGCCCGTGTTCCTCGACTGCGGTCCGGACGGTGATCAAGGCCCCGGATTTCTTGCCGGCCTCGACCACCAGAACGCCCAGGGACAGCCCCGAGATGATGCGATTGCGTGCCGGGAAGTTCTCAGCGTTCGGCGGGGTGCGCAGGGGAAGCTCGGAGATCACGCATCCGTGGCCAGCGGAGATCCGGTCGAAGAGGTCGCGGTTCTCCGGGGGGTAGCACTCAGCCAGACCACACCCGAGGACGGCGACGGTCCGGCCCTTGGCTCGCAGCGCGCCGCGATGGGCCGCGGTGTCCACGCCGCGTGCCCCGCCCGAGACGATGGTGAGTCCGGCCTGCGCCAGGTGGAGGCCGAACCGCTCGGCCTGCTCGATGGCGTAATGCGAGCAGGAGCGCGAGCCGACGATCGCGATGGGATATCGATCGGCGGCGGCGTGCTGCAGCTCACCACGGACGTACAGGAGCACTGGGGCGTTCGGGATGGAGGCCAGCAGTGGCGGGAACGCCGGGGAGCCCAGGCCCAGAAGGTCCACACCGAGGGTGTGGGCAAGAGCGAGCTCGTCGTCCGCGAGCCGTTCGGAGAGTGCCATGCTCTGGGCGATCTGCCGCGCTCGATCGTCGCCGACGCCGCGGATCCGCGTGAGCGCGCCCGGCGTGGCGGAGAGGACCGCCGCCGGCGACCCGAAGGTCTCCAGAGCGCGGCGGATGAGCACGGGCCCGAACCCGGAGGTCAGTGTGAGTCGGAGCAGATCGCGCACCGCGGAAACATCGCCCATGCATCGAGAGTACCGAACGGTATCCAAAAATGCAAGGACAAAAGCGTCCCGAGTACCGGGACGCAGGCAGAGCCGCGACGGAGCGGGCGATGCAGCGGTGAGAGGGATCGGGGTGACGGAGCTCAGCCGGGGATGCGGATGCGAATCATGTAGTCGAGCTCAGGCCACTGTGCGCCGAGGCGTCGGAGGGCGTTGCAGGCCTGGGCCTGGTGATGCTTGGAGTGCATGACGCCCTGCATGAGCATCTCGCCCAGCGGGGCCTTGAAGGGGTTGCCCTTGCTGTCGCGATAGGGTTGCATTCGCGCAAGATCAGCGTCAAAGACCCGGGCGAGATAGGCGTCGCGTTCGCGAGCGTTTGCCGCAAAGGCGACCTGCAGGGCGGCGACCGGAGTCGGGTCGCTCTCGCTGGGCCACTTTGTCTCGTGTTCGCCTCGCCATCGGCGGAGCCAGACATACTCGCCATTGAAGGTGTGGATGAGAATCCTGCGGAGCGTCCCGGGGCCGATGTCCAGGGGTCGATCAAGCTGCTCATCAGAGAGCGGGAGCGCGGCCTCGAGCAGTCGGGAGTTGCTCCAGTCGGTGTATTCGAGAAGGGTTCGGATGGTGGCAAGATCGATCATTTCAGGGAGTCCGATGTGAAACTGGAGTATTTCCGAAGTGAGCGCATGAGGTGCAGGTTATCACCCCGCCGGCGACCGCACGGGTCATGGCATGGGGTATGCTGTAGCGGGGTGGTCTCACACAGCTTGAAAGACGGAGCATTCACGTGTCCATGGAACGAGTGTTGTGTTTGTCGGTGGCGTGCTGGGCACTTTCGGCGATGAGCGCACTTGGGCAGGTGTGCAGCCCAGGAACCTTCAGCTCGACGGGATCGGCTCCGTGTGTGCCGTGCTCGCCCGGAACATTCAGCAGTGTCGCGGGCGCGACGGCGTGCCAGCCCTGCCCTCTTGGGACGTTCTCCAGTCTGCCCGGTCAGACTTCGTGCGTGGCGTGCCCTGCTGGGCAGTTCGCCAACGTGATCGGATCGACGTCGTGCCAGGCCTGCCCGGCGGGAACGTTTGGCGACACGACCGGGGCCATCTCGTGCACGCCGTGCCCCGCGGGGTCGTTCTCATCGACGACGGGCAACACGAGCTGCCTGCCGTGCGCTGCGGGGTCGTTCTCCGCAACGACAGGCAACACAAGCTGCCAGCCGTGCGTGCCCGGAACATTCACCAGCCTGATCGGGTCGGCAGCGTGCCAGCCGTGCCCTGTAGGGACATTCAACAACGTCTCGGGGAGCGTCAGTTGCCAGGCGTGTCCGGTTGGACAGTTCAGCAACGTCGTGGGCGCACAGGCATGCATGCCCTGCCCCGAGGGCACGTTTGCATCGACAACCGGGAGCGGGACGTGCCAGGACTGTCCACCGGGAAGGACCTCGCTGCCGGGATCGCCGGAGTGCGTGCTGTGTCCGCCGGGGTTTGCGTGTGCCGGCGCTGGTCGAGCGCCGGTGATCTGCTCGCCCGGGACATATGCCCCCGCGGGGTCGAGCGCGTGCATTCCGGCGCCGATCGGGACTTTCGTCGCGGCCGCGGGATCGGCGGCGCCGACGGCGTGTCCGGTGGGAACGTTCTCGCCGGTGGTTGGGGCGACGGCGTGCGCGGCATGTCCGCCGAACACCAACTGCACGCCCACGAGTGCGACGCCGAACTGCCCCGCGTGCCCGGCGGACTTCAACAACTCCGGCATGCTTGAGATCAACGACGTGTTCACCTTCCTGAACGCGTGGTTTGCGGGCTGCCCGTGACGTTTCGGTGCAGGTCGTCGCAAGCCGAGTACGCCTCCGCTCAGCATCGCGCAGTCGATCCCTCGGTCTCGATGCCGGCCGAGGTCATGAACCGAGGCGCGATCAGAGTGGGCGCGGGCGCCAGCGTGGCGCGTGGCCGCGAACGATCTCCCGCCGGGTGCGTGTCGCGGTGGCCATGACTGCTTCGAGAGAGCTCGCGTGGGGAAGATCCGCACGTTCATGCTGCCGGAACTGATCCAGCCGAGCGAGCTGCGCGGCGTGGCGGTGGTCATCGATCAGCTCCGCGCCTCGACCACGATGTGCGCCGCACTGTGCGCCGGGGCCAATGGCATTCGGACATTCGAGACCATCGATGGGGCACGCGAGCACGCACGGCACAACCAGAGTGAGGGGCCGTGGGTCTTTGGCGGGGAGCGAGGCGGAGTGGGGATACCGGGATTCGACCTTGATAACTCGCCGCGGGCATACTCCGCGGACCGCGTAGCGGGGAGGAACATCCTGTTCACAACGACCAACGGCACGCGGGCGATTCGTGCGTGCGCAGAGAGCCGCCCTCGGGTGGATGTGCTGGTGGGCTGCCTCGGCAACGTGAGCGAGCTCGCGGGCGTCATCGGACCGCCCAAGGACGAGCCCGTTGCTCTGGTCTGCGCCGGCACGCACGGCCGGGTGAGCCAGGAAGACGTGCTCGCCGCGGGAGCGATTGCCGATCGACTCATGAGCGTCGGCTGGGCGGCTGGTGAGGATGATGACTCGACCCGGATTGCGATCAAGGCGTGGCGCCAGGCGTCGGCCGGTCCGGGCGGAGTGGAAGGTGCGCTGCTGGAATCACTCGGCGGCCGAAACCTGCGTGCGCTCGGGCTGAGCGCGGACGTGGCGTACTGCGCCAGACTCGACGCCGTGCCGGCGGTGCCGCGGCTCGATGGAAGAGGCGTGTTCGTCTCGGCTTCGGGCGATCCGGACGCCGGTGCTCACCGCTCGGGCGGCGTGCGTGCGTGAGGGAACCCGAGCACCGGGCTCACGATGAGGGAGCCGGGGCGGCGGATGCGGCGATCGCCTCGGCGGCACGCTGCGCCAGGTGCTTTTGAATCTGGATCTTCATGATCGTGGTGTTCATCACGCGGAACCGGGTCTCGCCGGTCAGAAGCATGAGCTGAATGTACGGCTCACACATGCCGCACCCCGAGGCGCATCGGGTCCTGTCCCGGAGCTGCTCGAAGGACAACCGCTCGGCATCTGCTCGGCGCTTGAGCTCATCGAAGGAGAGGTTGTGGCAGACGCATCGCGTGACAGGCATGATTGCCTCGGGTGGGCGGGCCACGGGCTCGCCCCACGGGTCATTATGCAAGCATGCATCGGTCACAACAACCCCTCAACGCGCAGAATATCAACGGATGCACCGCTCCGATTCGGCAATCCAGGAGAGTCACGGTCTGGTCGAGGGCAACACATGCGTGATTCGGCGTTCTGGGACGACTGGATGGCCGACTCGCGAAGAAACCGCACATGCCGGGCATCATCGTGCGCCGAAGTCGCCGTTGTCATCAGTTTCACCGGACCAACCGATCCCGAGCTCTGAAGGGTTTGTGGGGAAGAACCCGCTGGACCACGTGAAGGTCATGCGGATGGGTGCGACATGGCCGTCGAGAAACCCAGCGGTCGCCGACCCCGGACGGGCGATGGCGCTCTGTATTCGAGCCGGCGCGGCGTGGCGAAAGTGGATGCTCGGGTCGGCTCGCTGCGATGGATTGTCTGGCCAGTAGCGGGGTTCGAGAAAGGAATACTCGATGAGACCCATCGTGTCCGGAGTTCCGGCCGCGAATGCCGAATCGGCAAAGGCAAGGGTCTCGGCGGGGGTTGCGAAGCGGGAGCGCTGGGCGCCCAGCCGATCGGTGATCAGACGGTGGATGGGCCGACCGGAGGCGGGGTGCACGCCGGCCGGGGCGCGGTCGACCCCCAGGTAGGCGTTGTTGTAGCCATAGCCCCCCGCGGAGCGCTCGAAGCCCGCCGAGGCACGCCGAAGCCGCTCGGCGACTGGCGCGAAGGTGGGGCATGACCGCACGGAGCGGCTGGCCACGTCGGACTCGGAGGCGTCGAGATAGGGGCTGAGCGTTCCGCCCTGCGGCTCGAACGCCGCGCTCGCCGAGGCCCGAGCGCCGTGCCAGCGCGTGCGATTGGCGAGCATGTCGGGTGCGCCCGGCGGGAGCCGATCGCGATGGTCGGAGGCGTAGCTCTCGATCGCGAGCAGCAGTTGACGGACGTTGCTGGAGCAGACGCCCGCCCGTGCAGATTCGCGGGCCGATCCGAGCGATGGGAGCAGCAGGGCGACCAGCACGGCGAGGATCGCGATGCAGACCAGCAGCTCCACGAGCGTGAAGGCGGCGCGGTGCGCCCGTCCGGTCCGCGAGGATGCTCCAATGCGTGCGGCGCTCATGGCGTGGAGAACCAATCGTTGAGAAACGCAAACACGTCCGCAATGTCGGTCGCCCCGGAAGCGTTGTAGTCGGCCCCGCCGTTCTCGCCGGCACCTGCAAACCACAGGTTCAGAAAGGCGAAGATGTCCGTCACATCCACCGTGCCACTGCGATCGACATCGGGGACGTAGTTCGGCGTGACGTCGGAGACGGCGGAGACCTCCGTGGAGACCTCGCCGAGGATCGGATGCACCGCGTCCACTCCCGTGGAGATGCGAACGAAGTCGATACGGTCGAGCCCGGCGGACACGCCGGTGAGCGGATCGACGGCCCAGGAGAGGGCGATGGACGAGCCGCCACCCGACCCGGGCGAAATGCCCGGAGTGAAGGGATCATCCGGAACCGTGTAGAAGCGGGCAGGATCGGCCAGCGGGTCGTCGACGACGTCGTCGGCGTCCAGATCGCCAAGCCTGACCGCCGGGGCCAGGTCTGCGTATCCCCAGATCGATTCCGCGGGGCCTGCGTTGATCTGGACGGGGCTAGCCGAGAACGGCGGATTCGGGAGCGCAAAGCCGCTGGTCGTCCACGACCCGGAGCGGCCCGGCGGCACCCAGAGTGCGTTGAGCGACACGCTCTCCCACAGCCGCACCTGGCGGGCCAAGGGCCCTGCCAGGTGCGAACCGGGAATGAGGAACCACGGATCGTCGGCCTGACCGTTCCCGTTGTCGTCGCGGCTGACCTCGATGACACCGGGTTCGCAGTGCCTGCGGAGCGGATCGCTCGCGACGAAGAACGCATTGCCAAAGACGATGAAGTCCATGCCCCGGGGGTTGAACGGGTTGCGGTAGATGGGGCGGCTGAAGCCGAGCGTGATGGACCCGCCAAACGACCCGAGAGAGACGACCTTGGCGTTGTCGGGGGTGGCCAATCCCCCCGCGCCCGCGGGCGGACCAAGGGCGCTTGCCGGGTTGTTGAACAGCGCGTTCTGGACGAACTGACCCGGAGCCGCGTCGAACGCGACGACGCGGGTGGCAAACGGGTTTGCCGGATCGGCCATGGTCGAAGCGGCGGCGGCGAGCGTGCCGCTCGCACAGGCGAAGACGCGTGTACGCCGGCTCATCTTCGCCTCCGAGCGCTGAAGACGCCGAGGGCAACGAGCAGGCCGGCCGACGCCGGGGACGGAATGGCAAACCGAAGCACGGTGGCGGATCCGAACTGCTGGACGAGAATCTCGGACGCCTGTGGCGAGAAACTGGCGGAGTAGAACCCGGCGGGGTCGAGCCCCGGCAGGGACCGAGTCAGACCGCTGGCCGGATCGATGAGCCCCACGCCGCCGAAGCCCGCGACGATGAGATTCCCGAACCCATCGAAGTCGAGCGTCGCGGCGGTGTTGAGCCGACCGACCGTCTGTCCGGAGGTAAAGGGGACCGGCGCCGCGGCGGAGTTCAGAGCGGCAAGATCGAAACCGCGAATCTCGCCATCACGAGCGCCGGCGAGATCAAACCCGATGGCCGTGTACACGATGCCCGAACCGATGGCGACGCCGCCGGATCCGTCGCCGATCTGGTTGACCACTTCCGTCGACGAACCGGTGCTCACCGAGGCGCGGTAGAGCTTGGTGGGCTGTCCGAAGGAGGGGGAGCCGGAGACGTAGAGCGTGTCCTCGTCGATCCAATCGGCCTGGTAGTTGAACACGGTGACCGATGAGGTGACTGTTGGTGGCGAGAGACTCACGCTGCCGAGCGGGATGATCGTCATGACGCCGCCCACGCCGTTGTCGCCGATGGCAAGCCGGGATCCGCTCGGGCTGAGGCGGGCGAATCCGGCGCCGAAGCTGGGAACGACTCCCGCGGGAAGCTGGCCGATCGGCGTGAACGCGGACCCGGCGGGGCTGTCCTGACGCAGAATCTGGCCGGTGGCGGAGACGCCGACGAGTCGCCCGTCGGGAAGGGCGTCATAGACGAAGCTGGCCGACGGAACGGTAAATGTGCCGACGCCGACGTACTCCGGAATGCCGCCCGGCGCGGCACCGGCGCTGAGCACCAGGGCGGCCACGGCGACCAGCGCGGACCCGCGCCCGCCCTGGCCGCGGCGGGCAGGAGCGGTGGGAGCGACGGGGCGGCTTGAGATGGCGTGAACGGACGAGCGGACAGGCGAGCGGGCGAACAAACGCATGGGGAACAACCTCCGACAGGCCGCGGTGTCGCGCGCGGCGAAACACGAACCGCCCACGCGTGGGTCTCACGATGAGAATGCCGGGGTGGATGCGGCGCGGGACGAGTGCGCGGCAGCGCACCGTGTGCCCGAGCAGGAATCCGCGCCGGCGCCCCAGAATCGCGAGGGCGGCAGACACACGCTCGAGGCAGGTCTTCCGGCTCAGGCCCCAGAGACGCCGCGGACTCGGCCTTCCCATTCGGACGACGGGTGTCGGCCGAACAGTGGCACGCATGGAGTCCACGGACAAGGGCCATTACGGCGGCGCGTCCGCGGTGGAATTGATCCGAGCCCGCCCATCGGCACAGCCAGATCGCACCACACTTCCCTTTTCAATCGCCGCGCCAGGAGTTCTCATCGCTGGAGCGGTGATCACCAAGAGCGGGAGCAGCGTACCACGAACGATTCGGGTGTCAAGGTGCGGTCAGAATGAACGGATTGGGCCTCATCGCCGCTGCGACCGGGCATGGGTCGTGCACGGGGCTCGGGCGGTCGAGCCCGAGTTGCGGTCAGTCCCATCGGCATCGGATCTCGCGCCATGTGCCGTTGCTGGCCGCGGGGCAGGCGCCGGAGGCGAAGTGGATCACCCGGTGTGCCGGATCGGCCACGGCGGAGTAGATGGTGCGGAGGTCGGCGGACATGGCGGTGTCGCGCATCTCGACCCACTCGTCGGCGAGGATCTCGGCGAGATCGTGCGGACACTCTTCTGGATGGGCGGACTCGAGAATGTCCAGCACACGAGCGCAGCGCGTGACCGTGGACCCGTGGCGCCGGACCCGCGCGGGATCCGTGAGCGCGTCATGCGGGTGCTTGTGTCTGCAGTGGTTGGTCGCCACCAGAGCCGGGCGGCCGCCGATGGACCATGGATCCACTCTCTTGAAGCTCGAGCGAGAGCACTCGTAGATGGCGGCGTGCCCCGTGCGCGAGCACGCGGCAAAGAGGATCACCCCGCGATCTCGATCCGTGCGCTGGATGAAACGCTCCAGATCCTCGAGCGAAGCGCAGGTCTCCAACGCCTCACGCATCCAGAAGAGCCAACTGATGCAGCTCACGCCCGCTCGCGGCTCATCCCGGGCGAGCAGGGTGTGCATGTGCATCCAGAGTCCCTCGGCGTTCATGCCGGTGTCGGCGTCGATGTCGCCCATGATGCCCACGCAGACGCAGGGAATGCGGTGCGGCACGGCGTGGAAGACGGCGGCGGTGCCGCGAGAGAGCGTCTGCACATACCAGTCACAGTTGCGCGCCGTCCAGGGACGACGGTCCTGCCAGACAACCAAGCCGGTGCACATCGGGCCGCGCTCCCCGATGAGCTGCGCCGGCGACTGCAACTCAGGAGGACCGATCGCCGCGTGATGGTCGCCGCCGGGTCTGGGTGCGGCGATGTCGGCGTACAGCCACTCCCGCACCGCAGCCTCGGTCACCCCGGCGCCCGAGGCCATCGCGGCGATCTGGAGCTGATACCGCTCCGGCAACCGCGACGCCCACGCCGCCGCACTCAGAGTGAGATGCTCCGGATCGGTCCGATTGATCCGCAGGAACGGGTGCACATACGCGTGGCGTGCCGCGGGTGCAAGCAGCTCCCGGCACGCTCGGCCATAGGCATGCCCGGCGTCCTGGATCGCTCCGGGTAAGCGCACTTCGTGGAAGGACGTGCAGAGCATCGTGAACGATCACCCACCGGCGCGGCGCTGACGCTGCCGGTTCGTCGAGCCGGGCTTCATCGATTCGGGCTCTGCCAGTTGGACATCTGAGGGTCCGTCGGGAGCATCGCCTTGCCGCTGATAGGTGCGGACGACCTGCTCCACAAAGCCCTCGCGCTGCCGAGGGGGATACACGACGTGCACCTGCCGCTCTTCGGCGCGATCGTCGGGCGGAATTGCCGGCAGGTCGATCGGATGCTCGCGGGCACCGCGGGGATCGATCGGTTCGGCAAGCGAGCTTGTGCCGGAATAGGCATCGACGATGGCCCGTTCCACGCGCGCCACCACCGCAGACCGCTCCTCCCCGGGCACGAGCAGCAGAGCCGAGAGCCAGCGCCGGGCCAGCTCGGGCGTGAGCGGACGAAGAAGCTCGACGAGCAGACGCACGTGATCGCTCGGCAGCAGCGTGCCGGGGGCCACGCCTCCGGAGCGGAGCTTGACGAGCGCATCGGCGGCGTGGGCTCGCTCCGCGGCGAGATCCTCCGGCGTCGATCGCACCGGCCTGGAACCGGACCGCTTCGGCGAGCCGCCGGATGCCGATCGCGATCGCTTGCCGGAACGACGCTTAGCCATGGATGCTCTGCTCGGGCACGGCGGGCGCCACGGCCCGACCGATGCGAACGACATGATCATGCGAGGATCGCGCGTCCACGCTGGCCGGCGACGGTGACGATTGGGCGGGTCCGCCGGCCGACGCGCTCTGGGCCGTGCGCAGACCGTGTGCGTCCGCCCGCAGCAGCGTCTCCAGAGACTGCACGTACATCTCCAGTCGCTCCACGCGTTCGGTGAGCCGCTCGAGCGTGGTAGCCATGGCGTTGAGCAGTTCCGCCGCCGACGCCTCCTGCAGCGCGTGCTTGCGAATCTCCTGGCGACGCATCGGCCCGCGCCCGGTGAGCAGCCACTCGCCGTTGATCATGAACCGGTCGCAGATCGCCGACAGAAACTCGACGCTCGGGGCCTGCCCGGTGACGTAACGGCGGATGGTCTCGGCGTTGGAGCCGGTCAGCTCTCCAAGCTGCCGGTACGACTGCCCGGCAACCACGGAGCGAAGGCGTTCGTGCAGCGGAGACAACTCCATGGCCAAGAAGGTACCGGATGCGCTGGCAAGGAGCAAGCCCGATGCGGGGATCGACCTCCCGCGCGACCACCCGACCGGCCGTCCGAGGCGGAGCGGGGTCCGGCGGATACGGATCGGCCATGATGCCCGGTATGCTCTGGCATGGCTGCGATTCTCTGCGCGATTCTGGCGGGCCTTTGCTGGGGTGTGGGCGAGATCTTCACCAAGGGCGCGATCAACACCAAAGAGATCGGTCCCCTCGGCACCGCGCTGATTCGCGCCGCCGTCACCCTCCCGCTTGCGCTCGCCGGCTTTCTGGTCGCCCACCTTGTGCTCAAGACCGAGCCGCAGCTCTGGTGGAAGGCGGCCGACGCCGGGGGCATGAAGATGTCCACCTGGGCGAAGGTCATCCTCGGATCGGGTGTGCTTGCAGGGTTTGCCGGAGTCTTCTTCTTCTACATCGGGCTGTCCCTGCCCGGAGGCGACATCAGCAAGCTGCGTCCGATCGCCTTTGCGCTTGCGCCGGCGACGGCGGTGCTGCTGGGCTGGTGGCTGCTGGGCGAGGAGATGACCATCAAGAAGGGCGTCGCGGTCGTGCTCATCGTGATCGGGATCGTGATGCTCGCCGGGGGAAAGAAGAGCGCGGTTGATCACACATCGAGAAAGAACGCCGCCGCGTCAACCGGCGTCGCCGAGAGCTGAGCCGGCTCAATGGCCCCGCGGGCCCGCGCCCGCCCGATCCGCACCGGAGTCGGCCACGAACGTCCCGCGTTCCCGATCCTTCCGCACTCCTGGGAACTCCAGCACCCGCCCGTGCGCGACGCAGTAGACCCCCGGCCCCAGCACTCCCACGGCGAACATCGCCTCCGTCAGGTTCTGCAGCGCGTCGGACCGCACCATCTCGAACGGTCGCATCGCGCCCGTGAGCACGATGGGCACGGCGATGCCCTGAAGGTGCGACAGGATGTACTGGCCCGTCACCGTCAGCGTGTCGGTGCCGTGCAGGATCACCACGCCCCGTGTGGGCGGCCTCGCCGCGCGGGACGCCGGATCGCCGTGGGCCGCGGGGGACGGCCGATCGGCTCCGCAGGCATCCAGAGCCTTGACGATCGACTCCCGGTCCTCGTCGGTCATGTGCAGCGAGTCTTTGCTGAGCAGCTCGATGATCGAGACCGCAGTGTCCTCCAGTCGCAGCCGGGCGAGCATGCGCCGAACAACGCTCTTGCGGTTGCTGAGCTCGCCGGTCATCTCGTCATAGGTCTTCTCAATCGTGCCGCCGGTGGTGATGAGGGTGATCTGTCGCATGGTGAAGGGGCGAATCTGCGGCAAAGGAGAGGGGCCAGGAGACTCCGCGAATGGTACAGGGGTTCTCCTCGGGCGATGGAGAGCGATCGGACCAGACCCTCGACGCGAGTCCCTTCCCCCACGCCAAAGGCCCCGGCAGCGACGGAGTCCTTCGCGGGATCGCTTTTCACGACGCGGGCTCCTACCCTTGCGCTCGGCGCGTGCTTCGAGGCAGGTTGCCCAGAAGCGCGAACCGACATGTTGAGGGCGTAGCTCAGTTGGTAGAGCAACGGACTTTTAATCCGTGGGTCGTGGGTTCGAGTCCCACCGCCCTCATTCCTCGGCCCGCCGACCGTCGGCGGGCCGCTTGGTGTTCCGGCGGCGGCCCGCCGGGGTGGGCGGAGGTGGGTGCGTGGTGAGCGTCGCAGCGGTTCAATCTCGGCTGTTGGTCCTGCATGCGCAGTGGTCGGACGGCTGCATCCACCTCTGGGGCGAGCGTGTCCTTGGCACTTTCGAGCGTCCCGCATCCGCACAGGGCGGCCCGGGCGATGCACGGACCCCCGACCGTGCCGTGCCCTCAGCGCATCCCGGCGCGGCGACCGCGTCGGAGCTGCGTCAAGCGCTGGGGATGATCGCGCAGGCGACCGGCCCGAACGATGAGCCCGCCATTGAGGAGGGCTCTCTTGTCCTCCGCCTGCCCGCGGCCGAGGGCGTTCCGCTTCCGAGCCCGCACGTCGCGCACGCGATGGGCGGCGTTCGGAGCCGCACGCAAGAGGCACATCACGACCTGGCCAGCGAAGAGACGGACCTCGGGGGCGTGGACTTCGAGGATCCGGAGGTGGACCGCCCTGCCGAGTCTGGCAGCGCCGACACGCCGGACTCGGCCGCCGCGCCGATCGCGGACGCGCCACAACCGCAAATCACGCTGCTGGATGTGCGTGTGCCGACACTCAAGGTTCGTCCAAGAGACATCCCCCGCGTGCTGGACGCGCTGGAGGAATCGGCGGATCAGGAGACCGATGACGCGCTTGTCGCGGCGGAGTCGATGCACTTCTTCGCGGCGGCGGGCCGTTTCGTCCGACATCTGCTGTCTCAGCAGCGGTTCGTGCCCATGCTGCAGCAGGACGCGACCGGGACGCTCTCGGGTGTCTGGCAGCCGTGGCTCGCCGACGAGCACACGGCGACACGCGTGCAGACGCTGCTGAAGGCGATGCCCCGGTCCTGCCGTGCCGCGGTGGACGTCTTCGAGCATGATCCGTGGGCCATTCTGGACGACTTTCTGCTGCGCGTGGGTGACGCGCTCTGCCGGCGCGTGCTCGCCAGAGAGCAGATGCGCGACGCCATCGACGGACGCGATCCCTCGGCGGATCCGCACGTCACCTGGCTCTCCGGTCTGCTCGATGAGCGCGCCGAGATCGACGCCCGTCCCGGGCCGCGCAACGACCTGATCAAGGGCGCTCGGCGGTGGGTCGGCGGGCTGGAAGAGCGCGGCAGCGGAGCGGCATGGCGGCTGCTGCTGAAGCTGTCGGAACCGCTGGATCTTCGCGACCTTGGAGCTCCGGATCCGACCAGCGGGGCCCAGATCGACGCGGTGGACAAGGTTCGCTGGACGCTGTCACTGCACTTGCAGTCGGTGATGTCACCCGAGGTCGTCGTGGACGCCTCCGACATCTGGCTCCTCCCGCCGGGGGCAGCGAGCGGCGAGGGCCAGCGCATCGAGCAACCGCAGGAGCTGCTCCTCTCGGAGCGGGGGCGGGCCGCGCGCCTGTACAAGAAGCTCGAGAAGGTTCTCGAGCAGGCCGAGCCGACCGAGATCGATCTGTCAACCAGCGACGCGTACAAGTTCCTTCGGGAGGTGCGGCCCGTGCTCATGGAGCAGGGGTACAACGTCGCCGCGCCCGAGTGGTGGGACTCGCCGACGGTCCGGCTGGGCGCCAAGCTCATCGTGCAGAGCGAGGACGTCGATCTGTCGACGATCGGCGCGGTGGGCCTTGGCGCGCCCGGTGCGGCGGGAAGCAGCACGCCCAAGCTCGGGCTCTCGTCGCTCGTGAGCTATCGCTGGCAGATCGCCGTGGGCGAGACCAATCTGACGCTGGAGCAGTTCGAGCGGCTCGCCGCCCAGCACTCGCCGCTCATCCGCCTGAACGGTCGCTGGGTCGAGATCCGACCAGAGGACGTCAAGGCCGCGATCAAGTTCATCCGCGAGAACCAGGGTTCGGGTGAGACCGCTGGAAAGATGGAAGTCGGCCGAGCGCTTCGGCTTGCCTATGCCAGCGACGTCAGAGACACCGGCATCCCGATCCTCGGGATGGAGGCGACGGGCTGGGTGGACGCGGTCTTCGGCGACGCCGCGGCCAACACCAAGATGCCCATGCTCGAATCCCCGCAGGGGTTCGTGGGCACGCTTCGGGCATATCAGCTCAAGGGGCTGTCCTGGCTGGCATTCCTGGACAAGCTCGGGCTCGGCGCGTGCCTTGCCGACGACATGGGCCTTGGCAAGACGGTGCAGCTCCTCGCATTGCTCGCGCACGAGCGATCGCTCGCGGTGCAGCACGCCCAGGCGCACGGCCTGGCCAGGCCCGCGCACTCGCCCACGCTTCTGATTGTCCCGATGTCGGTCGTCGCCAACTGGGTGCACGAGGCCAAGCGGTTCACACCCGACCTCCGCGTGCTGGTGCACCACGGGCTCACACGGCAGATGGGCGAGTCGCTCCTGCAGACGGCCCTGGAGAACGACATCGTCGTGACGACCTATGCCCTTGCCCACCGCGACCGCGAGCCGCTGAGCAAGGTGCCCTGGGGCCGAGTCGTGCTCGATGAGGCCCAGAACATCAAGAATCCGACGGCCAAGCAGACGCGGGCGATCCACTCCATCCCCGCGCCGAGGCGCTTCGCCCTCACCGGCACGCCGCTGGAGAACCGACTCATCGAGCTGTGGTCGATCATGGACTTCCTGAATCCGGCCTATCTCGGGCCGGCAGGAGAGTTCCGATCCAGGTTCGCAGTGCCGATCGAGCGCTACCACGACAAGCTCCGCGGGCAGCAGCTCCGAGGGCTGGTGCAGCCGTTCATCCTCCGGCGACTCAAGAGCGATCCGACGGTCATCACCGATCTTCCCGACAAGGTCGAGAGCAAGGAATACTGCTATCTCACGCCCGAGCAGGCCACGCTCTACCAGACCTGCGTCGCCGACATGCTCGGGGCCGCCGAGCGGGCCGAGGGCATCCAGCGCCGGGGCGTGGTGCTCGCGGGGCTCATCAAGCTCAAGCAGATCTGCAACCACCCGGCCCACTTCCTCAAGGAGTTCGGGGAGAGCGCGTCGAACATCCCCACGATCGCTCCGGGCCGCTCCGGCAAGACCCAGCGCCTCGTCGAGATGCTCCAGGAGGTCGTCGCCGCAGGTGACAAGGCCCTGGTCTTCACCCAGTTCCGACAGATGTCCCTGCTGCTGGCCTCGATGCTCCGCCAGACGCTGGATCGCGAGGTGCTTCTCCTGCACGGCGGCACGTCGCCGGCGCAGCGTCAGAACATCATCGCCGAGTTCCAGGGCGATAAGAGCAAGATGAGCAAGGTCCGCCCTGGCAACGCCCCGGCTCCGCCCGTGCTCATCCTCTCGCTCAAGGCCGGCGGCGTCGGTCTGAACCTGACCGCCGCGAATCACGTGTTCCACTTCGACCGCTGG
>DHLW01000039.1:0-195 GCA_002405485.1 Phycisphaerales bacterium UBA4658
CTTGCGTTGCGAGGCGAGGAGCTTGCGGAGCAGTTCTTCACGCGGCTGCTGAGCAAGCAGCCGATGCTGCGTGCGATCCTGCCGAGGGATCAGTGGCAGCGGACGCACGAGCTGATGGGTGGGCTGGGGATGATCGTGAAGGGTCTTGGGCGGATCGAGAGTGTCGAGGGGATGCTGATGGAGTTCGGGGCGCGG
>DHLW01000039.1:366-8789 GCA_002405485.1 Phycisphaerales bacterium UBA4658
TGGCGCGTGAGGCGCTGGTGGAGACGCTTCGGGACCTCTCTGGACCGGGGTGGACGCGGGAGCACGAGGAGAGCTGGAGGATCGCGCTGAACACGGTGACATCGCTGGTGCTGCTGGGGGCCGGGCGGGCGCGGGCGCGAGCGGCGTGATCGCAAGTGCCCGGTCGGCGGGCAGGCTGCATGAAGACAGTCCCTCTGGGGCCGGACTTACCTATAGTCGGCCCCTTTTTCATTGGGTTCATGGAAGGTTTTTTCTCACCGGACTGAGTGCACCATGCTTCGACGGACCGTCACCTGCGGCGAGCTGCGAGATCAGCACATCGGCCAGACCGTTGTTCTCAACGGCTGGGTCAACTCGTACCGCGATCATGGCAACCTGATCTTCATCGATCTGCGGGATCGGTTCGGGCTCACGCAGCTCGTGTTCGATCCGGACAACGGCGTGAGCCAGGCGATGATGGACGCGGCGGACAAGCTGCGGAACGAGGATGTGATCGCGGTGAAGGGACTGGTGCGGACGCGCGTGGGCGGGCCGAACCCGAAGCTGGCGACGGGGACGGTGGAGGTGGTGGTGCAGGAGCTGGAGGTGCTGAGCAAGACGGCGAACCCGCCGTTCCTGCCGGACGATCTCGGGAAGCTGCCCAACGAGGAGATCCGGCTGAAGCACCGGTACGTGGATCTGCGGCGCCCGCGGATGCAGCACATTCTGGGGCTTCGGCACCGGGTGATGCAGTCGACGCGGCGGTACTTTGACGAGAACGGGTTTCTGGAGGTGGAGACGCCGATCCTGTACAAGAGCACGCCGGAGGGCGCGCGGGAGTTTCTGGTGCCGAACCGGCACGTTCCGGGTTCGTGGTACGCGCTGCCGCAGAGTCCGCAGCTCTTCAAGCAGATTCTGATGGTGTCGGGGTGCGACCGGTACATGCAGATCTGTCGGTGCTTCCGGGATGAGGATCCGCGCGCCGATCGCCAGGCGGAGTTCAGCCAGATCGATCTGGAGATGAGCTTTGTCCGGCGTGAGCACGTGATGGAGATGATGGAGGGCTTTGCGCGTCGGCTGTGGAAGGACGTGCTCGGGCTAGACGTGCCCAAGTTCCAGGTCATGGGGTATCGCGACGCGATGGAAACCTACGGGATCGATCGCCCCGACACGCGCTATGACCTGAAGATCGTCGACGTGAGCGAACTGGCGGCCAAGACCGACTTCGGCGTGTTCAAGACCGCGCTCGAGAAGGGGAAGGATCGGCCGCGGTTCAACAGCAAGAAGGGCGTGGTCAAGGCGATCCGCGTGCCGGGCGGGGGCGAGAAGCTGACGCGGAAGATCACCGACGGGTACACGGAGTTTGTCAAGGGGTTCGGCGCCGGCGGCGTGGCCGTGAGCAAGGTCATCGCGGGGCCGGATGGCCAGCCGATGTTCGAGACGGGCGTGGCGAAGTTCCTCGAGCCCGCGCGGCAGGAGTGGCTTGGCGCACTTGGGTTGAAGGTCGGCGACACGGTGCTGTTCGTGGCGGACGCGTACGCGATCGCCACGAAGGCGATCGGGGAGCTGCGCCAGAAGGTGGCGCGGGACATGGACATGGTTCCGAAGCCGGGGGTTGAGGGCGGGCCCTGGAACTTCCTGTGGGTGGTCGACTTCCCGATGTTCGAACGGAACAAGGAGACGGGCAAGTGGGTGGCGATGCACCATCCCTTTACATCGCCGCGGGACGACCAGATGCAGGCGTTCCTGGACGCGGACCCCGAGGACGAGGTGACGATCGAGTCGATCGTGAGCGCGGGGTACGACATGGTGCTCAACGGCAGTGAGATCGCCGGCGGCAGCGTGCGCATCCATAATCAGGACGTGCAGAGCAAGGTCTTCAAGCTGCTTGGGCTGACGCCTGAGCAGGCGAAGGAGAAGTTCAGCTTCCTGCTGGAGGCGCTGAGCTTCGGCGCTCCGCCGCACGCGGGGATTGCGTTCGGGCTTGATCGGCTGATCATGCACCTTGTGGGGACGGACAACATCCGCGACGTGATCGCGTTCCCCAAGACGCAGATCGGTCAGGACCTGATGACGGGTGCGCCCGGATTCGTGACCGAGGCGCAGTTGAAGGATCTGTACGTGAAGAACGTGGTGCCCGAGGCACCGGCCAAGTCCTGACGAACCAGCAGTCGGGAGAGTCGGTCTCAGACGGTGCCGGCGGATCCCTTGCGCATAAAGATGGTCTGGCCGTTCTTGATGTCCCGTTCGCCGGAGACGCAGGCGAGGATCTCCTCGGCGACGGTTTCGGGGCTCAGGCAGTGCTCGCCGGGAAGAGCGTCGCGATCAAAGATGGCTCGGAGCATCGGGGTTTCAACCGCTCCTGGGGCGACGGCGAAGGCGCGGACGCCGATCTCTCTCCCCTCCTTGGCGCAGGACTTGGCCATGAGGTTGAGCGGGGCTTTGCTGGCGGCATAGGCGAAGAACCCGGGGAAGGGGTCGTCGGTGCCGAGGGTGGAGACGTTGACGATGCAGTGGCCGATGGGCGACCGCCGCCCCTCGGCGTGCTGTCTGAGAAAGACGGTCCATGCGGCGGCGATCGCGCACGCCGGTCCGACCGCGTTGGTCATGTAGACCTGCTGCAGGATTTCCGGGGTGGTCTTGTCAATGGGCAGGAGCGGAGCGGCGGCGGCGTTGTTGATGAGGACGTCGAGCCGGCCGAAGCTGCCCAGAGCGGCGGTGACCATCTGCGCGCCGCTGGCCGGATCGGAGACGTCCATGGGCGCAATGACGCCGTCGGCATGCTCGGGGAAATCGTCAAGGGTCTCGTCGAGCGGTTCGGCACGACGGCCAACAAGGACGATTCGGAGTCCTTCGCGTGCGAGGGCGAGTGCGGTGGCTCGGCCGATGCCCGATCCTGCGCCGGTGACGATGGCCACGGGGACGATCTGTTCCATGACCCAGAGCGTATCGGAGGATGGGGTTTGGCGGCAGAGGTGGCGCGAAGACGCAGCGGGTGGGCCGTACACTCCGGGTCATGGGGCCACGGATCACCGTACTCGGGTTGTTGCTGGTCGTGCTCGCGCTTCCGTTCATCGTGCGCGGTTTCGCCGCCACGGGCGGGGGCGTGGATCGTGGGGGAGAGGGGGATGGCGGGCGACGTGCGGCGGAGGGGCTGAAGCTGGTGGTGGTCACGCCGCACATCGAGCAGATCCGCGAGGAGTTCGGGATTGCCTTTGATCGCTGGCATCGTCGGGAGTTCGGCTCGCCGGTGTACGTGGACTGGCGGACGCCGGGGGGCACCTCGGACATCATGAAGCAGCTGGAGGCCTCGTTCGCAGCCGCGGCTCGGAGCGGGGCGATCGACGGGTCCGGATCGGCGGCCAAGGGCTCGGCACCGTTTGACCTGTTCTTTGGCGGGGGCTCGTTCGAGCATGGGAAGATGAAGGAGGTTCGCACGGCGACGGGTCCCGGCGGACAGGTTGTGCGGTATCGCCTCGGGGTTGCGGCGAGCTTCACGCAGGCGCAACTCGACGCGTGGTTCGGCGAGAATCGCATCGGGGCGCAGACGCTGTATGACCCTGATCGGTACTGGATCGGAACGGCGTTGTCGGGCTTCGGCATCGTGTACAACAAGGACGTGCTGGCGCGGATCGGGGTGAAGGAGCCGACGTCGTTCGCGGATCTGTGCGACCCCCGGTACCGCAACATGCTGGCGCTGGCGGACGGTCGACAGTCGGGGTCGGTGACGACGACGTACGAGTCGATCCTGAACAAGGAGAAGTGGGCCGGTTGGCGGACGCTGCGCGAGTTGTGCGCCAACGCGCGGTACTTCGCGTCCGCGGCGACGCGTCCGCCGATCGACGTGAGTCAGGGCGAGGCGGCGGCGGGGCTGGCGATCGATTTCTACGGTCGCGGGCAGGCGCAGGCGGTGCTCGCGCCGGGGCAGGATCCGGCGAGCGGTCGGGTCGGGTATGTTGATCCGGAGGGCGCGGTGTACATCGATGCGGATCCGGCGTCGATTCTGAACGGTGCGCAGTCGCCGGAGCTTGCCGAGCGGTTCATCGCGTTCTGTCTGAGCGAGGAGGGACAGTCGCTCTGGCAGTTCAAGAGCAAGCAGCGTCGGAGGGGAGAAGGCCAGAGCGGACCGGCGCTTGAGCTCGGACCGGAGCGGTACGAGCTGCGTCGAATGCCGATTCGCCGGGAGATGTACGAGCGGCATCTGGCGATGTTCGTGGACAAGGCGGATCCGTTCAAGCTTGCGAGCGACGTGAAGCCCCGAGGCTGGCGGAGCGCGATCGCTCCGATGATGGCGGCGTTCGGGATCGACACGGCTCCGGATCTGCGGGAGGCGTGGAGGGTGCTGAACCTTGCCCGCGAGCGGCACTCGGCGGGCGGGTTTCCGGCGGACGTGCTCGCCGAGATGGAGCGGCTGTTCTATGAGATGCCGACGCACCGCTTTCGCCCAGGGTCGCTGTACGCCGATCCGCGGGTGCTTGCCGAGGTGCCGCGAGCGGCACTGGATGAACTCGCGGCCCGGAAGATCTCGACGTTCGACCGTCTTGGGGAGTCTCTGAAGGACTCGCAGGTGACTGCGAAGCTCAAGCCGGAAGTGGTCACCGCCTGGGAGATGATCCTGGGCAGGCGCGGCGAGCTTGATGATCCATCTGCAGATCGCACCGCGCCGTTCTCCGAGGAGACGTATCGGGCCATCCGCATGGACGTCGACTCGTTCCGGGATCTTGATCACGGCAAGCGGACGCTGATCGCGTACACGGAGTTCTTCAGGTCGAACTATCGACGGGTGATCCGCCTCGGATCGGAGCATGGACTGTGAGCACCTCGGAGAAGGGCAAGGCCCTGAGCCAGAGCGGCGGCGCGAGGGTGATTCCGACGCTCGCCAACATCGTCGCGACGATCGGGCCGGCGTCGGATGATCCGGAGACGATCGCCAAGCTCATCGACGCGGGCGTGAGCGTCTTTCGGGTGAACTTCTCGCACGGATCACTGGGCGACCATGCGCGGCGAGTGTCGGCGATCCGATCCGCGGCGGCGGCTCTGCGGCAGCCGGTGGCGATTCTCGGCGATCTGCAGGGGCCCAAGATTCGCGTGGGAACGCTGACTGAGGGGGTCCTCCTGGAGGCCGGGCAGGACGTGGTGTTCGCGAAGTCGCCGGATCAGCGGTTCGATCCTCGGAACTCGTGTGTGCGCTTGCCGACGGACTACGCCGGGCTCAGCGACGACGTTGAACCGGGGCAGCGGGTGCTGATCAACGACGGGGCGATTCGTCTGCTTGCGGTGGACGCCGAGCCGGGCGACGACGCGGGTTTGCTGCGGTGCCGCGTGCTGGTTGGCGGGCTGGTGACGTCGAAGAAGGGGATCAACCTGCCCGATTCGGCAGTGCAGACGAGCGCGATCACCGAGCAGGACTGGGCACACGTCGAGTGGGCGGTGGCGCACGGCCTGGACTTTCTGGCGTTGTCGTTTGTCCGGACGGCTGACGAGGTTCGAACGTTGAAGAAGGCGCTTCAGGGGATGTGCCCGATCGACTTCCGGGTGGAGAACACCGGGGCGGGGGCGATGATCCCGGTGATCGCAAAGATCGAGAAGCCGCAGGCGCTGAAGGAACTGGATGCGATCGTCGATGCGGCGGACGGGATCATGGTTGCGCGGGGCGATCTGGGCGTGGAGATGGACCTCGCAGAGGTCCCGATGGTGCAAAAGCGGGTGATCGCCAAGTGTGACGAGTGGGGCAAGCCGTGCATCGTCGCGACGCAGATGCTTGAGAGCATGATCTCGAGCGTGACTCCGACGCGGGCGGAGGTGTCGGACGTGGCGAACGCGATCCTGGATGGGGCGGACTGCGTGATGCTGAGCGCCGAGACGGCGAGCGGGAAGCACCCCACGATCGTCGTGGACACGATGCGCAGGGTGATCGAGGCCGCCGAACGCGTGCTTGTGGAACGAGCGGCGAGCGCGACGCCCTCGTCGCGGCTGGTGCAGAGCCGGTATCGCACCGCAGCGCTTGCGCACGGTGCGTGGCACGTGGCCCGTGACATCGGCGCTCGGGTGGTGGCGTGCTGGTCGCAGGAAGGCGGCACCGCGCGATACCTGTCGCAGACGGGGCTGAACATCCCGATCATCGCGTACTCGTCGGATGCTCGCCAGGTTCGGCGGATGGCGCTGCTTCGGGGTGTGACGGCGCGTGACATGGAGGTCCCTCCAAGCGGCATGCTCGCGGAATGGAACGCGATGGTCGAGAAGGACCTGCTGGAGCTCGGCTGGATCAACCCGGGTGATCCGATCGTGATGCTCGCGGGAAAACCGCTCGGGGTGAAGGGCGCGACCAGCACGCTCGCGGTGCACTACACAGGCAATCAATCCACGGGATTCATGCGACTCTGAACTCCGCCGGGCTGCGAATCTGGAACCATGAACACTCTCGACGATTTCCATGACTCCGCGGCCATCGTCTCCAGCGGTGATGAGATCATGCTCGGCCAGCTTCAGGACACTAACGCGAGGTGGATCGCCGAACAGCTTGTCGGGATGGGCGTTCGTCCGGTCGAGTTTGCATCCGTCGGCGACGATGCGGAGCAGATCGCCGGTACGCTTGATCGGCTGTCGAGCCGCGTGCCGCTGATCATCATGACCGGCGGGCTGGGCCCGACCGAGGGTGATCTGACGCGAGCCGGGCTTGCGCGTGCGCTCGGCGACGATCTGGTTCTGGACCCGGTCGCTCAAGCGGATCTGGATGCAAAGCTCCGGACCCGGGGGCGGCAGATGACCGAGGCGCAGGCACGGCAGGCGATGCGCCCGGCCGGGGCACGCTGCCTGCCGAACGCAGTCGGCACCGCGCCGGGGCTGCACGCGGTGCTGCCACGCACCGGGTCGCGTGAGCGGGCGTGCGAGATCGTGTGCCTTCCCGGTCCGCCCAATGAGCTCAAGCCGATGTGGAGCAAGGAAGTCGCGCCGCTGATCCGACCGCTGAGTGGTCGACCGATCGTGACGCGGCTGATGACGGTCGTGGGCATCGCCGAGAGTGATCTGGTCAAGCGGCTGGGCCCGCTCATGGCTCGTGACCGTGTTCCGCTCATCGGCGTGACGGCGAGCGACGGCGTGCTGACGATCCGGCTGCGCTGCGAGAGCGTCCCCGACGCCGCACGAGCGCGAGCGCTCGTGGATGCGGATGCCGAAGACCTGAAGCGACAGCTTGGTGTGCATGTGGTTTCGGATCGGGGAACATCGGTTCCGACCGTGATTGTCCAGACACTTGCCGCGCGTGGGCGCTCGCTGACGACGGTTGAGTCCTGCACGGGTGGCATGTTGGGTCAGATGCTCACGGATGTTCCGGGATCATCCTCGGCGTATGTGGGTGGATGGGTCACCTACAGCAACGCGCTGAAGACCGAACTGGTGGGTGTTCGGAGTGATCTCATCGCGCGGCACGGCGCGGTAAGTCGTGAGGTGGCGTCGGCGATGGCCATGGGAGGACTCCAGCGCAGCGGCGCGGACGCCGCACTGGCCATCACAGGTGTTGCGGGGCCGGACGGCGGGACTCCCGAGAAGCCCGTCGGGACGGTGTGGATAGCCGCTGCATTCAAGGCAGACCAGCTGGCCACGAATGAGGCCGCGCACGGGAGCAGTGGGGGAGTGGCGTCCGGAGCGCTGGCGCAGGCGAGGTCGCTCGACGTTCAGGAACGCACCGATGGCGTCGTTGTGGATGCGCGACGCCTGTCGATTCCCGGAAGTCGAGCGGACGTTCGGCGACGTGCGGCGGGCGCGGCGCTGGCCCTGCTCTGGTTCTACCTTCAGTCATCAGGAAGCGAGCCGGGATCGCCGCCGTCGCGACTGCTTTGGGAGATGCCGAGCTAGTCCAAGCGTGGACATTTGACAGGCTCGAAACCGAGCCCACTCCCGAACTCGCCGAACCGGCCGAGACAGCCAAGACACCCGAAACACCCGACTCGGGCGCGAACAGAAGAGACCGCCAAGTCCCGCGAGCTGCAGGTGTGGCGAACGCGTGGCAGAGTGGTATACTTCGGAGACCGCGGGCGTAGTTCAGCGGTAGAACGTCAGCTTCCCAAGCTGAATGTCGCGGGTTCGATCCCCGCCGCCCGCTCCAGTTCAACTCCAGTCCTGCCAAGTACTTGGGCACTTCGCCTCGCCGAGGCGAACGCACCGAAGCTCGCCGAACTGCGGTACGAACACAGCGGGAACACCGTGGGGACGCAGCAGAAGCTGCGGGTGCCCGTGCCGTCACTGCGCCGGCCGAGCGGTCAAGGCATCACATTCCTCCGGGCCGCCGAAGGCCAGCGGCACGACCCCGCCGCGATCACCCAGGATTGGACCCGCCGATGAGCGGATCCCCGGGCAACACCGGCCGCGGCCGGGCTCGGCGGCACGGGCCGCGAGGCAGCCATCGGCTCACCGTCGATCTGGCTAGTCCCAAAACAAGCGAATGG
>DHLW01000036.1:0-560 GCA_002405485.1 Phycisphaerales bacterium UBA4658
CTTCGATCGCTATCGGTGCGACGGCCCTTGCGGCCATCACGGGCTCGGCGCAGGCGGGTGTCACCGTCACTTGGCTGAATGACTGGGTCGGCAATCAGCCCTCGAACTGGCTGTCCGAACGTGATCCGGATTTCTTCAACGAGGTTTCGGTGAATGGTGCGACGGCTGGGGCTCTCGGGTCGCACACGCTCTCTGATGGTGCGGTTTCGGCAACCTACACCAACACTCCGCTCAGCTTTTTCATGAGCGGGACCGGCGGGCCTGCCTGGAGCGTGTCCGCCTATCGACTGTTCACGATTTCAGGTCTGGGCGTTGGCGAGACCGTGACCGCCCACTTCAACCTCAACCTGTCTCTTCCTGCTATACAGATGGCGGGACAACTCGAGATGTGGAACCCGGATCTCGCCGGAGGCGCGTGGAATCCGCCGCCCTTTTTCACCAGCACCTCGACGTCTCTGCAACTCTCCAACGGAACCTACCTGGTAAGCCTCGTCGCCGCCCCGCTTGGCTCGTCCTCGCTCGGCAATGGCGAGATGATTGCTGAGTTCGTCATTGTGCCG
>DHLW01000036.1:869-2557 GCA_002405485.1 Phycisphaerales bacterium UBA4658
AATAGTGGGCGCGTAGCGGTAACCCGACGCGATAGAGAGACCAACATAGACATAGCGGCGGCGCGACACAGTCTGGGGGTTCGATCCATCGGACGACCGTCGGTCGGAAGGCCGCCGAGACCGGTTTTAAGCGTCGCAGAGGGGGTCTCTGGCGGGGATGCTCGATTTAGCGATTATGGAGCGAGTAACCCGGAGGTCGCGACACGAACGCTTGCACAACACCGCTCCGCCCTGCCGCGATTCTCCCGGGCAGCGATTTGTGCCCACGGTGGTCTGCCCGTCGTTCTGCCTGTTTCCAGACGAAGGCGCGCACAGCCCGTCCGGCGATTGCATAGAGAGGATGAAGCGACCCCCGACTTTCCACCCGACCGGATACCTGCGGTCCGGGGGATGAGACTGTTTTGCGCCAAAGAACGGAATCGCACGCGAGTCCGAACTCGCATGCGCGCAGTTCGTACTCTTTCCGAATGCACCATCACGAGGCTTCCCCTATCGCGGTCATCGGCGCGGGTGTCGTCGGACTCAGCACTGCGGTGCGTCTGCTCGAGCGGGGCCTTGCGGTCACCATCCATGCCGAACATCGGTCGCCACGAATCGCTTCCGCCGCAGCTCCCGCCATGTTCACGCCGTTTCCGGGTTCGGACGTCGCGAGGTCTCGCCGCTGGGCTCAGACGTCCCTCGAAGCTTTGCGTGCACTGGAGCACTGCGAGGGACCAACTGCCGGAGTGCGATTTGGGCCGTTTCGGGAGTACTGCTACCGGCAACCGGGGCCACGTCCCTTTGCGGATCTTTCGAGCCAGCGTGCCGTACCGGTCATGCCGCAGGGCTTTGCGGCGGTGCTTGAGTCAGATCGACCTCACATCGACACGAATCGGCACCTTGCATGGCTGGGGAGCCGTGTTGTTCTCTTGGGCGGGCGCATGGTCGAAGAGCGGCTCACATCGATTGACACGTTGTTCGAACGGGGCCACGCGATCGTTGTCAACTGCGCGGGTGTCGGCGCTCGCACGCTCGCCCGCGATCCGCTGGTTCGGGCGATGCGAGGGATTGTTGTCCATACGCGACGAACTCCTGGACTTGTACGCAGCCTTCACGACGACGCGCCGGACAACATCGTGACGTATGTGTTCATCTATGACGACCATTTGGTGCTTGGAAGCACGTACGAGGCGGACGTATGGGATGAGGTGATCGAGGAGGAAGAGGTGCAGGCGATCATCGAGCGCTGCCGTCGTCTTGCTTGCATCGACGGTTGCCCGAACTGGCGGGATCTGGGTGCGGAGATTATCGATCGACGCGTGGGATTGCGACCCATTCGAGGCGAGGCGGGAATCAGTGAGGACATTCGCCTTGAGATTGAGCGTGCAGGGGCAGGCCGAACCATCGTCCACAACTATGGGCATGGCCGCAGCGGAGTCAGCCTCGCCTGGGGCACCGCAGAAGAGGCGGCGGACATGGCTTTGGCCGTGATCAATGGAACTGTTCGTTCCGTTTGAACCGCTCACAAATGCGAGGCGGGTTAGCCAGAAAGCCCGCAGAATCCGGGCGGTTAGGCGGTTGCGGGGCTTGGCCCGCCGCGCTCTCGGTTCGAGACCGATTCAGAGCCAACCGGTCAGGACACCGGGTGTCTCTTCATGGGTGCGTCGAAATCCTCTCGAACTCTGGGTGTCTCGGGTTGACGGGCGGAG
>DHLW01000036.1:2830-3328 GCA_002405485.1 Phycisphaerales bacterium UBA4658
GCGAGCAGGCCGCCGAGGCCGAGCATCGCGGCCGCGCCGGGGGTGGGGACCGCACCGACTCGAAATCCGCGGGTCTCCGACTCGGCTGACGGCATCATGTTGGAGCGATTCCCTGATTGCAGATTCCATCCATTCCCATTCGCCGTGAACATGCCGCCTCGTAACCCTCGACGATCACCAATGATCGTGTCATTCATTTCCCAGACATTACCGCCCATGTCGAAAGTGCCGTAGTAGTTCGCCGCGTACGACGCAACGGGAGTAGTGTTGCCGATCACATGGGCGTAGTTGGCCATCACGCCAGCCAAAGGCTTGGAGTTGCTCGATGTGGGGTACAGCCAGTAGTCGTCGGCGTCGCCCCCCGCGCTGGCGGGCTGGTGGAACGCCGCCTTGTACCACTCGTCCTCGCTCGTCACCGCCCACTGCCAGCCCGCGTTGCGGGTGACCGCGTTGTTGGTGATCGTGTCAGCGGTCAGGGTGTACGCGCCAGTCTCGGTG
>DHLW01000036.1:3491-4230 GCA_002405485.1 Phycisphaerales bacterium UBA4658
TGGCCGTTGTGCAGCCAGTTGGCGAAGCGCGTCGCATCCCAGAACGACACGAAGTTCACGGGGTTGTTCGCCCGCCCGCTCATGGCCGAGTAGGTGTACGAGCCTGCCGAGCCCGAGCGGGCGATGCCGCCGAACGAGCCAGCCATGTTCGTGTTGTACAACTCGAACGGGTCCGACGCGGCCTTGGCGTTCAGGAACGCCGCGTACTGCGCGTTGGTCACCTCGGTGGTGCCGATGTTGTAGGTGTACGCCACCGAGCCGAAGCCCGTCGTCGGGTCCGCGGCGTTGCCGGGGTTGCCGACGGGCACGGTAGGGATGGTGATGATGTCCGCGGACGCCGATCCGGCGATGGCCGCGATCGCGGCCACGGTGACTGCTCGGACATGGTTCTGGCAACGCGACATGATACACCTCCTCATGCATGACCCTCGGGTCCCACACAAGCTCCGGTTCATCCATGACCAAGCATGCGATCTGAAGAGGCGGCGTGCCCGCGTTGCGTCGGGTTGGGCGTGCGGATGGGGGCAGGCGCTGCCGCACAGGCCGGACCGCCCTTGCAGAGCGCAGCGGTTGATGGGTTCTCGGACGGCGGATGGGTGGTGGCGATTCGGCCGGAGCTGGCGGTGGCTGCGACTCCACCGAAACGACCACGGCCCGAGCGTGTGCCCGGGCCGTGGAGAATGGGAACTCAGGTTGTGCGTGCCGGGCTGAGCGGGCTCAGCGGCGGCGACGCGCGGCG
>DHLW01000076.1:0-185 GCA_002405485.1 Phycisphaerales bacterium UBA4658
AACCTGATGTACCCGCGGGCGAGCGTGCGGGCATTTCGGGCGGCGCGATAAAGACCACCGATGCGACCTGCAGCACAGCCGCGTGGCGAATGACCGATCCACGCACCATCAAGCCTTTGACCTGGTGCTGTTTGCGTGCCGAGCCCTGCTTCCTCCGAGAAGCCAACCAGACAGATGGGCGGTGA
>DHLW01000076.1:465-7353 GCA_002405485.1 Phycisphaerales bacterium UBA4658
CGGCTCGCGCGCAGATCCGAGCCTGCGGCGTCGATGAATGGCGTCTCGACAGGGCCAGGGCAGAGCGCGACGACGCGCAGGCCGCTTCCGCGATACTCAGCCCAGAGCGCTTCCGACAGCGAAAGCACGAACGCCTTCGTCGCGCCATAGACGCTCATGTACGGTGCAGGCTGAAATGCGATGGTCGATGCAATGTTCAGCACGATGCCACGACGCGTGAGGAGGTGGGGAACGAACAGATGGCTAAGCTGGGTGAGCGCAACGACATTCACAAAAAGCTGCTCGGACAGGTGGGCTGCGGGCTCCTCATGGAAAGCTCCGAAATGCCCGAGACCAGCGTTGTTCACGAGCACGTCGAGCGAGAGCCCGCGTCGCATCACCTCATCGTACACCGCCTGCGCTGCTCCCGGATTCGAGAGATCGGCCGGAAGCACCGTGGCGATCCCCCTTGCTTCACGTACCCGCTCAGCGATGACCTCGAGACGACCCAGTGAGCGGGCGACAAGCACCACGTGATCGCCGCGTTTGGCGAGCGCAAGAGCGAGCGCCTCTCCAATCCCCGACGACGCTCCGGTGATGAGGACGACCTTGGACTTGGAGTTCGTCATGGGTCTCATTTCCCTTTGTGCATCGTCGCGTTAAACCGGACGTGCTACCAGATTTTGGCCGCAAATATACTAGCATAGGCACCGCATGCGTGCACCCACTTGCTGGACCTCATGCCGCACAAGTCAGGTAAGGGGGTGATCCTGTCCGATCCTGTACCAGGGGGGACGCCATTGGCCACGATCGTGTAAGCACCCACGGTGCGAGCATTCGCCGAACCCGAACCGGCCGCAAGGGTCAAGGCGTACCGATAATCAACGAAGTTCTCGTGCCCTTTCGTTCTGTCGCCCTTGAGCGACCATTCTTGACGGCGGCTCGGGCTCGACAACAACCGGGCACAGCGTACACCACCTGAAATGATCTACTCCCGACACCCCGCCTCATCGCCGCCTCTGTGCGCGATCCTGATGAGATTGCCGACATGACCGCTGGGCGGCGGTGAGGTCCACAACGCCAATTACCTGTTCTGATATCTACCGAGTCGCGATCGTCGGGTCGTGCTCGCGGAGCTTGGACGCGATGTGTCATGTCAGGCACATGGGCAGAGCGCATCGCTACACTGCACCGAGTTCAGTGTCTTCGGGCAGGGAATAGCGTCGGCGTGAGCGAACCGCGATCTCTTTACACAGATGGCGGACAATCTACCTCACTGATACACCCGAGTTTCCGAACACCATCACATTCGGGGTCTGCACGCTATAGGGCAGCCACGCCGGAGCCTCATCCGCCTTCGGAACTCCGGTCCGCATGAATGCGACGAGATAGTCCATCATGGTCTGACTGAGCTTTCGTCCTTCAGTCGACGCGTCAACCGGCCCAAAGTCGTCTTCAACTCCCCCCCGACGCAGGCGTGAAGCCCGTTCAGCGGTCTGACGGTCTCGGAAGCCATGCCCAGTGACAATCGACTGCCCCAGCGTACCGAAAGCATACGCGACCGTCTCGCCGTGCATGGCCGCGTGCCGCGTGTCGCGTGCCTGGGGAGGTACAAATGTCAGCTGAAAGAGATACACCGGCTGGCCGACGCGCGCCATGCCCCACGGTTTCGCGACCTCCGACGGCGGCAAGACATGGACCAAGGCGGGCTTCGGCAACGCCGTCAACAAGATCCGGCTGCTGAAGACCGAAACGGGAGTCACCGGCTTCGCCATCGGCACAAACGTTCACGGAATGCGGCTGCCAGCGTCACCGCGCTGAAGTGCCGCAAACGGCTCGCGCAGCCCGCACCCGGGGGCATGGACCATTCGCGGATGAAACCCCCCACGGTCCAATCCCAACTATGCTGTGCGTTTCACGTGTGTTCAATCTGGAGTCGTTCCTCATGAACCCGGCAGCCCTGTCGATCCAAGGCCTCGTCAAGATCCACCCCGGCCCCGTCTGCGCCCTCCGCGGCATCGATCTGGAGATCCCAGAAGGGATGTTCGGATTGCTCGGACCTAACGGGGCCGGCAAGTCCACCTTCATGAACATCGTGGCGGCGATCGTCGAGCCCACCGCCGGCCGCGTGCTGCTCGACGGCGTGGACATCGTCGCCGATCCGCGTCACATGCGATCTCGCCTGGGCTACCTGCCTCAGGACTTCGGCTTCTATCCGGACCTCTCGGGTCGGGCCATGCTCGAGTTCATGCTGCAGATGAAGGGCATCAACGGTCCTCGTGGTCGGCGCGCGCTCGCCGACGACCTCCTCGGACGAGTCAACCTTTCCGCCGCTGCGGGACGAAAGGTGGGCGGCTATTCAGGCGGGATGCGTCAGCGCCTCGGGCTCGCCCAGGCAATCGCTGGCGATCCTCGCGTGCTCATCGTCGACGAGCCCACCGCGGGCCTCGACCCCGAGGAGCGACAGCGGTTCCATCGCCTCCTGGCCGAGATGAGCACGGGACGCGTCGTGCTCCTGTCAACGCACATCGTCGACGATGTCGCTACGCTCTGCCCGCGGCTGGCCGTGATTCGCTCCGGCCAGGTCGTGGCCGACACCACGCCCTCAGCGGCTCGACGCGCCGTCGACGGCGTCATCCACGAAGGCTTCGTCGCCGACGCGACCATGCCCGAGTTTGCCTCGCGGCATCGCGTGCTCTCGGCGACGCTCGACGAAGGACGCAACAACCGCGTGAGGGTCTTCGTCGCCCCGGGCCGCGTGCCCCCCTCGGGCTTCTCGCCGGTCGTCGGCACGCTGGAGGACGCGTATCTCGTGCTGATGCGGTGCCCGCCCGCTGAGGTGCCCGCCTCACTCACCCGTGCCGCCGAGACCGTTGGGGGCGCGGCATGATCGCCCCCTTGCTCGCCTTCCCGCGGCTTGAACTGTCAACCTGCTGGCGCCGACCGCTCTGCGTCGTTATGTTCCTCCTCCTCAGCCTCATGACGCTGGGCTTCGTCGCGGGCGGTGCGCAGGTGAGCATGGGATCGGCCGACACCGGCGGCGATAAAGTCTCGATCAACTCCGCCTTCAACCTGGCGTTCACCGACGTTGCCATCTTTGCCCTGATCCTGCCCTTCTTCGCCGCGGTCGCCTGCGGCATGCCCATCCTCTCCGATGCCGACCGCCGGTTCGATCGCCTCATCGCCGCTACCCCCCTCTCGCACCTCCAGTATGTGTCGTCGCGATTCCTGGGTGCCTTCTCGGTGCTCGCCGCCATCCTTGTCGCCTGGGCCTGCGTGCAGGCCCTCCTCTACGAGTTCTATCCGATCGACATCAACGAGCGAATCCGAGGCGATTTCGCCCCGTGGAACTACGCGTTCCCCGTCATCCTGTTCGGCTTGCCCCTGACGCTGCTGGTGGGTGGCGTCTCGATGTGGCTAGGTGTTCGCACCCGCCGCCCCGTGTTGGTCTTCTCGCTGCCGGTCGCGCTGGTGATCACGGGTCTCTTCGGCGTATGGAACTTCAACCCGGAGTGGCTGCCTCGCAGTGTCGATCTGCTCATGCAATGGATTGATCCCACGGGCCTTCGATGGTTCCTCCGAACCTTCGTGACCGAAGATCGCAGCGTCGCGTTCTACAACACGGCCGAGCTTTCTCCCGACTCGGCGTTCCTCGCCAGCCGCGCGGCCATCGCGACGCTGGGCCTGCTCTTCGTGTGGGCCGCGGGTCGCCGGCTCACCGCGAACGAACGTCGTGACCAACGCGTGCCCAACGCGGGCACGCTGCTCGCCCAGGCCGCGAGGACCGCCGCCATCGATCCCTCGTTGTCGCCGCACGCGGCCATCGCCGCTCGGGGCGAACGCCCTCGCTCAACAACGAGCACGCCCGGTCTCGTCGCCAGCACCGTCCGCGTGCTGACAAGCGAAGCACGTTTGCTGCTCCGCTCGCCGGGCGTGTGGCTCTTCGGGCCGCTGATCCTGCTGCAGACATGGACGACGACCACCTTCCGCCAGGGTCCGCTCGACACGGAGCTGCTCATGACGACCGGCGCGGCAGCGGCCGGCGCGTTCGACACGCTCACGCTCCTGTTGTGCCTGCTGATTCTGTTCTACACGGTCGAGAGTTTGGTGCGAGAGCAGCGCTGTGGTCTAGACGCGATGTTCCGGGCCTCGCCCGTGCCCACCGCCTCGGTGCTGGCGGGCAAGGTTCTGGCCAACGCCGTGATGGCGCTGGTGATCGTGGCCTGCGCCGCGCTGGCCATCCTGATGGTGCTCGTCACGCAGTCCTTCAGCACGGGAATCTCGATCAACTTCGAGTTGCCGACGCTCGTGCTGATCTTCGGCGTGCTGCTGGTTCCCACCCTCGTCGTGTGGGGCTCGTTCGTAGCCTTCTTGCACGCGGCGATCCGCAACCGTTTCGCCGTCTACGGCATCGCGCTGGCCGTCCTTGTCGCCACCGGATTCGCCACGCAGTTCGACCACCTCAACTGGGCAACCAAGTGGCACCTGTGGAACTCCGTGCAGTGGAGCGAACTCGACCGCCTGGCATTCATGTGGCCCGCGATCGCGACCAATCGACTGCTCGTGCTGACGCTGGCGTTCTTCCTCGTCGTCGTGACGCTCCGCATCTGGCCCCGGCGTACGCCGGACCTGCGCGCCATGGCCGATCGCCTCAGGCCGTGGCGTCTGCTCAAGGCGACGGCGTTCCCGCTGCTCGCGGCAGTCCCCGTGGCCGCCCTCGCGACGTACGCGGGTCTTGAAGTGCGAAACGGCTTCGAGGGGGCTCCGAGCCGCGATGCACAGAAGGCCTACTGGCGTCGCAACTCCTCGACGTGGGAAGGCGCACCGGTGCCCGCGCTCGACCGCGTCGAAGGCGAAGTCAAACTGCACCCCGAGACCCGCTCTCTGGAGGTGGCGGCCACCTACGTGCTCCGCAACCCGCACTCGGCTCCCATGGCTGAGCTCCCCATCACCGTGGGTTCCCATCTGTCGACCAGCGACTGGACGATCGGCGGCATCCCGACCGATCCGGAGCAACGCGACCAGGACCTGCCCTGCATCGAGAATCGCAGCGGGCTCTACGTCATCCGCCCCGCCCGTCCGCTCGACCGCGACGCGACGGTCACCGTGTCATTCAAGCTCAAGGGCGAACTGCCCAAAGGGTGGTCGCGCTCGGGCGCAGGCGCTGGCGAGTTCCTGCTGCCTTCCGGCGTGGTGCTCACCTCCTTCAGTCCGAGTTTCCTGCCCGTCGTCGGCTTCGCCGAGGGCGTGGGCATCAACGAGGACAATCAGCGCGACGCCAAGGACTATCCGATCGACCACTGGAAGTCACGCGTCGATCCCGCCTTCGGACCCGCCCGGGCAACCCAAGTGCGACTGGCCGTCGAGGGTCCGGCCGACTGGACCATCAACGTCGTGGGCATCGAGAAGGAATCCACCACCGTCGACGGGCGCAAGCGGTCCGTCTGGGAGACCGAGCACCCCGTCCGCTTCTTCAACATCGTCGGCGGCCCGTTGGCGGTGAAGCACGGCGATCAAGCCGACATCTTCTACTCATCCCGCACGCCGCACAACGTGGAGACCATGGTCAAAGCCCTCGCGGCATCCCGCCAGCGGTACGCCGCCTGGTTCGGCGAATACCCATGGACGAACCTCCGCGTCACGCAGTTCCCCGCCCTCGCTGGCTACGCGCAGGGATTCCCCGGCAACATCTCCTTCTCGGAAGGCATCGGCTTCCTGTCTCGCCCCGTCTCGACCGATGAGTCCGCAGAAGGGACTGCGGTCGACATCGCCTTCTACATCGTCGCCCACGAGGCCGCCCATCAATGGTGGGGCAACATCGTCATGCCGGGCCGAGGTCCGGGCGGGAACATCATCAGCGAGGGGCTCGCCGAGTTCAGCGCGGCCATGCTGATGCACCACGACCGCGGTCCCGCGCAGGCCACCGCACTCCGCCGCCGCTGGGAGAAGCAGTACATCGAGCGTCGCCGAGCCGACAACGAACGACCTCTCAATCGTACAGACGGCTCCCGGCCCGGCGACGCCGTGGTCACCTACCAGCGCGCAGGCCTGGTGTTCTGGATGCTCCGCGAAGTGATGAGCGAGGAAAACATGGTGGCGGGCCTCCGCTCCTTCGTCGACCGCTGGAAGGACGGCGTCGAGACCCCCGACGGGCTCGACTTCCCGCTCATCGAGGACCTCGTCGCTGACCTTCGCCCGCACGCGCCCGACCAGAACCGCTTCGATTCCTTCGTGAACGACTGGATCCTGGGCAAGGTCCTTCCAGTTCTCGAGCTCGCCCCAACCAAGGTCGAATCCGGACCCGACGGCAGCTTCACGACCACGACATCCTTGCGGAACACGGGCACGGGCACGGCGGAGGTCGTAATCCGGGTGCTCGGTGCCGTCGTCGCCGATCCACACGCCGCCGACGCCGAAGCGACCGCCGCGCACAAACCGACCTCGCCACACGCCGACATTGTTGTTCGTGTCGAGCCGGGCAAGTCCGTGGACGTAACCGTGCCGACAACGTTCCGACCGACTCGCATCGTCGTCGACCCGGAGGTCCGACTGCTCTTCTCGGGCCGCAAAGCCTGCGAGCGTGGGCTCTGAGCGGATGCAACGTGACGCGCCCGACAGTCAACAATCACCGTCCAACGGCCGCACCGCCCCGCCATCGACCGACACTCAATCATGCATTGGGAAGCCCTCATGCAAGCTGCCAGGCCCCGACCCCGCCGCCGTCTTCGTCCCCTCGCCGCATGGACGGCCTGCATCGCCGTCATCGCGACCGCCGCCGTCACGCTTTCGGGCGGGTGCTCGCAGTCGATGTTCATGCAGAGTCCATGGGACGCGATACCGAAGGCGACGCCGGAGGAGATCGCGAAGCTCCACGAGCCCGATGCCCTGCGCGCCGATCTCGACGCGATC
>DHLW01000076.1:7638-7792 GCA_002405485.1 Phycisphaerales bacterium UBA4658
GGAGATGCAGGCGGGGTATCGCTCTGATCACTACGGGCAAGGCGTGCCCAACGAGGAACTCGACGCTGCGTTCTCGCGAGGCGAGCGTCTGCTTCCCTTCCGCGCTGCGCCCGAGGGGGACGGGCTGGTGGTCGTCGCCGTCGCGGAGAGCGAG
>DHLW01000086.1:0-170 GCA_002405485.1 Phycisphaerales bacterium UBA4658
CGTGCCCGGCGCGAACGTCAAGGGGATCGTGACCGGCGCGCTCACGCCGTCGGAGAGCACCACATTGGCCACGCCCGTGAACGTCGATCCGCTCGGGTTCACCTGGCTGTTGACCAGGGCGTTGGGCAGATCCAGCACCACGCCGGAGCGAAAGTCGTCGTCGGAGGGGC
>DHLW01000086.1:441-1064 GCA_002405485.1 Phycisphaerales bacterium UBA4658
TCGCGTTCAGATCGGCGTCATACAACCAGATGTCGCTGTCGATCAGGAACGCTCCCACGGCGGCCACGCGGATGTCGATGTTCCCGGCAAACAGCAGAGCCGTTGTCGTCACGGGCGAAACCGGCGTGCTGGTCAGCGTTCCGACATACGCCGCCGTGGTCGTGCTCGTGCCTGCCACGCGGCAGAACACTTCTTCCTGCTTTCCGAATCCATACCACGCCACGGTGCGAGGGGGAGCCGTCGATGACGACCCGGTCTGTGCCGACGCATCATTGGCGGAGATCACCCCGCCGATCTGCGACAGGCCCCGCAGCGAGACCGCATGGCCGGCCACCCCGGACGTCGAGATCGAAAGCTGGTGGCGATAGATCCCAAGCGGCGCGGGCGCGGTTCGAAGACGCCAGGTGTCCACCGATGCCGGGTCCGCCGAGCCGGCCGTCGCAAGCATGCCGGTCGAGAGTCCGGAGATCTGATTCGTCGGGGGCAAGCCAAACCCGTTCAGTGTTGCCGGCGTGGCTTCGGCCTTGGTCGAGTTCGGCTCGACTTCCTGCACCTGCCCCGGAGCCGCGGCGAGCAATCCGCCGACAGCGAGGGCTGCGATCAGGCGGCGGAGTTGTGGCAGG
>DHLW01000086.1:1201-1409 GCA_002405485.1 Phycisphaerales bacterium UBA4658
CAACGGACATGCTCAAGGATCGAGTGTGGCCTGCGCATCAGGTCCGAGGCATGCCCGGGGGGGGCAGACGCTCAAATCGTTCATTCGGGAGCATTTTGACGGCTAGGGCCGAAGCTCAGCCGGCCATCGAGAATACCTGCACGTCCATGCTCGCCAACCAGTGTTCGCACACTCAAGGGCAAAAACACGGAGAATTCAAGCCCGGCAG
>DHLW01000086.1:1689-12837 GCA_002405485.1 Phycisphaerales bacterium UBA4658
GTTGAGGAAGTCGAAGATGTCGTTGATATCGGGCGCGACCGTGCCGTCGCCGCCGAAGTCCGAGAACGTGGAGCTGGCGAACCAGTCATTGAGGAAGTTGAAGATGTCGTTGATCTCGATGCCGCCGGTCTTGTTGTAGTCCGCGAAGCAGCAGGGCGAGGTGTTCACGCCGGTGGCGTTGCAGGAAGAACCGGCGGGGGTGGAGGCCCCGGCGTTGTCGACCGGGAGGCAGTTGGCCGGGAGGATGACCGAGCAGGTCGATCCTCGGCAGCAGGTGCTGGTGGGCTGGGGGCAGATGTTGGGCGAGCAGGAGCCGCCGGCGAGGAAGGTGCCGGTGGAGCAGCCGGTGGCGTCGGTCAGGGTGCACGCACCGCTGGTCTCGCAGCAGGAGCCGATGCCGCCGGCGTTGACGTAGGTGATGCGGAGCTGGTAGTTCCCGGCGGTGCCAGAGCCCCAGGTAGAGACGCGGACGAGGTAGGTGGTGCCGGCGACGAGGCGGGTGGAGGCGATGTTGGAAGCGTTGCCGCTGCCGGAGATGCCGCCCGGGCCGGGCTCGCCGGTGCCGCCGTTGCAGGCGTCATCGTCGCAGCCGTCGGTGCCGGCGGTGGTGTCGGTGGGGAGCTCGGTGAGGCCGGCGCAGGTGCCGGTGAAGACGTTCAGCACGGTGTCCTGCTGAGACCCGCAGGCGCTGACGCGGTAGGCGGCGGTGGCCGGTGCGGTGAAGGAGAACCAGACGCTCTGCTTGAAGCTGCCCTGGCAGGACGGCGCGGGGGTCTCACCCGTCAGGGACGGATCGTCGAGGTTGTTGCCGACGTAGAGCTGGCCCTCGGTGAGGGCGATGGCGGAGGCGCAGTCCTGGTTGGTCGAGGCGCCGCAGAGGGCGGCGGTGCAGGTGGTGGAAGCGTTGACGGTGCCGCCGAAGGTGCCGGTGCAGAGCGACGGGGCGATCACCACGCAGGCGTTGGTGCCGAGGCAGCACGCCGAGGGCTGCGGGCAGGTGTTGGGAGAGCAGACACCGGCGAGGGTCCAGACGCTGGGGCTGGCGCACCCGGCGCTGGTGGTCACGGTGCAGGTGCCGGCGGTGGCGCAGCAGGAGCCGGTGGGCGGGCAGGGGTTGGGGGAGCACAGCGAGCCATCGCCCTGGTAGGTGCTGCCGGTGGTGCAGCCGACGGCGGTGGTGATGGTGCAGACGCCGGTATTGTTGTTGCAGCACGCGCCGGCCGGGGCGATGCTGATGTTCAGGTTGAAGGCCCCGCCCACGGCGGTGGTGCCCCAGCTTCGGACCATGATCTGGATGGTCTGGCCGGACGTCACGGGCAGGTTGATGAGCGAGAGGTTGCCGGTGCCGGAGTCGTCATCGCAGGCGAGCTGCGTTCCGCCGCAGGCATCGAAGACCGCAAGGACCGTGTCCGCTTGCGTCGAACCCTCGGTGCTGATGGTGGCGATGCCGCTGGAACCGGCGGTGAACGAGTACCACACGCCCTTGCTGGACTGCGTCGTGCACGCCGTGGGCAGCGACGGATCGCCGATGTCGGTCGCGGTGGCGTTGTTGCCGGTGGCGGCCGGGGCGCCGGTGCTCACGATGATGGCGTTTGCGCACTGGTCATTCGCCGGGGGCGGCACGATGACCGAGACCGAGAAGCTCCCGCTGCCCGGGGTGCCGATCGTCGAGTCGATGATGGAGAAGGGGATGGTCTTGCTGCCCGTGGTGGTGGCGGCGTTGACGTTGGCCACGCCCGTCCAGTTGGCAGTCACGCCGTCACGCGTCAGGACCAGCGTGTCCGGAGACGGATTGCCGGTGAGCGACGCGATGTCGCAGGAAACCGTCGAGATGTTGTCGAGCGAGCTGCCGGCGGCGGCGGTCACAGTCACGTTGAGGGTTGTGCTGGCGCCCTGGGCGACCGGGTTCGGCGAGGCCGAGCCGACGCCCGTCGGGATCGTTGCCGTGCTCACCGTGAACTGGACGAACTGCACATCGCCGATGGTGTTGGCCGGGAACGTGAGCGGGGTCGTCGACGCCGGATTGACGCCGTCGTTGATGATGAGGTTCATCGTGCCGGTGCCGGTCGCGCCGCTGGGGTTGACCGAGCTGGTCAGGATCGCGTTCGGAAAGTCCAGCACGTTGCCGGTCCGCCAGTCGTCGTCGGCGGGGCTGGCCTGGTTGTTGGCGAGGTTGGCTCGGCTGACGGCCATGAAGTACGTGCCCGGGGTGAGCGTGCGCACCATCCGAGACGTCAGATTGGACGTCGCGAACTCGTCGTCGTTGCCCGCGCCGGCGATGGCGTTGAGGTTGGCGTCGTAGAGCCAGATCTCGCTGTCAGGAGCGAACGTGCCGGTCCCCTGCGTGCGGAACTCGATGGCCCCGGCGAAGATCGTGCCGGACGCGACGACGGGGGCGACGGTCGTGGTCGAGAGCGTGCCCGTGTACGCCCCGGTGGTCGAGGACGTGCCGGTGGCGCGGTAGAAGAGTTCCTCTTCCTTGCCGAAGCCGTACCACACGACCGTCCGGGACGGGCTGGTCAGGGTCGAGCCGGTCTGGACGGCGGTGTCACTGGTGCCGATCACGCCCGCGCTCTGCGACAGGCCGCGGAGGGTCACCGTGTGGCCGAGGGTCCCGGCCGTGGTCAGGACGAGCTGGTGGCGATAGATGCCAAGAGCGGCCGGAGCGGTCTTGATGCGCCAGTAGTCCGCGCTTCCGATTCCGGTAGAAGTCGTCGACAGACCGGTGGTCGTGCCGGTGAGCTGTGCGGCGGTACCGCCGAGGATGCCGTTGAGCGTTGCCGGTGTGGCCGCGGCCTTGGTGTCATTGGGCTCGAGCTCCGTCACCTGGGCAAATGCGGCGCCCGAGAGACACAGGCCCGCACACGCGGCCAACGCCGTCGTACCGATCTTCGTTCGATTCAACATTCGACAATCCTCCCTCCGAGGCGGCACGGCAGCAGGGACCGTGGTCGACCGACGGTCGCAACAACGCCGCTCTCGGGGACTTCGTGTATCAGCACCGGAGGACACGCGCCGCCGTGCTTACACAATCTGAACACTGTGTGTTGTATCACACCGCCCTGAAACAGCAAGCCAAAGCGGGCAAGTTTGAGGTTTCAGAACTGTTCCAGAATCGTCCCGGGCCTACCAGTTCCCTGTCTTCACATCTTTGCTCTAGACCTGCGACTGCCGAATCCGGGTCTCGGGACTCGCACTGGGCCGGATGTGTGGCAGACTTCCGCTTCAGCATGCTTGCCTGAGGAGAGTCGAGATGCCCCATGCATGGAGTTCGTCGCCGATTGGCTGTGTGCTGCTGGCAGGCTTGGCCGTTCTTGGCCCGATGAGCACGCATGCGCATGCGTCTGTTATCGAGATCTTGCCCGATCGGGATAACACGCTCTATGAGGATGCGGCTGGGTCGCTCTCCAACGGAGCTGGGCAGCACGTGTTTGCCGGGTTGACCCTGCAGGGTCTGTCCCGCCGAGCGCTCCTGCGGTTTGATCTTGCCGCTCATGTTCCCGCCGGGGCGACGATCACGAGCGTCTCGCTGACCATGTTCATGTCCCGCGGGGTGAGTTCGCTGGTGCCGATGAGTCTGCACCGGGTGACATCGGATTGGGGTGAGGGCGCCAGCGACGCGATCGACGAGGAGGGGGCCGGGATCACCGCCGAGGCGGGCGACGCGACCTGGCTGCACGCGGCAAGCCCGGGGACGCTCTGGGCTGCGCCGGGGGGAGACTTCGATCCGATGTTGAGCGTGCTCACGAGCGTCGGGGGCGTCGGATATGCAACATGGGCGAGCACGCCGCGGCTCGTCGCTGACGCCCAGGCCATGCTCGATCAGCCAGTGCTGAACTTCGGCTGGCTGCTGCTCGGCGATGAGCTCGACACGCCGCCGACGGCCAAGCGATTCGACAGCCGAGAGCATCCAGACCCGTCGCGCCGCCCGATGCTGGTGGTGGAGTACATCCCCTCACCCGGCGCGGGCGCGGTGCTTGCTCTTGGTGGGGTCTGTGCGAGCCGAAGGCGTCGGCTGTCGCGCTAGCGCGACACGTCGCCGTAGGGATCGTCATTGGCGCCGCCGGAGGCGAGCCGAGCGAGCTCGATGATCCCCGGAGCCACGGCAACGCCCGCAACCACGGCGGCAACGCCGATCCGAAGGGTCGCCCGCCTCCATGGTCGATCCCCGCGGATCAGCAGCGCGTCGGCCAGTGCGCCAGAGAGCGGAGCACCGGCAAGGAGCGCCCAGACCCACAGCGGCGTGGAGCTGAAGACCACGCCCGCAACCATGAGCGTGGAGAGACCGACCGAAGCGCAGGCGATGATCGCCCGCGGAAACACGGCTTTGCGAACGAGCATGGTCGCCACGCCCGCGCCGGCGACCGTGGCGGCAAGCGCGAAGCCGAACTGCCCGAGCTTCACGCTTCCGGTTCCAAGCAGCCCCGCCGCCACGGCGATGGACACGCCCAGCAGAAGCAGCGGCGCCGCGACTCGAGGCGACGCGTCAGAGGTGCGCGACATCGACCAGCATGCAAGACCCGCCCAGACCCCCGCGCCAAGCAGGGTGAGGGCGGGCACAGCCCAGGCCGCCGGTCCAAGGGCCTGTGAGAAGTCGCGGAGCGTGCCGGCCGACCCGGTCCACAGCCCGCGGCCAACGACCACGCCCGCGGCAAGCGCCGAGACAAGCGCCGTCCAGATGACAAACCAGCGCACTCCGCCCCGGCCCCTGACCACCAGGGCCAGCGACGCGACGGCCATGATGCCCGCGGCGATGAGCAGCCGGTGATCCATGGTGTTCCAGCCGGCCGCCGCGCTCCCGCGAACCCCGATGATCCCGACGCACAGGGCCAGCCCGGCGACGGTCGCGGCGATCGCCCCGGCGAAGGAGCGTGCCTCGACAGGGGCCGGGCGAACATGCTCTCTGACCAAGAGCAGGGCCGAGAGCGTCCCGGCCCCCGCGGCCAGCGCCGGTGCCGCGACACCGATCATGGCGATGCGCAGGGATTCATCCATAACACCGGCACGCCCCGTAAGGAGCGCGCCGGCGGGAGAACGCAGTGGTGTGCGTGTGTGTGTGCCGCGGGGGCGGGCACAAGGCCCGCGCCCCACAGGAGGAGGTGTTACTTGTTGATGCCTTCGAGCGAGACGATGATGGTGACCTCATCCGAGAGCGGACCGATGAGCCCGGTGGAGCCGAAGTCCGACCGCTTGAAGGTGAACGAGGTCTCGAACCCGGCGACCTCGCCGCCCCCGCGAGCCGGGCCGGAGCCGGTCTTGGTGACCTGGATCTCGACCGGCTTGGTCACGCCGCGGAAGGTGAGATCGCCCGCGCCCTTCCAGACGCCGTCGGCGGACTTCTTCAGTCCCTTGGCGCTGAAGGTCATCTCCGGGAACTCCTTGGAGGAGAAGAAGTCGGGGTTGCGGATGTGCTCGTCGCGCTTGTCGTTTCGGCTGTCGACGCTGTCGGCCTTGACCGTCACGTTCGTGGAGAAGGTCTCCCCGAAGGTGAACGTGCCGGAGAAGTCGTTGAGCGTCCCGTAGAAGTACGCCGCGTTCATGTGCTTGATCTTGAAGAGGATGCTGGAGTGCAGCGTGTCGACCTTGTACTCCTTGCCGGTGGCGGAGTCCTTGGCGGCCTCCTTGGCCGGCTGGGCGCCGACGGGCGCCGAGGTTCCCAGATACGCCGCGCTCATGAGCGCCAGAGCCGAGAGCGAGATGCCGCCGCCGATGAGTGCCTTCTTGATGCGCATGGTCAATACACCTTCCCAAAGCCGCGAGCGGTTCCTGCACGCCGGGCGGCTCGCGTCGCCCCGGCGTTGATGCCGATCCCCGCCTCTCCCTCGACGCTCCCGCTCCGTGCGGTTGCGACCCCCTGCCTGTCCCCCGGTTGACGCCCCTGTTTACGTCAGAACGCGACAACCAGATGCTTGTTTGAACAAGTATGTCGGTCAAGGGTTGCGGGTTCGTACAGAATCGCAGGATCGATGTCCCTCATGCTCCACCAGATTCGGGGACTTGTCGGACTTTGGCGGGGTTCTCATGGTGGATCTGAGCGGTCGCGTCGGTGCGCATGGCTCCACGGTGGGTGCCTGTTTGGATTCGGTCCGGGATCGGTGCTCAGGCCTGACATACGCTGCGTTCATGACTTCGATGCCGCGTCCGTTTGATTTTCGTGCCGACCAGACGCTCGCCATGCTTCGCCAGACGGGGCAGTACAAGCACCTGCGGGTGCTGACTTCGCCGATGGATGCGGAGGTCGAGATCGAGGGCTTCGGGCGGTGCCTGTGTTTCTGCAGCAACAACTATCTGGGCTTGGCGAATCACCCTGAGGTGGTCGAGGCGGGTGCGCGGGCGTTGAAGGACTATGGGGCGGGGACGGCGTCGGTGCGGTTCATCTGCGGCACGTTCTCGCCGCACGTCGAGCTGGAGCGGACGATCGCGCGGTACATGGGCACGGAGAGCGCGTACTCGTTCGTCTCGGCGTGGACGGCCAACGAGGCCGTATTCCCCACGCTCTGCGAGCCGGGCGACATCATCATCTCCGACGAGTTGAACCACGCGTGCATCATCGACTCGATCCGACTGGCCACGGTCATCAAGAAGGGCCTGCACAAGGCCGTGTACAAGAACAACACCCTTGAGGGCCCGGGCTCTCTGCGCGAGACGCTCGAAAAGGCCAGAGCCAACCCCGAGGTCAAGGGCCAGATCTGGGTCGTGACCGACGGCGTGTTCAGCATGGAGGGGTCCATCGGCGACCTCAAGGCCATGCGCCGCATGTGCGATGAGTACAACGCGATGCTCGTCGTCGACGACTCGCACGGCCATGGCGTCATGGGCACGCTCGGCCGCGGCACGCACGAGCACTTTGGGATGATCGATGCACTGAGTACGGGTTCGGGTACCGCCACGCTCCGCGTGGCGAACCAGCCGAAGCCGGCGGATCATGCCCACGCGGAGCGTGGGGGTACCCAAGACAGAGTGGACATCTTCACCGGCACGCTGGGCAAGGCCTTGGGCGGCGGCGCGGGCGGGTTCGTCGCCGCTTCGGCGCGGGTGACGGAGATGCTCGTGCAGCGCGGTCGGCCGACGCTGTTTTCCAATGCGTTGCCCGTGACGATCGCGTGCAGCGCGATGAAGGCCATCGAAATCCTGCTGCGCGAGCCGAAGCGCGTCCAGACCCTCCGCGACAACGTCGCCTATGCGCGGGCCCGGATCAAGGACGCGGGTTTCGAGGTGTTGCAATCGCCGACGGCGATCTGCCCGATCATCGTCCATGACACCGCCAAGGCCATCGCCATGAGCAAGCGGCTGCTGGAAATGGGCGTGTTCGTCATCGGCTTCGGGTATCCGGTGGTGCCCGAGGGGCATGCGCGATTGCGCGTGCAGATCTCGGCGGCGCACACCACCGGGCACATCGATCGACTGGTCGACGCGCTCAGAAAGCTCTAGACCTCCCGGTCCCGGGCCTCGGTCGGGAGCAGGTCGCCGATCGCGGCATTCCAGGACTCTCGAGTCGCGTACAGGTCGAAGGCCTGCCCGCACTCCGGGCATGTGCCGCGCATGCCGATGCCTCGAAGATCCTGCAGGCAGTACAGGCACCCCGAGAGCTCGATCTCCCGGAGCTGCTGAAGCCGCCGGCGCGTGCGATACTGCCACCAGAGCCCGGCCAGGAGCGGAATCGCGGCGGAGACGGCGGCGATCATCGGCCACAACGGAAACGTCCGGCTGAACAGCAGGAGCACGAGTGCGGCGACCAGCAGCGGAGCAAACCACATCGCTCCGGACACGCAGCGCAGCTTCTGGGCGATCGTCCAGCGGGCCATGTCCGCACGATATCGTGCCGGAGGCCCGCGGGCCGATCATGCCGCCAGCGACGCCGCGCGAGCTTGCCGCTTGGCGCACCAGCCGGAACAGACGCTCAGGAACGTCGCGCGGTTGAAGGGCTTGGGCAGCAAGTCGTCACACCCGGCCGCAAGAGCCGCCTCGCGATCCGTCTCCAGCGCGCTCGCGGAGATGCAGATGATCGGCGTGGCGAATCCGTTGCGCCTGAGCGTCTGCGCCGCCTCGTGCCCGTCCATGCCCGGAAGCTGCACATCCATGAGCACCAGGTCAAACGGCTCGCCGTCCGCGCCCGCGAGGGCTGTTTGAACTCCTGTGCGGCCATCGGCAACGCACTGGACCCGTGCGCCGGCGCGCTCCAGGAACGCCCGGATCAGCCGCTGATTGTCGGCGCCATCTTCGACGACCAGGATTCGTCGGCCGTCCAGCCGGGCCAGTTCGGGCTGACCTCCTTGCATCGCCGCGGATCGCCACGACTCGATCAGTTCAACGCCCGGACCGAGCGCCGCCGGCAGTTCGAAGCGGAACGTGGAGCCCATCCCCAGCGACGATCGCACCGTCAGCGATCCGCCGAGCAGCTCGGCGAGCTTCCTGCTGATCGAGAGCCCAAGGCCCGTGCCGCCGAAGCGCTTCCACGTGTCGTGCTCGGCCTGCGAGAACGGCGTGAAGACCGAGGCCTGCTGCTCCTGGGTCATCCCGATGCCCGAGTCGCTCACCTCAAACGCCAGAACCCCGTCCTCCCACGAGGCCGCGAGCGTCACCTCGCCCTGCGGCGTGAACTTGATGGCGTTGGTCAGCAGGTTGCTCAGCACCTGCCGGATCCTCAGCGGATCGGACACGAACGTCGTCGGAATGGGCGTCTGTGTCAGGACGCGGAACTCCAGGCCCTTGTCCCTTGCCCGCGGGGCAAACAGACGCTCCATGTCCACGAGCTTGCGGGCCGGATTGCAGCTGGCTCGCTCGACCGTCAGCTTCCCGGACTCGATCTTCGAGAGGTCCAGCGCGTCGTTCAGGACGTTCATCAGCAGATCCACGCTCCGCCGAACCGTCGTCGCATAGTCCTGGCGCACTTCGGGTGCGGGCTCATCCAGCAGGAGATCCAGGAAGCCCAGGATTCCCGTCAGCGGGGTGCGGATCTCATGGCTCATGGTCGCCACGAACAGGCTCTTGGCCGCATTCACCGACCGCATGGTCTCGTGAGCGGCCTTCAGTTCCTTGATGCTCCGCCGAAGCCGCAACTGTGCTTCGGCCTGTCCCGCAAGCGCCAGCAGGTCGGCGGTCTGCGTCGCGTTCAGACCGCGCGGACGGGTGTCGATCACGCACAGACTTCCGAGGGGGTGGCCCTTTGCGCACCGCAGGGGCACGCCGGCGTAGAACCGGATTCCCGGCGAGCCCGTGACCAGCGGATTGTCGAAGAACCGCCGGTCCAGCGCGGCATTCTCCACCACCAGCGGGCCATTGCCCAGGATCGTGTAGCCGCAGAACGCCTGATCCCGAGGCGTCTGGCAGACGGGCAGACCGATCGTGGACTTGAACCACTGCCGCTTCTCGTCAACCAGACTCACAAGCGCGATCGGGACGTCGCACAGCCGAGCAACCAGCGCCGTCAGATTGTCGAACGCCGGCTCTGGGGGCGTGTCCAGCACCTCGGTGGCGCGCAAGGCCGCAAGGCGTTCGTGCTCGTTCAAAGGCAGCGGTGCGGGGGGCATTCCTGGACCTCCGGGTGCAACCGCTGGTATCGAGCCGGTGCGCTGGGGAGTTCACGAGCGCACCCGCCGCGCCGGGAGAAGCGGGGAAGACCCTGTCACGTACGACCGGTCGGCCCACCGTCTGCCCCGCCTGGACGAGCACTCGTTCAGGGAGATCACCCACCCAGTTTGTCGAAGAGGAACGCCGACACCTTGTCAATCGCGATGCGCTGCTGCACACCGGTGTCGCGATCGCGCACCGTGACCGTTTGGTCGTTCACGGTGTCGGTATCGACCGTGAAGCAGTACGGGCACCCTGCCTCGTCCATGCGGGCGTACCGCTTGCCGATGTTCTGTTTGGCGTCGTGCTCGATGAACCCGGTGCGCCCGAACTTGGCGAAGAGCTCGTCGGCGAGCTTCTCGGCGATCTCGGGCAAACCGTCCTTGTCCATGAGCGGGAAGATCGCCGCCTTGATCGGCGCCACGCGCGGGTGCAGCTTCAGGAACTCGGGGCTCGGACGCGATGGATCGACCGTGTATGCCTCGCAGATGAGCGCGAGCGCGCCGCGATCCAGCCCGGCCGCGGGCTCGATGCAGTGGGGGATGTACCGCTCGCCCTTCTTGCCGCCGTTGGGCAAGGTCTCGCCCCGGGTGTTGTCGAAGTACTCCATCTTGACCTTGCTGTGGGCCTGATGCTGGGTGAGGTCGTAGTTGCCCCGGTGCGCGATGCCCTCGAGCTCGCCAAAGCCGGGCGCGGTGAAGGGGAAGCGATACTCGACGTCGCTGGTGCCCACCGAATAGTGCGACAGCTCGTCCTTCTCGTGCTCGCGCAGAATGAGATTCTCGCCGGCGAGCCCGATCGACTTCCACCACTCCATGCGAAAATCCCGCCAGAACTTGTACCATGCGTGGCTCTCATCGGGATGGCAGAAGAACTCCAGCTCGGCCTGCTCGAACTCGCGCGAGCGGAACGTGAAGTTCCGCGGCGTGACCTCGTTCCGGAAACTGCGCCCCGTGTTCCCGATGCCGAAGGGGATGCGCACTCGCGTGGTGTCCACCACGTTCTTGAACTGCACGAAGATACCCTGGGCCGTCTCGGGACGGAGATACGCCTTGTTCGCCTCATCCCGGATCGCCCCGGGAATCGTGTCGAACATCAGGTTGAACATTCGCGGCTCGGTCAGTGAGCCCGGCTTCTCGGCATCGGGCGCGATCACCCGCGTCCACGGCTGGGGGATGCTCGAGAGCGCCACGCTCGCGATCGCTCCGAAGGTCTTCTCGGCCTTCTTCTTCTGCTTGGCCTCGCTGGGCTGGTCCCCGACATAGGCAAAGACCGGCTTGTCCCCCGCCGCGGCGACCCCGCCTTCGGGGACATACACCATCACGTGGTCATAGCGATACCGCCCGCGTGTCTCGCGGCAGTCCACCATCGGGTCGTTGAACCCGCCCACATGCCCGCTGGCCTCCCACACCTTGGGGTGCTGGATGATGCACGTCTCCAGCGGCACGCAGCGGACGCGTTCGCCCCCTGGGCCTTTGCGGCCCCAGCAGGGGTTCATGATCATGTCTTGCCACCATGCTTCGCGGAGGTTGCGCTTGAGCGCCACGCCGAGGGGGCCGTAGTCCCAGAAGCCGTTGA
>DHLW01000082.1:0-13277 GCA_002405485.1 Phycisphaerales bacterium UBA4658
CCCTCGGCGAAGATGGTGTCGAAAGCCAGCGAGGACTTGCCGGAGCCCGAGAGGCCGGTGATCACCACCAGGCGATCGCGCGGAATGTTCACGTCGATGTTCTTCAGGTTGTGCTCGCGGGCTCCGCGAACACGGATGCACCTGGCCGGGTCAAGGTCGGCCATGCTCACCGGGCGTGTGGGCGCGGGCGGAGTGAGCTCGTCGGCTTCGCCGGGGTTGGCGAACGTCGTGGCCGAAGCACTCGGCAAGGCCGCAGGGACTTCGACAGGTCGCCGACGTGCGGCCTTGGCCGATGGTCTGCCCGATGGCTGGGCCGATGGTTGGGCCGATGAGGTGGTCGGGCGCTTCCCGGACCGAGCGTTTGATGGGGTTGGGGCGGGCATCGAGTGGTCACATCCGTGCGGGCGAGGCCCGAGCGCGAGGGGCGAGTGGACTGCAGGGCGCCGTCGCGCCGGTGTCCGGACACGAGGCCACCCACCACCACCCCGATAATAGCCGAACAGATTTCGGAGCCCGTCTGTTCAGGGATTCGCGGGCGGGGTCGCCGGCATGGGCGCGACGGGGGGGGATGCAGGCTGCGCCTGCTGCTGGGCGGCCCGTTTGCGGGCGGACCAGAACATCCCCAGAATGAGGCATCCAAGTGCCACACCCACGAGATAGACCCCGAGCCGCTCGCGGAACGTCGAGCCGGTGTTTGGAGCGGGTCGGCGGGTGGTCATGATCGAGGCGCTCCTGACGTGGACTCTTGCTGGGTTCGCGGGTTAGCGGTCTCGACCTCGTCTCGGCGCACGTCGACGCCGTCTGGCGCATATGCGCAGGACCGGTTGTCTGCCAGCGCCACAAGCTGAGCGAGCAGGTGGTTGTGCCAGATCAGCCCGTTGAGATTCCGGTCGGCATGCTGCAGTGCGGCGCGGCCCATGCGGGCGCGGAGCTCGGCGTCGGTCACGAGCGCGGTGAGATGGTGCCGAAAGGCGTTGTCGTCGCCCGGGTCGCAGAGGAAGCCCGAGACCCCGTGCCGAACGACCTCGGGGATGCCCGCCAGACGCGAGGTGAGCACCGGGAGCCCAACGGCCTGGGCCTCCTGTGCGGCGATGAGGAACGTGTCGGCGGTGGTGGGCATGACGAAGAGATCGCAGATCGGGAGGATCTCGGTCATGAGCTTGGCGTGCGGGGTCGCGCCGTGCCAGACGACGTTGCGGAGGGTGTGATCCTGCGGCGCGGTGCGGGAGCAGACGTGGACCTCGGCGCGATCGGCAAAGAGCTCCTGATGCCAGCGGATGAGCCGCGGACCACCCTTGCGGACCCAGTCGTTGCCCACAAACGCGATGCGCACCGGCGCAGCCCCGGGCGCGCCGCGAGGCGGGACGTCATCGTGCCGGCGCACGGGCATGGACGGGTCGCGGATGGCGCAGGGTTTGTGCAGGATGATGCGGGCGGGATCGACGCCGTCGTCCGCGACCATGCCGTCGGCGACCCATCGGCTGGCGCAGGCGACGAGGTCGGCGGCGCGGAGGATGGCGCGTTCGGCGGGAATCTCCAGCGCCCAGGGAGGGCAGCGGAGATCGAAGGCCCGTCGAAAAGCCACGCTGGAGGCATCGGAGTTGATCACAAACCGCACGCGCGGATGACGCCGCTTGAGCCCGGGGACGATGTGCCCCTTCTGCTGGGTCATGATGTGCACGACGTCGAAGCGGTCGAGGTCGAGATGTCGAGCGAACAACCCGCGGAGCACCAGGCCCATCGCCAGGATCGCGCGGTAGGGCTGCTGGTCAAGCCCGGCGAGCGGCACGGGCAGGGTGGCGGCCAGCAGCCGAGGCCAGGACCGCATGGGCACATGCACATGAACGGCGTCGATGTCGGGTCGCTCGGCGGCGCAGAGCTGCAGGTTGCGCGCGGTGGTGGCAAAGCCGAGCTCGCACCCGTGGACGAAGAGCACCCGGGCGGGGCCCTGCCGCGTCGCGGGCGGCAGCAGGTCCGCGGGTTTGGGATCGGTGATGAGCCAACTGGCGCGGTTCATGGAGCGGGTGGAGAGACGGAGACTGGGAGCGTTCGAATCGGCCGTCCGTCGGCCAGAGCAACGAGCTGGTCCAGCAGATGATTGTGCCAGATGTCGGGGTTCAGATGGGCTTGAACGTGGGCGATGGCGGCGGCGGACATTTTCGCGGCGAGGGCAGGATCGTGCAGAAGCCGTTCGACGGCGGCGACGAACCCTGCGTCATCATGACGATCCGCAAGGAGGCCAGTCACCCCATCGGAAACGACCTCCGGGATGCCCGCCAGGCGCGACGTGACGACGGGGAGCCCGGCGGCCTGGGCCTCCTGAGCGGCGATGAGGAACGTGTCCTCCCATGTTGGAATGACACAGAAGGACATCTCCGGGAGGATGTCCCGGATCAACCGGTCGTGCGGGACGGCGCCGTGCCAGACCACGTTGGTGCGCGTGCGATCGATCGGCGCGCGGGCGGAGCAGACGTGCAGTTCGGCGAGGTTCGCCCAACGCTGCTGGTGCCACCTGAGCAGCCGGGGGCCGCCCTTGCGCACCCAGTCGTTGCCGACGAACACGACTTTGCGGATCTGGCCGGGAGGGAGCGCGGGACGGGGCGTGCCGGAGGTGACGCGGACGCAGGGCTTGTGCAGGATCACGCGGGCGGGATCAACACCGCAGTCGGCGATGCCCGAGCGCATGGCCCACGAGCTCGCGAAAGCGACGGCGTCGGCGGCGCAGAGGGTTCGCCGATCGGTGCTGGCATCGACCGGGGGCGCGGATCGTCGCACCTCGAAGGCCCGATCCCAGGACCGGAGCGTGGTGTCGACGTTCACGACGAACCTGGGCATGCCCGCGGCGCGAGCCCAGGGCTTTCGCACGATGCCGGCACGCTCGCGGGTCATGATGTGCACGACGTCGAAGCGGTCGAGCGGCAGGCGGGTTCTGCACGCTCGCTCCAGCGGTCGGCTGAACGCGACGGTCATGCGCGTGTTGTGAAAGTCCCACCCGCGCAGCCACTTGGGCAGCTCCTTGGCAAGCAGACGCTCCCCCAGGGTGAGGGCGAAAGTCACGTGCACCGCGTCGACATCCGCTCGCGCCGCGGCATATTCCACCAGCGTGCCGGCAGTGGTCCCGAAGCCCAGGGCGGAGGTGTGGCAGAACAGCACGCGGGCGGGCGCGCCCGGGTCGCGGCGGGGCGGCGGCAACTGGTCCGGGGCGATGTCGTCGATGCTCTTGCAGACCAGTCGGTTCATGCGGGGCGTCGAGTCTACGGCCGAAGATCGGATCGGGAGTCACGCAGCGAGAGCACGGCCGAACAGGCCCGCTCCATGGTCGGGTTGGTTGCGCGGTCGCGAGCCGCCAGTGCAACGGCCCGCGCGATCTTGTCTGGCAGTTTGGCCCGGCTCTCCGGGGTGAGCTGGGCCGCATCGCAGGCGTTGTCGTACACGTCGGCGAGCTTGATGAGCCGGGCCCGCCAGTCGGCGGCGGCCAAGCGACGGTCGTAATCGACCTCGCGTTGCGGCTCGGGCAGGATCATGCTCTTGGTCATCGCCGCGACCACACTGGCCACGTCGTCGCCGAACGCGCCCGCGATGTCGTCGTAGTCGGTCGCGGTGTCCTCGATGGTGTCGTGGAGCAACGCCGCGGCGATGGCCACGGGATCATCACACCCAAAGACGTGACGGACGGTCATCGCGACCCGAAAGGGATGCGAGACATACGGCGTCTCCTTGTCCTTGCGGAGCTGGTGACGATGTGCACGGGCGGAGAAGGCGGCGGCGCGCTGCCAGAGATCGTGGGTGGGCGAGGTCACAAGAGATGATAGAGACACCCGCTGGTGGCGTGCGGACGACCGGCTCAGCGGGCTTCCGCACACGCACCCACCGCGTCCGGCCGCACCATCGGAGATTCGATCCGCGTGCTGACACGCCGAAGGTCCAGCGCGATGAGGAAGGTCCATGCATCGGCCCCCGCTTGCGCCGCTCCCCCGCCGACGATCCCCCACCCTGGTTGCAGCCGAGCGAGGGCCTGGGGGGCCTGGGAGACTCTGGAAGCACCCGAAAGGGCGGCAGGATTCATGGGTACCCGTCGACCGCTCGAGCGGCGGGGCTGAATATCGTCCCTCCCGTGCCCGACCCCCGCGACACCCCGGCGATGCGTCAGTACTACCGCTTCAAGCGGGCGCACCCGGAGTGCGTGCTGCTGTTTCGCATCGGCGACTTCTATGAGATGTTCGACGACGACGCGGTGAAGGTGAGCAAGGCGATCGGGTTGACGCTGACCAGGCGGACCGAGGGTGTGCCGATGTGCGGCCTGCCGCACCATCAACTCGAGAGCTATCTCCGGAAGCTCATTGATCGGGGCTTCCGGGTCGCGGTGTGCGAGCAGACGCAGGACGCGGCGGAGGCCAAGCCCGGAGCGATCATCGAGCGGGCCGTCACCCGCGTGCTCACCCCTGGTACGCTCGTGGATGAATCGCTGCTGGACGCCGAAGCGCCGGCAGCGCTGGCGGCGGTCTGCTTTGATGGAGTGGGAGACGACGCGAGTGCGTCGGCGGCGGTGATCGATCTGTCCACCGGCTCGTTCGAGCTCTTCGACGCTCCGGGTGGAGCAGGCAGCACGCTCGCGGACGAACTCGTTCGACGCAGGGTGACGGAGCTGCTGTTCAGCGAGACGGCCGACGGATCGCCCCCGCCGAGAGTCAGGACGATCATCGAGCAGCTCGGGGTGAGCGGCACGCCGCAGCCGAGCTGGCACTTTCGTCTCGACGAGGCCCGCGAGGCCCTCCTCAAGCAGTTCGGGGTGCTGACTCTGGAGGGCTTTGGGCTCTCGGAGCAGGACACCGCGGTACGGGCGGCCGGGGCGGCGGTGAGGTACCTGCAGCAGACGCAAGCGCCCGGAGAGGATCCGGCCGGAGGCAAGCGCACACCCGCGACCGGTCGGCTGGCCCATCTGCGAGCGCCAAGGCGGGTCGAGCAGCGCGGACATCTCGCGCTGGACGCAACCACGCTGCGAGCGCTGGAGGTGCTCCGGACGATTCGCAGCGGCGGCGGAGCATCCGTCGGCGTGGGCGGCTCCAGCGGCGGGGCGGACTTGGACGGATCGCTCCTCGGGCTGTTCGCGACAGGACCGGGAATGCCCGGATGCAGGACCGCGATGGGGCGGCGCACGCTCAGGGAGTGGCTCTGCAGACCTCTGGGCGACGCCGAGGCGATCCGATCGCGGCAGGCGAGCGTGCGAACGCTCATGGAGGATCGCGTCTGCGCCGAACGGCTCGGTGGATCGCTGGAGAACGTGCAGGATGTCGCTCGGATCGGCGCTCGGCTGGCTCTTGGGCGTGCCACGCCGCGGGATCTGGTCGCACTTGGACGCTCGGTATCGCAGATCGAGCCCATCGGAGAGGCGATCGAGGGCGCGCCGGCGCTTGCGCGACAGCGGGCGGTCGTGATGGAGCTGGCGAGCGAGCTTGCGGGGATGCGCGGCCGCATCGCAGCGACCTGCGTTGATGACCCCCCGGCGCACATGCGCGAGGGTGGACTTGTTCGGGCCGGAGTGGACGCGGAGCTTGATGAGGCGCGTCGGCTTCGGGAGGACGCGGCGGGCTGGATGGCGGACTATCAGGCGCGGCTCATCGCCGAGCACGATCTGCCGAGTCTCAAGGTCGGGTACAACAAGATCTTCGGGTACTACATCGAGCTGCCCGCGGGGCAGGCGCGCCGGGCGCCGGACGGGTTCAGCCGCAAGCAGACGCTCAAGAACGCCGAGCGGTACATCACGCCGGAGTTGAAGGAGTTTGAGACCAAGGTGATGTCCGCCGAGAGCAGGGCTCTGGCCCGCGAGGTGGCGATCTTCGAGGATCTGTGCGCCGCGTGCGTGACGCTCATTCCCGCGCTCACGCGGTTTGCCGACGTGGCGGCGGAACTGGATGCGCTGGTCTGCCTGGCGGACAAGGCGGTGCAGCGGCAGTGGGTCTGCCCTCAGATCGTGGACGAGCCGGTCCTTCGGATCGAACAAGGACGGCACCCGGTACTGGATGAGCGGCTGGGACGCGGCTTCGTGCCCAATGACCTGGAGCTTGGCGCGAGCGCATCGGGTCCGGAAGCGCACCTTGCGCTCATCACCGGACCGAACATGGCGGGCAAGAGCACGTTCATCCGCACCGCCGGGCTGCTCACGCTGCTGGCCCACGCCGGATCGATGGTGCCCGCGGGGTCGATGACCGTCGGCGTGACGGATCGGATCTTCACCCGGATCGGGGCCGACGACGCGCTGCACGCCGGGCAGTCGACGTTCATGGTGGAGATGACCGAGACGGCGCGCATCCTGCACCACTGCACGCAGAGATCGCTCGTGATCCTGGACGAGATCGGGCGCGGGACGAGCACGCTGGACGGGCTCTCGCTGGCCTGGGCGATCGCCGAGGATCTCGCAAGCCGCGCAAACGGAGCGAGCGCGGGGAACGGCCAGGCCTTGGGCGGACCGCGGGTGCTGTTTGCGACACACTATCACGAGTTGACGGAACTCGAGGAGCTTCTCCCCGGGCGTGTGCGGAACCTGCACGTGTCTGTGCGGGAATGGGGGGACGAGATCGTCTTCCTGCATCGCATCCTTCCCGGACGGACGGACCGGTCGTACGGGATCAACGTCGCGAAGCTGGCCGGACTTCCCGCGACGACGGTGGTTCGCGCGCGGCAGGTTCTGGAGAATCTCGCGGTGCATCACCATGGCCCGACGGGCGATCTCACGACCTCCGGCCGAAGCAAGCCGCCGTCGCAAAGAGCCGACACTCGCCCCACGGGAGCATCCCACCTTCGCGGCGCGGCGCAGGCGTCGGCCGGGTCGGGGCAACTCTCGCTCTTCACGGAGTACATGAAGCATCCGGCGGTGGATCGCCTGCGGGAGGTGAAGATCGAGGGCCTCACGCCGTTGCAGGCCTTTGATGAACTGCGCGAACTCAAGCGCATGGTTGAGCCGCTGAATCCCCAGGGCTCGGGGGGTCTGGGCGGGGTTGGGCCAAGCGGTGAGAAGGGCGGTCAGACTGCCGGCTCAGGTGCGCACTCCTGAGGCGCCCATCCGCCAGGCGGCCCGGCACACGGGGCACTGCACCAGTCCGTCGGGCTGAGGCTGGAGCTGATCGAGCGACCCCGTGCAGCATGGACACAGCCCGCGATCGAGCATCACCCGCTTGACCTCATCCGGGCGATACGCGAAGTTCCCGAAGAAGATCGCCGCGGCAAACGCCCACGCCCCGGCGATCATGAGCACCGCCCACCACAAGGGAATGCCCGGGCCCCCGAGAACGACCAGCGTGACGATCACGGCGGCCCCACTGAAGATGAGCGTGGCGGCGAGGCGGAACACCAGGCCCACGCACAGCACACGCCGACGAACACGCTTCAGCCGCCTGCGTGCGGATCGATCGGTCAGTGCGGCGAGTTCCCGGCGCATCCACGGATGCACCAGCGCGACACGCTGCGATCGATCGTCCAGAACGCTGGATCGATCTCCGTCAAACCGGATGGCCCGAGGGACGATCCGCGGGATCGGCGAGCCCTCCGAAGGAACGGCAAACGGCTCTCGGCGGATGATGCGGGACTCGAGCCAGCACGAGCCGCACTCCGGACACGGAATGCACCCGTCCGCGTCGGCGGCAAGGCCGATGAAGTTGTACCCGCAGCAGGGGCAGAGCCCCTCTTCCAGCGTGAGTCGAACGACATCGCGTGCGCCGGAGCCCCGGGCCCGGAGCACCAGGAACCAGCCCAGCACGCCGCATCCGGCCAGGAACACCCCGATCCAGACCGGCGGACCGACGAACCGAATCGTGGCCGAGAGCGCGATGATCAGCGCCACCCACGCGAAACCGATCAAAACGACGGCCGCAAGCGTGATCGGACCGCCGATGGACCATCCGCGTGCGGCAAGACCGAGACGCTCTACCAGCAGTTGCACCCGGCGGTCGACGTGCACGGGCCATGCGCCGCGAGCACAGATCGAGTCTGGCCCGGCAATCTGGACGTGTCGACCGCGGTCATCGAGCGTGCGTGGAGAGAACACCCTCAGAATGTAGTCCGCGTCATCGGGCGCGGGAGAGCTCTCAAGGTCGCTTCGGCACGCGCGACGGCGGTTTCAGCGCCAGCCGCCCCACGCGCCGTCGACGGGATATCCGGAACGCCCGTAGAACGATCGCCAAGGCCGACCATCCGAAGCGTCGGACTCGAAGAACAGGACGGTGTCAGCGCGAGGGTTGAGGTACACCCGCCGCGGAGAGGAGAGCGAAGCCCGAGACGGCTCCGGCCATTGGCCGCTGGCGGTCACCGGGCCGAAGGTGCGGACGCTCAGCGAGCGGTCATTGCGGCTGAACTCGGTCAGTCGGCGGGGATCAACATCGGCGAATGCCGATGCCACCCCGGGCGTGTGCATGACCATGGCCCATGAACCCGCCTCGCCCTCGACGATGGGCTCGGTGGGCGGTCGCCGGGTCAGCGGGGCGGCACACCCCGACAGCAGCGCGGCGCCGGCGACGGACGAGCCAAGCGCGACGGCCACGAGCGTCCCGGGACGGAGCGTTCTGATCTGCCAATGTCGGAGCAACATCGGAAGTTCACCGTACAACCGAACCCCCCCACTGCCACGCGTCTTGAGTGGATTCCGACCCGTGCGCCCACGCCATGCCGCACAGGCGGCCTGTCTTCGCACCCGGGGCGAGCTATGGGACGCTGATCGACGGCCGACAGGCCTGGAGGCGCCCGGCGGGCCGACCGGACGCTCGGGGGCTGGCGGGATGTACGATCTGCTCTCATGACGATCGGACAGGGCAAGACGGTGACGATTGTGGGCGCGGGACTGGCCGGGGCCTTGCTGGCCAGCTCGCTTGCCAAGCTCGGGTTCCGGGTGAACGTCTATGAGCGTCGCGGCGACCCGCGCAAGGCCGGGTACGCGGGCGGACGGTCGATCAATCTCGCGCTCTCGGCGCGGGGGCTGTGGGGGCTCGAATCGGTCGGGCTCGACAAGGAGATGCTCACGCGGGCGCTGCCGATGCGCGGACGGATGGTGCACTCGGCCGATCCCACCCGCGGACTCGCGTATCAGCCGTACTCCAAGAATCCCGGCGATGCGATCAACTCGATCTCTCGAGGCGGGCTGAACATGGCCCTGCTGGACGAGGCGGAGAAGCACGACACCGTCGAGCTGTTCTTCAACCAGCGATGCCTGGACGTGGACCTGGAGCACTGCCGCGCGACCTTTCAGGACGAGTCCGGCGGACCGGACGGGCCCATCGGCACGATCGAGAGCGACCTCGTCATCGCGACCGATGGCGCGTTCTCGGCGGTGCGGACCCGGCTCATGAAGACCGACCGATTCGAGTACTCACAGACCTACCTGACCCACGGGTACAAGGAGCTTGTGATTCCCCCGGTCCAAGGTGGCGGCGGAGTGTTCGGGGGATTCGCGCTGGATCCGACCGCACTGCACATCTGGCCGCGAGGCAGCGCGATGATGATCGCTCTGCCCAACATCGACAAGAGCTTCACCTGCACGCTGTTCTGGCCCTTCACCGGCGAGCACTCCTTCGACAAGCTGAAGACCGCGGCGGACGTGGAGGCGTTCTTCAAGCAGTGGTATCCCGACGCGGTGGCGATCATGCCCACGCTGGTGGAGGACTATCTCCGCAATCCGACAAGCTCACTGGTCACGGTCCGATGCTGGCCCTGGGTCTGGCACGCCAGGCCGCTGGTCACCGCGGGCGCGAGCGCGTCCGAGCGGGGCTTCGGAGGTCGGGCGGTGGTCCTGGTGGGAGACGCGGCGCACGCGATCGTCCCGTTCTTTGGGCAGGGCATGAACGCCGCATTCGAGGACGTGCGGGTGCTCTGCGAGTGCCTGCAGCGGCACGCGGGTCGGAACGAGCGATGGATGAACGGCGCTCTGGAGGAGTATCAGTCGCTGCGCAAGCCCAACGCAGACGCGATCGCGCGGATGGCGATCGACAACTTCGAGGAGATGCGCGACAAGGTGGGATCGCGGTGGTTCCGGGCGAGGAAGAAGGTCGAGCATCTGCTGCACGACCTCTTCCCGTCGACGCTCGTGCCGAAGTACAACCTGGTCAGCTTCACCACGGTGCCGTATGCCGACGCGCTGCGGCGCGGGGCCCGGATCGATCGCGTGCTCCGGGTGCTGGCGCTGCTGGCGGCGCTGCTGCTGGCCGCACTCGTGCTGGCGTTCGTGAGGATCGCCGCGTGGTACCTGCTGGTCGGGGTGATCGTCGCGGCGTGGTTCGCGTGGGACCGGTGGCAGTTCCGGCGCGACAGCACGGCGTGATCACCTGGCCTGCTTCCACCATTGCATGGGCGCCCAGCCGCGGGTCAGCCCGTCGGACGCCTGGGCGGTGGCGGCCATCTCCACGAGCGTGCGCCTGATCGCGGGCGTGACGTGCAGGAACTCGAACCCAGCCTCGTACTCGCACCGCTCGTTCACGCGGATCCAGACGCACTTGCCTCGCAGCTCGAGCTCGTGCTCCTCGGCCCTGAGCGTCATGGAGCGCGTGTCTCCGCAGACGAAGTCCGGCTTGGTCTTTGCGAGCACCCGCACGCCCGTCGGCGAGAGATCGATCACCGAGCCATGCTCGCACACCATCGTCGAGCACCGAATGCGCCCGCCTTTGCGCTTCTCGCTGCGAACGACGCCGCTGGTCGTTCCCCGGCCGCCGGAGTACTTCTCGGTGTTGATCTTGCGGAACAGGCCCATGGCGCTCTCCAGTCCCAGTCGTCATCGGCTCGAACTTGCCCCGAAGTGACGCGGCCGCGGCAGCGCGACAGACCCGATAACCGCCGACTCCGCACAACCGGCAGACCTGGATCGATCGACGATCATCGCGGCGCACCTGCCAAGCTGCTCTGACGAGTGTTGCGCGTCTGAACGGGTCTCGATACACTCCGGACCCGTGACTGAGCGCTCCTCCTCCCACTCCTCCGCCGTCCCCGTAGATCTTCGCCGAACCATCGGCTTCTGGGGCGCACTCGGAGTGATGATCGGCGTGATCATCGGATCCGGGATCTTCCGAACGCCGACGGCCATCGCAACCCAGATCGCCTCCCCCCTGCTCATCCTTGGGCTGTGGGTCGCCGGCGGGCTCATCTGTCTGGCCGGGGCTCTGACGTTCGGCGAACTGGCGTCCATGCACCCGAAGTCCGGCGGCGTGTACGTCTTTCTGAAAGAAGGATTCGGGAATGTCACGGCGTTCGTCTTCGGCTGGGCATATCTGCTGCTCATCAAGCCGTTCGCGGCCGGCGGCATCGCGTTCGTGTTCGCCGAGCACGTCGTCAAGCTCCTGGGCATCTCCGGAACCCCCGCGGAGCTGGATCTCTGGGTCAAGGGCATCACCACCGTCATGCTGCTTGCGCTCACGGCGATCAACATCCGCGGAGTCGGGCTCTCCACCGCGGTCGCCGGAGTGCTCACGGCTGTGAAGTTCGGCGCCCTCGCGTTCATCGTGCTCTTGACCTTCGGCATGGGCCACGGGGACGCATCCCGACTTCAGGCGGATCCATCGGCCTCGGGTCCGGTGACGCTCGGAGCCATCGTCGCGGTCATGAGCATGATCCTGTGGACCTACGACGGGTGGGCGGACGTCGGCTCCATCGCCGGCGAGGTCAAGGACCCGCAGAAACGCCTGCCGAGGATCTACATCGGCGGAACGCTCGCGGTCATCGCGATCTACCTGCTGGTGAACGCGGCGTACTTCATGCTCGTGCCCCTGGGCGAGATGAAGTCGACGCCGACGGTGGCCCCGCTGGTCATGGAACGTCTGCTCGGCCCGATCGGCGCCGTGGTGGTCACCGTGGTCATCGCGCTCAGCACGCTGGGATCCTCGCACGCGTCGGTGATGACCGGAGCCCGTGTGAGCTATGCCCAGGCCCGGGACGGCCTGCTGTTCCGGTTCATCGGGCACGTCCACCCAATGCACGCCACGCCGGACGTCTCGCTCATCGCCCAGGTGACGCTCGGGATCGTCGCGGTGTGGTGGCTCGGGAGCTTCCAGAAGCTCGCCGACAGCTTCGTGTTCACCATGTGGATCTTCTACGGGCTTGCCGGCGCCAGCATCTTCGTGCTCCGGCGGACGCAGCCCGACGCGCCACGTGCCTTCCGGTGCCCGGGCTACCCCGTCGTCCCCGCGGTCTTCGTGCTCGTGTCCCTGGCGATGACGACGCTCAGCGTGATGCAGGATCCCAGAACCACGCTCATGTGGATCGGGGTGCTGCTGGCCGGCGTGCCGGTGTACTTCGCCTGGCGCAGACTCGTGCGATGAGGGGTTTCCACGGCCGATGCCGACCCCCCGCCCCTATTTGCCCGCGGATGCGTCGGGAGGGTTCAGCCTCAGCTTCGCGACAGCGATCTCGCCCTGCCGGCAGAAATCGATCGCCTCGCCCAGGATCCTCGCGACCTCCTGCGGAGCATGGAAACCCATGCTGTTCTCGGCGTTCACGTAATCAGTCCGGAACTGCCCCTTGCGCTGCAGCTCTCTCGCACCTCTGAGCTGCTCGTCGGTCGCGCCGGCATCCATGGCGGACTTGATGGCCATGATGAGCGCGACGTTGGCCGTCTCCGCCCGGGCCAGCAGGTCGGCGGTGCGATCCTGGATCGTCGTCACCCGCGCCAGCATCTCCGTCTCGCTCTCGCGATGGCACGTCAGGCAACTCGCGGCGATGTTCAGGAGCGGGCTTCGCACCCAGTGACTGGAGACCTTCATCGCCCCCTCACGCTCGTATGGCATGTGGCAGTCGGCGCAGGCGACCCCGGATCGGGCGTGAATCCCCTGCGACCAGACCTCAAACTCCGGATGCTGGGCCTTGAGCACCCGGGCCCCGCTGATGGCGTGCGTCCAGTCCGCGTACTGCAGATCGTCGTAGTACTTCTCGATCTGCTCGACCTTCAACCCGTTGTGCCAGGGATACGTGAGCGTCCTGGACTCACCCTTGAAGTAGTACTCGACGTGGCACTGAGCGCATGTGAGCGAACGCATCTCCTGACGCGACGCGTCCACGTTCGGGTCGTACGGCGTGGACCGGTCCGTCTGCCGCCAACGCTCCACGCTCGGCAGATGCGGCACGGGAGCATCGCCGGCGGCAAGGGCCCGAATGCCGTTCACGAAGCCCGGCTTGGTGATGCGAAGCTGCATGCTCAGTGGATCATGACAGTCGATGCACGCAACCGGATGGGTGACCAGCTTGGTGGCCTCCGCATAGGGCATGGGGTTGATGGAGTCCCACCCTTTCATGATCTGGGCCATGCCCGC
>DHLW01000082.1:13392-15610 GCA_002405485.1 Phycisphaerales bacterium UBA4658
ATGGACTCCCACCCCTTCATGATCTGGGCCATGCCCGCGGGGCCGTGGGCCGGATCGGTGAGTTCTCCCGGTGCACCGGCCTTGATCCCCGCCTCGCGATAGGCGACGACGTTCGACGAGTGGCAGTGCAGACAGGCCCCCGGCTGCGGACGCTGCTTGACGCGCTCGGTCTCACGCTGATCATGGAGCATGTACGCGTGCCCGCGGCGCTCGCGGTAGTCGATCTCGAAGGCATACCCGGCGAAGATCGACCTCAGCCGCGGATTGGCCTCGATCTTCGACGCGGGAAAGGCCTCACTCCCGCCGTACCGCGTCTTGCCGCTCTCGGAGGTTCGCAGATAGGCGTCGTAGTGACGCGGGAAGTTCTTGCCCCAGACCGCCGGATCCGCCGTGCGCTCGTCGAGATCGACCAGCCGGAAGACCGTCTGGCGCGCCTCGGCCTTGCGCGTCTGGATGTTCTGCCACAGGCCCAGCACGCCCGCGGTCAACAACGCAGTCAGGATCACCAGGGCCGCCATGATGCTGATTCGTGCCACGGCTCGACGGGATTTCGAACGGCTGTCGTCTTGTCTCATGGTGCGACCTCAGCTCCTGAACTACCGCATGTGCGCATGGCCGACGGTGCGATGGCAGTGCACGCACTCCGAGGGCTGCCCGGTCGGAGCGATGTGCATCTCCTCCACCAGCCGCTGGTGGCAGCGCACGCAGTTGTCCTGCACGATGCGCAGATCCGCGGGCGTGATCCGGATCGGTTCCCGGAAGTTCTGCAGCGTGAAGGCCTTGCTGTGGCGATAGCCGTGCTCCGCCTTGGCCAGGTACTTCCCCACGATGTCGCTCGGCACGTGGCAGTCGTTGCAGGTCGCCACGCTCGCATGACTCGAATGCTGCCACCCGTCCAGATGCTCATTCATCACGTGACAGTTCGCGCACGCCTGCGGATCGTCCGAGAGATAGCTCCACCCCTTGGCCGTCACAAAAGTCTGCACACCCGTGCCCGCGAACGCACCCACCAGCACGCACAGCACCGCCAAACCGAGCGACACTCCCGCGATGGGTCTGGACGTGCCACGTTGCATGTGCACATTTATAGATAAACATGTCTACTTTGTCAACGCACGCGATTCTGTCGGGCGATCCCGGGCGATCCCGGGTGATCTCACGATCCGCGTCGTGCGCTGACTCGAAAGACGTGCCCGTCGGGATGCACGAGCCAGAACTCGCGGACGCCCCAGGGCTCATCGGTCGGCGGTCGGCCGATCGTCATGCCCAGGCGCGTCGCACGGTCATGCACATCGTCGAGTTCAGCGACCGTGCGAACCCACCAGGACATCCACACGCCGCCAAACCGGTCGTCGGACATCTGGCTCGCCGGCCACGGCCCTCCTCGAGACCCTTGCGCGTTCTGGCAGAGGAAGATCTCCACCTCCCCGGAGCCCACCGCGGCGAAGGTCGCCGGGCCGGAGGCGTCGCGATCGCCAGCGTCCCTGATCATCCCGCCCGCGTTGTGGGTCCAGCACCGCCGCCACCCGATGGACTCGAACCACCTGATGCTCGAGGGAATGTCCGAGACGTTCAGAATCGGGGTGATGTGTCGCACGTACATGGCTGGTTCCAGTCACGCCGACGCTCAGTTTGCGTTGCTCGGCCGGTTCTTGCCGACGCGGGTCTCGACGGTGAACGGGGGGTCTTCCACGGAGCCATCCCCGTCCTCGTCCCCATCCTCGTCGCGGAGGTCGTCCTCATCGATGTCGTCATCGTCATCGTCGGTGGCCTTGGCGGAGGACTCCTCAAGGTGCTCCTTCAGGTTCCCGTCGTTCACGATCGACTGCGCCTGCTCCAGCGTCGCGGCAATCGGCTTGCTCGGCGCGCCGTCGTCGCCCTGCTCGGCGTCGGCGGCGGCCTGAGCCTTCATCGCCCGCCACTCGTCGAGCGTCATCGCCACCTCGCGCGCGACCGTGCCCTTGTGCTGCCCAAGGATGCCCGCCTCGCCCATCATCTCGATCAGCCGCGCCGCCCGCGTGTAACCGATCGCCAGACGCCTTTGCAGCATGCTCACGCTGCCGCGCTTGGTCTCCAGCACGACCTCGACGGCCTGATCGAACAGCGGATCGTCCTGTGCGTTGAGCAGCCCGTTGCGATCGCCCTCGAAGCCCTCGTCCTCCTCGCCTGTCGGCTTGGCCCCGCGGATCTGCATGAGCGAACGCTCGAACGTCGGGCT
>DHLW01000082.1:15825-16903 GCA_002405485.1 Phycisphaerales bacterium UBA4658
GCATGTCGCCCTGGCCCAGCAGCAGCTCCCCGCCCTTCTGGTCCAGCACGATGCGAGAGTCCATCCCGCTGGCCACCTTGAACGCGATCCGGGCAGGCATGTTGCTCTTGATCAGGCCCGTCACCACGTTGGCCTGCGGCCGCTGTGTCGCCAGAATCAGGTGCATCCCCACCGCGCGGGCCTTCTGAGCGATTCGCACGATCGAGTGCTCGACCTCCTTGTTGGTCATCATCAGGTCCGCGAGCTCGTCGATCACGAACACCATGTACGGGAGCTTCCGCGGGATCTTCGCCTCTTCCTCCGGCGTCGAGGGGTTGAACCGCTCCTTCAGCTCCTCCCAGGTCAGCTCGTTGTACGTCGCCAGATCCCGGCATCCCGCCTCGGCGAGCAGCTCGTACCGCTCGTCCATCTTGTTCACCGCCCACTCCAGGATCGCGGCGGCCTTGGCCATCTCCGTCACCACCGGGCACATCAGGTGCGGAATGTCCTTGAACTGGCTCATCTCGACCATCTTCGGATCCACCAGCACGAGCTTCAGCTCGTTGGGCTTCTTCGTGTACATGAAGCTCATGATGATCGAGTTCATGCACACGCTCTTGCCCGAGCCCGTGGTGCCCGCGATGAGCATGTGCGGCATCTTCGCCAGGTCCTCGATCATCGGCTCGCCGCTGGCGTCCTTCCCGAGGAACATCGGGAGCTTCATCCCCTGGTACTTCTCCGTCTTGCCCATCAGCTCCTTGAGCCGGACCTTCTCCTTCTGCGCGTTGGGCACCTCGACGCCCACCGTGTCGCGCCCCGCCATGTTGCTCACCACGCGGATGTTGATCGCCTTGAGCGCACGCGCCAGGTCGCTCGCCACGGCGCTCAGCGCCGCCACCTTCGTCCCCGGCGCCAGCCGAAGCTCGTACAGCGTGATCACCGGCCCGCTCTCCACCCCCACCACCTCGCCCTCGATGCGGTACTCACGAAGCGCCTTCTCGAGCGCCTCGGCCTGCTCGCGGACATACCCCTCCAGCGTCTGCCCGAAGTTCTCCTCCGGCTCCTCCAGCAGATCCAGCCCGGGGAACACATACCCCTC
>DHLW01000082.1:17094-17799 GCA_002405485.1 Phycisphaerales bacterium UBA4658
GCAAACCGCACCGGCAGCTTCGCGATCTTGGCCCGCAGCTCCTCGGGCGAGAACACCTTGGGCTTGCCCGGCGCCGCGCTCGCCGCCGACTCGTCCTCGTCGTCCCCCTCCGGCTCCGCCGATCGCGCAACCGGCACCGCGTCCTCGTCCTCATCCTCCGCCAGACCCACGCCGGACCCCGGCGTCGCCGGTGTCAGTCGGCCGCCGTCGGGATCGAAGCTCTCCACCGCGCCGATCCCGCCCGCATCCGGGTCGATCGGGGCCGCGGCCTTCGCTGCGTCCTTCTTCTTCCGCCCCGGCTTGTCCTCGAGCTTGCTCAGCCGCTCGTCATCGTCCACGTCCGTCTGCCGAACCTTCGCCTCGCTCTGCTCGCGATCACGCAGTTCGCGCAGCATCGCTCGCCGCTCGGCGAACGTCCGCGCCGTGTGCAGCGCAAAGCTCCCCGTCTGCCGAGCCCCCGTGTACAGCACCCGCCCCGTCCACATCGCAAACAGCAGCGCCCACACATCCAGCGTCACCGTCGCGGCGACCGCAAACCCCAGCAGCAGCCAGATCACCGTCCCCACCGTCCCGAACCGCACCGCCAGTTCGTGCGCGCCAACCGACCCGACCACACCGCCCGGCAGGTTCGCCACCGGCCCGGACCCGGGGATGAGCAACCCCTGGAAGCACGCAATCACCGCCGCCAGCAGCAGCGCGCCGATC
>DHLW01000200.1:0-10371 GCA_002405485.1 Phycisphaerales bacterium UBA4658
GTGGTACCGGCTGGGGGTGGTGGTTCCGGGGAGCGGGGCGATCGCGGGGGTCGGCGTGCTGTGGGCCGTTGACCGGCTGTGAAGATGGGGATCCTGGAAACTCGGGACTGGCGGAAGGAACCGGTCGGGTGTGGGGGTCGTAGGGTGATGCTGGCCCGGGGCGGTCGCATGGACAGGCGGCGGTCGCGGGAACCTGCGGCGCGGCATCGACTTGCGGGTCTGCGCAGGGCCCGTTAGTCTGCGTCGTAGATGAAAGGGAAGATCCATCCAACTCGGGCGGCATGGACGGGCCGAGAGGATGGTGGGACGGGTCCGCCCTGATGCCCCGGGGCGGCGATCTACGCGAGAGGCGCCGGCCCGGCTGGCGGCGGATGGGACGTGGAGGGGGGGAAGGGGGATCGCCTGAGGGCGGCACGACCTGCATCGGTCGTCTGGCCGGGCGACTCGCGCGTCCGAATGGGCATCACATCGGACCACATGGGGCGTACCCGGCGTGGAGCGAACGCTTGGTGCGACCTACCTTGACACCCACGCGCGCCGGAATTGGGCCGACCACCCAAGACCGGCGGGCGAGAACCGCGGGAGTATCGGCATGAACGTGTCTGGACGCTTTGTCTCGTCGCTGCTGAAGTCGCTGAAGGGTCTTGGGGGAGCGGGCCGAGGGTCACGGCGTGCCGCGCCCAGTGGCCGGGCGGCTCGACTGGCGGCGATGGCCGGGCTGTCGCACGGGGTGGAGCAGCTCGAGCAGCGGCAGCTGCTGTTCACGCTGACGATCGGTCCTGGGGACGTGGACCCGGCGACGGGTCTTGGCACTCGCACGGCGGACTTTGAGTACTACATCCCGTATCTGTTCCGCACGATTCCGGACCCGACCGACGGGACGAACCTCACCGAGAACTTTGACGACGAGATGGCGGGGTGGACGCAGGGCGTCCCGCCGGTGCCCCCAAGCGGCACAGTCCTGGAGGGGTCGGAGATCCAGATTTCGTACCGGTCGGCGACGACCGCGCCGCTGCAGTTGCTGCGTCGGCCGGTGGCCAACGGGCAGCCGAACCAGGCGCTGTTCACGCGTCTGGCGGGCACGGATCAGGTGACGTTCACGTTCCAGAATCAGGTTTCGGGCGATGATGCTCCGCCGACGCGGTACGCGACGCGGGCGCGGATCTCGATCAGCTCGACCACTTTCCCGCTTTCGAGCGACGGGGACGGTCTGAAGACCGATCCGAACACCGGCTCGCGGCTGGAGCTGCTGCAGGAAGGCCGGGTGGTGGCGACGTTCACCGGTGCGGCACTTGCCGCGCTTGGCGAGCAGATCGTGGTGCAGGGGGTGGCGGCGACGCGGTACACGGTCTCGTTCGTGGACGGCTTTGACGCGATCCGGCTGGCGAGCGCGGCGGACGAACCCAACAACGCGACGTACGCGGACAACTTCACGATCGAGGCCATCGAGGCGGACTTCCCGAGCACGCGCTTCCAGGACTTTGTCAAGCAGGGCATCTTCGGCGCCACGGTGACGATCACCGGTCCGGTGGGGTCGTCGATCCAGCTTCTGGACGTGTACGGCCGGGACATGCAGCAGCGGACGGGCTTGCGGCCTCAGCAGGGCTTCAGCCCGATCGATCCGGTGGGGAGCGGGCGCCCGCAGTTCAACGACGGGATCGGGCGGGTCATCGTTCGCGGGACCAACGCGCAGTCGTCGTTCACGCTGGTCGGCTACGACGCGGCCCCGACGCAGACGGGCCTGCCGTACTTCGAAGGTCCGGGCCGGGGCATTCAGGCTCTGGACACCGCGGGGCTGGGATTTGCCTTCGAGGAGCAGGGCACCGGGGTGGAGGGCCTGCCGCAGGTCGGCGGGAGCGTGGTGATCGGCAGTCCGTACGTGCGAAGCCAGCAGTCTCCGGCGGCGTATCTCGGGCAGCAATCGGTGCCGACGACGGATGCACGCTTCAACGATCCGAACCAGGGCATCTTCGTGGAGGGCTCGATCGGGTCGATCTACGCCGACGCGTTGGTGTTCGGGTCCAGCAGGATCGACGGCGCGGCGGCGCGTGTGAGCGTGGGCGCGTTGTACGGTTCGCTGCGGATCGACGGCGACCTTGGGACGCTGACGGTGCAGTCGGACGCGGGCGTGTGGTACAACCCGCCGGGCTCGGCTCCGGGCACTCCGCCGGACCAGAACGATCCCGTGAACCCGACGGGCTCGCGGATCAACATCGGCCGGACGGCGCGATCGATCGACATCGGGGCCCGGAACGCGGCGAGCGTGTCTGTGCTTGCGGACGTGAACAATCCGTCGCGTGCGCGGCTGCAGCAGCGTGACTATTTCAGCAAGGAGACGGTCCAGGGCTTCAACGTTCAGCAGGACGGGACGAAGCTCACGGTCACGGGCGCGATCAACCGCGGGGCGGACTGGTCGGGGCGGTTCACGGGCAACGGGCAGCCCGCCGCGCTGGGCACGGGGTGGTATCGCAACGACACGCTGGGGAGCGCCGAGTTTGTCGGGCACTTCGGGACCAACGTTCGGATCATCGGGAACCTGAACGGGTCGGACCCGGTGAACACGGCGATCGACGGGACGGACGTGTACGCGTTCCCGGCGGATCCGAGCCGCGAGATCGTGGTCGGGGTGAACGCGAACTTCAACTTCGGTTCGGGGCTGTTCAACTTCCTGGCGCGGTACGCGCGGGTCGTGGACGTCGACGGGCGGGTGATCGCCGCGCTGGATCAGGGCTCGGCGGGTCGCGGGGCGGGGAACAACAACAGCGTGTCCAACGTGCTGCGCTTCCGGGTGCCGCGCGCGGGCGTGTATTACCTCGTGCTGAACGTCGACAACCTGTCCGGCCCGGCGGTCGGCGGGCAGTACGCGATCGAGATGACGGGGCTTGCGCCGGTGACGTTCGGGAGCTTCCGGACGGGCTCGGGCATGGGTGACGGGGGCACCACGCCGACGATCAATCTGTCGGCGGGGTCGATGGGGCACTTCAGCATCGGGTCCGGGTTTGCGACCTCCTCCGGCGGCGTGTCCAACGCGCTGGACATCACGGGCACGACGCTGGCGCGATCGGAGCAGTACCTGCGGTACTGGGGCTCGACGCTGAGCGTGCCGGAGAATCTGTACGGGGCGACGTTCGGAACGGACATCAACGGCGGGCAGATCATCGTCGGTGGCGATCTCGGGACGCTGGTGACGGGCACGAGCGAGACCGAAGGTCGCAACGTGCTCAACGGCGACCTGATCAACGCGGACATCCGCGTGGGCGGGGACATCGCGCTGCTGGACATCAAGGGCGGGCTGGCGGTGGACCAGGTGCCCAACGCGGCCGATGGCGGTGGCACCGTGACGATCCAGACCGGCCTGGGCTCCGGCCGGCGAGGGGACATCGGGCAGATCCTGGTCGGGGCGTACACCAACGGCACGGGCGTGACGATCCGCGCCGGTCAGAACGCGCAGATCGACCAGGTGATCATCGGCGCCGACAACGGCGGCGCGGGCTCGGAGTTCCCGGGCTGGGTGCGCGGCAACCCGATGACGATCACCACCGGCGTGGGATCCGACGTGCGGTTCATGGACTTCTCGCTGATCCAGACCAACGACTCGGCCAGCGCGTTCCGGACGGTGAACTTCGGGGAGTCGTTTGAGTATCGCGATGACGCGGGCGCCGACATCGTGATCTCGCTGGCGGGCGGCAACGCCCCGGCGGCCGGGCAGCCCGACCCGCGTGCGGGCTCGTTCCTGCGCGTGTACACGATGGGGATCAACGGGTCGGTGGGCGGCGTGGTGGCCCGGATCGAGGCGACCCTGCTGGGCGGGGCGAGTCTGTTCATCAACGGGCAGGATCCCGGCGTGGCGAGCATCGGGCGGATTATCGTGCTCAACGCGACCAGCGGCGGCGACGGCGGCACGGCCCCGGGCACGCCCGCGCCGTTCCCGCAGATCGTCATCAGCGGCACGACCGAGATCGACGTCGGCCGGATCGACCAGGTCGGCGGCCAGCTCGACGCGATCACGAACTCGACGGTGGGCGGGGACATCGTGGCCATCAGCGCGCTGTCGCTCAAGGCCGTGAACATCGCCGGCAACCTGGGGCTGACGCAGACCACGGGCATCGGCGCCGACAAGATCGGGCCGTTCCTGGGCGTCACCATCGGCACGGGCGGCGGGCAGGGTCTGGACGAGCCGATCCCGCTGAACGGCAACGCGATGAACATCCTGGGCATCGCCGGCTGGTTCAGCGGCGGGCTGTACGTGCCGATCCAGGGCGGCGGTGCGAACACGATCGAGCATCAGGGCTCGCCGGTCGATCCGTATCTGGACGGGGTGATCGTGCGTTCGGGCGATCTGCGGGCGGTGACGGTGGCCGGTTCGGTCGGCGACGTGCTGGTGCCTGCGGGGCACCTGGTCTCGCTGACGGCCAACAGCGACAACATCACGCCGCAGGGCGCGTACCACGGGATCGTGGGGAACGTGTACGCGCTGGCGATCGGGGACGTGGAGGTCGGGAGCGGGCTGCGCGGCTCCGGTCCGAGCCCGTTTGCCGAGGCCTCGATCTCGTCGGTGACCGGGATCGTGAGCGTAGTGGGCGGGACGCGTCTGGCGGGCACGGTGATCGAGGGGATCATCGTGGCGGCGGGCATCGGCGCGCCGATCACGCAGATCGGGATCGAGCAGCCGCGGGACCTGGGCTTTGCGCTCGACGGGATCGGGACGGTTCGGCTGACCAACGGCCGGTATGACGGGGCGTACATCGCTGGCCGGCAGTTGCACGACTTCTGGGTGTCGATCCGCGGCGTGGGCACGGACGAGGGCGCGTACGCGTCGGACGTGCTGACGGTGCAGGGCGTGGCGAGCGACCTGTTCCGCTCGACGGTGTCGGGGTTCCTGATCCGGGACGTCACGCTCAACGGCAACAGCGCGTTTGACGCGACGTTCGTGCAGAGCTCGACCTCGATCGGGACGGTCACGGCCGACGAGTTCCGCAACTCGACGCGGCTTGGCCAGCCGGAGGAGTTCTTCCGCAGCCGAATCGCGGCGGTGCTGGACGTGGGGAGCATCTTCACCAACGGGCTCGCCGGGGACATCAGCGACCTGACGGTGGACCTCAACGGTTCGCTCACTGGGCAGATCGCCGGTCGGAACCTGGATCGGCTGGATCTGTCGATCAACAACGTGACGGCGGCGGTGCGTGCGGCCAACGACGTGCGCTCGACGACGGTGCGCTCGGGCCGGCTGGGCACGTTCGACGCCGGGCGGAACATCCGTTCGGTGTCGCTCATCATCGCCGGTCCGATCCAGTCGGTGACGGCGGCGAGCGAGATCACCGGCCTGGACGTGGTCTCCAGCGGCCCCGACGGCCGCGTGGACCTGATCCGTGCGCAGAACCTGCTGGACGCCGACGTGTCCAGCTCGGGCAACATCGGCTCCGTGGAGTCGGTGACGAACGACGTGGTCGGGCGGTTCGAGACCCGCAACGACGTGCTTCGGGCCAACAACGGCGGACTGACGTCGCTCCGGGCCGGCCGCGACCTGAAGGTGGCGCTGTCGATCCTGGGCAACACGCAGACGATCTTCGCGGCCCGGAACATCGGCGCGGCGAACACGGTGAATCCGGACCTGGACCTGCGCGGCAACCTCGGGAACATCACCGCGCAGACGGGACAGATCTACTCCGACCTGCTCGTCGGCCAGAGCATCACCGGAACGGTGACCACCGGGCGGGTGTTCATGCTTCCCGGGAACGACCAGGTGGCCCGTGCCGACATCGTGGCCTTCGGACGCATCAACGCGATCGTCCTGAACAGCGACTTCGTCGGGGACATCGTGTCGCGCTCGGGCGGGATCGGATCGATCACGTTCAACTCCAGCGCGTTGCGTCCCGGAAGCAACATCATCGCCAACGGCGGGAACCTGACGCAGCTCACCTTCAACGGGGGCGACCTGCTGGGCAACGTGCTGGTGGACGGGAACATCGGCGCGATCGACGTGCTCAACGGGCCCGACGGGTTCAAGGGCCAGATCGGCATCGCGTCGTGGAGGCGGAACTTCCGCCCGGTGCCGGGCGATCAGTTCCGCAACCAGCTCCCGCCGGAAGTGGCACGCACCGAGGGCGTGGACGGCGTGCTCATCCGGGCGGGCGGCGACATCGGTCGCGTGTTCGTGCAGCAGGGTTCGTTCACCGAGAGCCGGATCGTGGCCGGGGGAACGATCTCCAGCGTGGACGTGGCCCTGCAGCTTCGCAATGACGCGCTCACGACCGGCCTGAACAACGCGATCGTGGCGGGCGACAGGATCGAGTTCGTGCGGATCGGCGGGTTCGTGGGCGCCGTCGCGGTGCTCAGCGGCGTGGTCGATCTCGGGGCCGACCAGCGCGTGGGCGGCACGGGCGCCGACGCCGACACCGTCGGCTCGGGCACGATCGGACGCGTGCTGTTCCCCGGTCGGAAGATCGTGAACTCGGTGATCTCCGCGGGCATCGCGCCAAACGACGCCGGCCGGTACAACCGGTCCGACTCCAAGGCCGCCACGGGCCGGTCGGCGATCGGCGAGGTGTTCGCCGGCGGCACGGTCATCAACACGTCGGCGTTCAGCTCGGGCGAGCTCGGCGCGACCTCGCCGGGCATCGTCCGGGGCGGGTCGGGGCTGGCTCCGGTCGAGCTTGGAACGGTGGCGCCCGCGTCGGGCGTGCCTGGAGAGGTGGAGCTTGTGAACGGCGTGTCGTTCCAGTTCCAGCTTCCCTCCGGCGAGCGCGGCCGGGTGACGCTCAGCGGCCCGGGCCGGGCGTTCTACTCCGCAACCGAAGGCCAGATCCGGCTGCTGAACACGACCGAGTCCTCGTCGCTGGTCATCACGGCCAACGGCCAGAACCTCACGTCGCTCAGGGTGCTGGGCAACGTGCTGGCGGCGCTCGGATCCATCAGCGTGACGGGCAACCTGCGCGGCAACTCGTCGGTGTTCATCAACGGCAACGTGGGCACGTTCGCGCTGGACCGGGTGGACTCGGCGGGCGGACTGTTTGGCTCGGGCGGGAACATCGGGACCTTGACCACGAGCACCTTCCTGGGCGGAACGCTCCGCGGGAAGACGGTCGGGTCGTTCCGCGTCAACGGCGACTTCGGCCGCTCGTCGATCGACAATGACGCCCTGGCGCAGTTCTTCAGCGTCGGCGATGTCAGCGTCACCGGCGTGCTGGCGGGCGGGATCTCCTCCGACCGGACCATCCCGAGCGTGACGACCGGAAGCGTGAACAACGGCGGCGTCCGATCGGGCGAGTCGATCTCGAGCTTCGTCTCCGGGCCCACGACGCTCGCCCGGCTGAGCGCCAGGAACAGCATCACGTCGGTGACGATCACCGGCGACGCGGTGGAGACGTCCATCCTCGCCGGCGCCGACCTTGGCGCCGACGCGGACTTCGGCGGCTCGGGCCGCGACGCAGACGTGGTGGGCGCGGGTTCGATCGGGACGGTGAACGTGTCGGGCAACTTCCGCAAGTCGGATGTCGCCGCGGGCGTGCTCCCCGGCCCGAGCGGGTACATCGGCAACGCGGACCTGGTGACCAGCGCCGGGCGTTCGCAGGTCGGAACGGTGACCATCGGCGGGACCCAGGTCGGCTCGAACCTCAACAGCGAGCAGTACCGGGTGATCTCGACGGGCTCGGTGGGCTCGGTCCGCGTGGGCGGGCAGGAGTTCACTGGCGTCACGGGCAACTTCCGCGTCGAGCGGTTGGCGGCCGTGGCGGTGCCGGTGCGCGTGCTGGACCTGCAGGTCTCCGAGACCAGCCGGCAGTACAGCGTGAGCATCGTGTTCAACCAGAGCATCGACCTGTCGACGCTCAGCAGCGCGCTCTCGGTGCTCGAGGTGCGCAACAGCGGGCTGACGACCATCGGCCTGGCCGAGGGCAGCGACTACACGCTCCGCTATGACCGGTCGCTGAACACGGTGATCGTGACCTTCAGCCGGACGGTGACGGAGCGCAATCTGCCCTCGTCCTCGGGCGTGCCCGGACCGGGCGTGTACCAGATCGTGCTCAGCGGCAACGTGCTCCGCGGAAGCACGTTCGAGACGCGTCTGGACGGCAACGGAGACGGCCAGGCGGGCGACGACTTCGCTCGGAACGTGGTCGTGGGCGACGCCGGCGACAAGATCAATCCGGGCAAGCCGACGGCGGCCCCCACGGTGGACTTCTACGGGGCGATCGATCTGGACCTGGTGCTCCGCCAGAGCGCCAACATCGGCTCGCTCCCGGACATCAACCAGGCGTTCACCCTCCGCGGGAGCATCGGCGACCATCCGGACACGGATCCGGACGTCTTCCGCCTGGGCGGAGACGTGGACGTGTACCGCGTCTCCCTGCGAGCCGGTCAGATCCTTCGGCTGGGCCAGATCACCGGCACCGGGCTGAACGCGGCCCGTGGCCTCTACAACGCCGCCGGCCAGTTGCTGGCCTCCAACACCACGGGCGCCAATCCGGGCGGGGCGGTCGTCTCGCTGCCGGCCAACGTGGTCATCGGCGGGGGCACCGCGGAGTCCCAGATCCTGATCAACCAGACCGGAACGTACTTCATCGTGGTGGCCGGTTCGCTGGACAGCGTGGACATCAGCGACGTGAACGTGGTGACCAATCGCGACCCGGTCCCGGGCGCGTTCGGGCAGTACAGCTTCTCGATCACGGTCATCGACGACGGCAACACCGGATTCCTGGGCGATACCAACTCGGGCACCGGGGCGCCGATCGTGTATCCGCCGGTCCCGCGCGTCTTCGCGGGCACCGACGGGATCTTCGGCAACGGGGACGACCTCCGCGAGTTTGTCTCCGGCGACTGGATCTTCACGCTCACCCCCGGGGCCGGCGGCCCGGTCAGCAGCGGCTCGGTGGTCAACGGCCGAAACAGCCAGGGCTGGACCATCTCCAGGTCCTCGGCTCCCAACGGCACCTTCGGGTCGGTCAACGACCGGATCTCCGGCAGCATCACATCGAGCATCGGGCTCGGCGGGGCGGCGGGGCTTCCCAACGAGGTCGCGCCCGACGTGGACGTGTTCGTGCTCAACAACGGCCAACCGATCGCGCCCGGGACCAAGATCCGGGCGACGGTGCGGCTCAGCGAGACCGGCTCCAACATCGGTCTCACGCCCGAGATCGACAACGTCCGCGTTCCCGCGGGGATCTCGCTCGGGCAGAACCTGCTCGGGCAGTCGCAGTTCTCGCTGTTTGAGCTTCCCTCGGGCACGGGCTTCGGGGATGCCCGCATGGTCGCGGGCACCAACGAGTTCCTCCCCATCGGCAACCAGCCCAGCCGCACCGTGAGCGATGGCCGAAACAGCTACGGGTACGACGAGCGCGGCGACTTCTTCATGGACATCGTCATCCCGGGCGCGCTGGGCGTCAGCAACCCGGTGCCGGCGGTCTACGCCCTGTACATCCAGGGCGCGATCCGCTCGGACTACACCATCGAGTTCACCCAGCAGGGCACCGGCTCCACCACGCCGACGAGCCAGAACGTGCTGCTGGAATCGCTTGGCGGGATCATCGACTGGCTGGAGGCCGGCGACGGCGTGACGACCAGGCTCGACGCGTTCACCACGAGCGTGGTCGGGTTCAGCGGGCAGGTCAACGGCGTGAGCGTGGACGAGTACGTGCTCACCTCGCTGGTGAGCAACCTGCGGTCGCTCTTCACCGCCGCGGGCGTGCAGGTCAACATCTCGACCAATCCCAACGACTTTGCCCGTCAGTCCTTCTCGACGGTCTTCCTCGCGGGCAATGTCGAGCCCACGGCGTTCTTCGGTGACGGCGTGTACGGGGCGAGCCAGAAGGTCGACCTGTTCAACGCCGACAAGAACGATCAGGCCGTGGTCTTCATCTCCTCGCTCTCGGAACTCGGGTTCGACCCGAGCGTGAACGGGGTCAACGGGTTCGTCGGTTCGCTGACGGCGGCGGTCGGTCGGCGCATCGGCGAGCTGCTGGGCGTGCACATGGAGACGGTGGTGAGCAGCGCGGCTCTGCCCGTGCCCATCATGGCCGACAACTCCCCGACGACCTTCGCGACCAACGCCAACTACCGGTTCAACGATCAGCTCCGCCCGTTGTCCGGCCTTGCGGATCCGGCGGCGATCGACGTGTTCTACCTCGGATTCCAGAACGCCGGTTCGCTCATCCGACGCGTGGTCGCGAGCACCTGATCCGGTTGGTCTTCGCACCGACTTCCAGCGCCCCGAGACCGCGTCTCGGGGCGTTGTCATTTCGACCACGGTTGAACCGGGCGCTGGTGAGAGCACTCAAGCCCGAGCGTGCCAGCGCAACGGACGCGGGTGGAGGTGGGGGTCAGATCGCCGGGTCGATGCTTGCGCTCTGGACTCTGGCCGCCGCACCGCGCATGGCT
>DHLW01000200.1:10544-14304 GCA_002405485.1 Phycisphaerales bacterium UBA4658
GCATGCGACGGACCGGAGCGGGAACGGGGTCGGCGCTCTGTTCCAGCATGCCCTTCCATGGCTCAAGCCGGGCCAGGAGGTCCTGGACCTGGGCGTGGGAGCGGTCCAGCACCTTCATTGCAAGACCGGTGGTGTTGTGGGCGTCGTGTGCCTGTCGGACCGTCTCGCGCAGTGCGAGGGCGGCCTGCTCGGCCTTGGGCGCCAGCTCATCAAGGGTCGCCGACGCGCTGAGGCGGAGCTCGCGGGCGCGGGATTCGAGCTCGGCGATGCTCTGCTGGGCGGCGTCGATGGCCTGCTGCGCCCGGCTTGCGGCGTCGGACTGCGTGCCGCGGACACTCGCGCGGATGACCTCGAGCGTGCGCTCCATGTTGGTCATGATGGCCTGGGCGTCGGCATCGATGGCGGCGCGGCGCTGGGCAAGCTGGTCCATGTGGGCCGAGGCGCCGGCGAGCCATTGATCGATCTCGGCGCGCATGGACTGTGATCCGTCGTGGACCTTGTCGAGTTCGCGGATGGTGCGGTCGGTGTCGAGTCGAAGCTGCTCGCCCCGGGCGATGAGCTCGCCGAGCCCGCCGTGACCGGGCTGGGCGCTGGCCAGGAGCGCGGCCCGCTCGCAGAGGGCGAGCAACCCGTCCTGGACCGGAGCGGCGATCTGCTGGGCGTCTCGCCGGATCGCCTCGACACGCTGCTCGAGCTCGCGACCGGCTCGGCGGATGCGTTCTTCGAGGGCCTCGGCCTTGGCGGTGGCGGCGGCGGTGAGCGTGTCCAGCCGGGCCTCGATCGCCGACACCTTGGCGGCGACCAGGCCATCGGCCCGGGCGTCGATGGCCTCGATGAGCTTGGCGGTGTCGCCGGCGCGGGCGATGAGGGCCTCGGCACTCTGCGACTTCTCGTCGATGGTCTTCAAGGCGCGAAGGGCGAGTTCGAGGTTGACCTGCTGGGTCTGCTCGCGGGAGCGGAGGTCCTGGAGGGATCGGCCGGCCTGATCCAGAGCGGCGATCATGGCGGCGCGTTCGATGGCGGCCCGCTCGACGACCTCGCGCAGCTCGCCGGCCAGCTCGGCAAAGGCCCGTCGATCCACGACCCGCGGGGAGAGAAAGACCTCGTTCACGACGACCTCGGGAGCGGCAGGAGACCCGGCCGAGGGGGTCGCGGCGGTGGATGAAGGTGGACTGGATCGCGTGAGCATTCGGCTCTCCCGAGGCGCGGAATCTGCGCACCCCGGGAGAGCATCGGCAAGGTCTGGGGTGCGGCTGCAGAAACGGAGGCAGGAAGGGGGACCGGGGATCGGGGCATGGGGGGTCTGATGGGACACCTACGATTGGCGACTGCCATGGGCACTCGCGCACATCGAAACTCTGACCGTCAAGACGCTGACCGCCCGACCGGCGATGGGGGGGAATCGGCCGGTGCGGGGAAGGTGCGATTGCAGAAGGTGCTGGCGGACGCGGGTGTAGCGAGTCGCCGAGCGTGCGAGGAGATGATCCTCGAGGGTCGCGTGGAGGTGAACGGGCAGACGGTGACGGAGTTGCCGGTGTTTGTGGATCCGGCGAAGGACAGGATCTCGGTGGATGGGGAGCTGCTGGCCCGGAGCGCGATCGCCGGCGAGCGGGTGTATGTGATGCTGAACAAGCCGGACAACACGCTGGGAACGACGCGGGACCAGCTTGAGTATGCCAAGGGCGGTCGGCGGACGGTGAGCGACCTGGTCGAGCATCCCAGCGGTGCGAGGCTCTTCCCGGTCGGGCGGCTGGATTACCACTCGGTGGGCCTGGTGCTCATGACCAGCGACGGCGAGCTTGCGGAGCGTCTGACGCACGCGCGGTACGGGATGACCAAGACGTACCGCGTGTGGATCACCAACGCCGTGACGCCAGAGACGCTGGACATGCTCAGGCGCCGCGTCGGCAAGCGCGGAGCGACGGACCCGACGGGGCGGGAGACCGGGGGCGTGCGGATCGTGGCCGACGAGAACCCGCGCCGGGCGCGGCGATCGATGGACGAGGATGGAAGCGAGGACGATGGGGGTTCTGCGTCCGGGGGCGAGCGGACCGAGCAGGGCAGGGCCAGGGGCATGACGGTTCTGGAGATCGTCGTGCGCGAAGGGGCAAGCCAGCCGCTGGATGAGATGCTGAGCGAGGTCGGGTGCAGGGTGAAGCGGATCGCGCGGACGGCGATCGGACCCTTGAAGCTCCACGGCGTTGCTCCGGGGGAGTGGCGCGACCTGACGTGGGAGGAGCTTGCCGAGCTGCGCGAGGCGGCTGGGCTGGATGCGTCGGCGGTGCGGGCGAGGGCTCCGCGGCGAGCCCGAGGAGGGGGCAAGGGTCGCCAATCCCGGCCGGCGCGGGGCGCGGGCCCGGGATTCGGCTCGGGATCGCGGCCCGGATCTGGTCGGGGATCGCGCGGCGGAAAGGGCGGGCGCAGACGATGAGCTCCGGGGTGCGAGGGTTCTTCGACCGGTTGCATCGCCGTTCACGGGCGATGGCGGCGGCGGATCCGGCGATGCGTGCGATTCGGGAGGCGACGAGCGACGCGCAGAAGTCGCGGTTGCCCCAGATGGCCGCGGCGCTGAGCTATCGCACGATCTTCGGGCTGCTTCCGGTGGTGGCGGTGGGGTTGGTGGTGGTGCGGTGGTTCATCAGCGAGGACATGCTTCGTCGGACGATCACGCGGATGATGGAGCTGGCGGGGATCAAGGGGATCCAGCTCGACACGAGCATCGCGGGCGACGACTTTGTCGGGCCGATGCCGGCGAGCACGCTGGACACGTTCATCGGAGGGCTGCTTGACCGTGTGAACGCGGTGAACTTCCACGCGATCGGGGCGGTGGGGGGGATCATGCTGCTGTACGCCGCGGTCTCGATGATCGTGGAGGTGGAGCGGTGCTTCAACCAGATCTTCCAGGTGCCGCGGGGCCGGAGCATGGCTCGGCGATTCTCGAACTACACGACGCTGCTGGTGTGGGGCCCGGTGTGTCTGGCGGCGTCGATCTTCCTGCAGATCCGGATGCACTCGTGGCTGGACAGCGGGACGGTGCTGGGATCCTCGCAGGGAGCGATGGTCACCGCGCAGGTGCTTGGGCATGCGGCGAAGGTGGTGATCGCGATCGGCATGCTGCTGGTGCTGTACACGGTCATTCCCAACACCAAGGTGAAGCTGCTCCCCGCGCTCACTGGGGCGCTTCTGGCCGGGCTGCTGTTTGAGGCGAGCAAGGAGGGGTTCGGGTGGTATGTCGAGATGTCGGCGAAGGCGAACTTCGCGCGGCTCTACGGCTCGCTTGGACTGATCCCGCTGTTCGTGCTGTGGGTGTACATCGTCTGGACCATCGTGCTGTTTGGGCTGCTGGTGACGTTCGAGCTGCAGCACGGCCTGAAGCGGACACGGCCGCAGCCGATCGTGGAGTTTGGGCCGGCGATGGTGGAGCCGGCGTCGATCGTGGTGCTCATGAGCGCGATGGCGCGGGGCCTGGCGACCGGGACCCCGCAGACCGCGCCGATGCTGGTGACCTCGACCGGGCTGGGTGAGTCGGCGGTGACGCTGATGGTCTCCCGACTGGCCGAGCGGGGACTGATCGTTCGACTGGCGGGAGAGGGCCGGACCGAGGCGGGGCTGAACGCCGAGCCGCTCGAACGCTACATGCTTGGCCGCGCGCCGGGATCGATCCGGCTGGCGGAGCTGCTGGAGATCGGCTTTGAGCTCTCAGGGGGCCCGGAGGGAAGCGCTGAGCTGGCGCGGATGCGCAGGGCCCAGATCGACGCCG
>DHLW01000167.1:0-20610 GCA_002405485.1 Phycisphaerales bacterium UBA4658
GAGCTGGTCCGCGCCGAGCCGGCCGAGGCCGAGGTCCGTGTGGAGAGCTTCGACGGGTTGACGGTGGACTTCGCCGAGCAGATGGGCGCGAGTGTGCTGCTGCGGGGCATCCGCAACCTGTCGGACCTGCAGAGCGAGGTGCAGCAGGCGCTGACGAATCGGCAGGTGGCCGGTCTGGAGACGGCGTTCATCGTGGCGGGACAGGACTTTGCGTACACCTCGAGCTCGCTCATCAAGCAGGTCACCGCGCTTGGCAAGGACCTGAGTTCTCTCCGGACCATGGTGCCTCCGCAGGTGGTGCGAGCGCTCAAGCGGAAGAAGCGGGAGCGGCATCCCGCGCTGCTCCGGCTGATCGAGCGCAGCGACGAGGAGCGTGGCTGAGTCATGGTCGATCTCCGCATCATCAGCATCGGCACGCTCTCAGCGCACCCCCTGTGGGGCGAACGGCAGCCCGTCCGCACCGGGCACGCCACGAGCACGCTCGTGCGATCCGGGAAGCGGGCCATGATCATCGATCCCGGGCTCCCTCCGGCGGTGATCGCGGCGCGGCTGAACGAGCGCAGCGGGCTGGCCCCGCGCGACATCACGCACGTGTTTCTCACCAGCTTCAAGCCCGACACCATGCGAGGGAGCTCCGCGTTCGAGAACGCCACATGGTGGGTGAGCGCCGAGGAGCGCGAGGGCGTGGGCGTGCCACTGGCCGGCGGGCTGCAGAAAGCCGTCCGCGACGGCGACGGCGAGCTTGCCCGGCTGCTGGAGCAGGACGTGGCGATCCTCAGACGCTGTCAGCCCGCGCCGGATCGGCTTGCCGACGATGTCGACCTGTTCCCGCTTCCCGGAGTGACGCCCGGGTGCTGCGGGGTGCTGTGCGCCGCGGCTCAGAAGACGACGCTCATCTGCGGGGATGCGGTGGCGACGGTCGAGCATCTCGCAAGCGGCCTGGTGCTTCCAAGCTGCGTGGATGTGCGCAAAGCGCAGGAGAGCTTCGCCGAGGCGGTGGAGATCGGCGACGAGCTTGTGCTTGGTCGAGACACGCTGGTTCGCAGTCCGGGGCGTGTGGCCCGAAAGGGCGAGTGAATCGCACGCGGCGCGGGAGGGTTGTACGCTTTGCCCATGACCCTGCCCGCCGCCGAGTTTCGGGAGACGCACACACGCTGGCTGCTGGAGATCGCCCAGATTCCGACCGCCGCCGGTCGAGAGTGGCGTGTCGCCCGCTGGCTGCGGGCCTTCGTTGCCGCGCGACCGGACCTGCGGCTGGATGAGGATCGGTGGGGCAATCTGGTGGTTCGGCCAAGGGCTCGCTGGGGGCGGCGGGGCGCCCGGCCGATCTACATCACGGCCCATCTGGATCACCCGGCGTTTGTCGTGCACCGCGTGATCGGGCCTGGAACGCTGGAGCTCGAGTTCCGCGGCGGGGTGATGGACGAGTACTTCGCCGACGCGCGCGTGGTCGTGCACGCCGGGGATGATCCCGCCCTGAGCCCGGGACGTGTCGAGCAGACCTTCGGCGCGACGCTCACCGGCGAGGGCGACGGGGTGCGCGGCCCGGACGGCGCCCGTCTGTTCAAGACCTACACGGCGGAGCTGGATGAGTTCGACGACGAGGTCGCGGCGCCGGACATCCGCGTGGGCGACGTGGCCACGTGGGCCCTCCCGCCATCGGAGGTGGACCGGCGCGGGATCGTGCACGCGCCCGCGTGTGACGATCTGTCGGCCGTGGCCGCGGCGATCAGCGCGATGGACACCCTCATTGAACTGCGAAAGCGGGGCCAGAAGCTCGAGGACGTGCGGCTGCTGTTCACCCGCAGCGAGGAGATCGGCTTCACCGGCGCTATCGCCGCCGCCCAGGGCCGCACCATGGAGAAGAGCGCTCGCGTGATCGCGCTGGAGAACAGCCGCTCCTTCGCGGACTCGCCGATCGGCGGGGGCCCGATCGTGCGGGTGGGCGATCGGCTGAGCGTGTTCGATCCAAGGCTCACCGCCGCGTGCGCCAAGACAGCCGAGCAGATCGCGGGGCATCCGTCCAGTCCCACGGCGACGCAGAAGAACGGCGACGTGGCGGGATGGAAGTGGCAGCGCAAGCTCATGGCGGGCGGCGCGTGCGAGGCGACGGTGTTCTGCGCCTACGGATACCAGGCCACGTGCCTCTGCCTGCCGCTGGGCAACTATCACAACATGGCGGACCTGGCGGCGATGCAGGACGGCTCGTTCGATCAGGCCAGGAACGGCCCCCCGCGCACTGGACGCGAGTTCATCGCGCTGAGCGATTACTTCGGGCTCGTCGATCTGCTCGTGGCGATCGGCACGGAACTGCCCGATGCCGACCCCGTCCTCGAACGAATCGAGAAGCTCTATGCCAAGCACGCGTTCGTGCTGGAAGAGGGGAGGCCCGGCGCGGGCGCGAAGACCAGGCCGCGAAAGAAGAAGATCAAGCGGCCGACGACGCGGGGGACGCGGGCTTCATCGCCCGCACGGGCACGCACCGCGCGATGACCACGCCGCGCATCGAGCACGTGTGGGTGACGCGCGTTGGCCCGGGCGTGAGCGCGTCGGCGTGGGCGCAGGAGCTGCAGCGAGGCGCCTGGGTGCGTGAGTCGGCCGTGCTCAAGCTCGACGGTCTCTCGTGGGTTCGCCGGGCCCGCCTGCAGGGTGTTGACGTCGTGGTCAAGTGCCGCCCGCTGGATTCGCTGGCCCGCCGGGTCAAGGCGATGATCGGGCAGGACCAGTTCGATCGCCACTGGCGGGCCGCGGGCGTGCTCGGCTCGGCGCGGATTCCCACGGGCGAGGTGAAGCTGCTGGGGCGCGCGATCATCGATGGCCGGCCGGCGATGTTGCTGGCGCTTGCCCATGTCGAAGGTCCGACGCTGCTGGAGATGATGCGCCGCGACGCGAGCGGCGAAGTCGCCATGCCGGAGCGCATCCTGATCGCCCGCAGTGTGGGCGCGCTGGTGTTTCGGCTTCGCGAGCGCGGGCTGCACAATCGAGACCTCAAGCCGTCGAACATCGTGATGACGCGATCGCGCGCAGGCGTTTGGAATCCGGCGATCATCGATCTGGTGGGCGTCCGTGGGGCTCGCTTGGGCGACGGGGCGGCGCGGATGTTCGCATCGCTTGTGATCGAGCCGGCGGGCTGCGGCGTGCCGCCGGCGCCGCGGCTCATCATCGTCGCGCTGCGGGCGTGGCTGGACGCGCACCTGGCGGCATCGCCGGTTCAGGCGGTCACGCCGCACGCCCGGCGGGCGATGATGCGGGCGATGTGGGACGACGTCGTGAAGATCGTGCGGAACCACGGCGATCCGCGGCCGCGCGTCGCGCCGGAATCGGCGCCGTGACTCGTCGGGCTACTGGGCCACCGCCGTCGCACCGCCGATGCCCCCCCCTCGCGTTCCGCCCGAGGTGATCCTGAGCGTGGTCGATGGCGTGTCGGTGGGAGCCGCGGCCAGAGCCGCGCGATAGGTCCGCTCGATGCGCGGCGAGATCCGCGTGAGCAGGTCATGGGTGATGGTCCCGGCGGCCTCGGCGAGGGCTGGCAGATCGTTTGGCGCGCCCGGCGTTCGTCCGAACACCTCGACTTCCGGGCCCGCGGGCTCCTGCCCGCTGCGCCCGAACCTGAGGTACTGCTCGGGCACGTCCGTGACGTCGATGGTGATCTGATCCATGCTCACGCGCCCGACGACCGGCGCGTAGACCGTCGGCGGGCCCGAACCGGCATCGTCCTCGCCACCACCGCGCCGCTCGAATACCCGGCCTGTGAGCCCGACCCACCCCGGGCCGCCCGATCCGCGCCCGCCAAGCCCGCGCGGATATCCATCCGCGTAGCCGACCGGCACGATCGCGATGCGTGTCGGGCGCCCGTCGGAACGGCGCGGAGCCCGCCATGTGCCGCCATAGCCCACGGGCCAGCCGGCGGGGATCTCCTCGAGATGCACGATGCTCGACAGCCATCGCACGGCGGGCGCCAACTCGTTCATCTGGGCGCGGAACTCAAAGTGCTCGCTCGGGGGCACCTCAAACCCGCAATACCCAAGCATGCTCTGCCCCACCCGAACCATCGTCCCGTGATAGCTCCGGCTGCGGAACATCGCGCAACTGTTCGCCGCGTGCACGGCGAGCTCGGAGACGCGGCTGACGGCCTTGCCGCCCTTGTCCACGGCGGCCTTGATGATCGGTTTGATGGACTCGACGAAGTCGCGGAACATCCGCGCCTGGTCCCGCGTTGCCTGGTCGTTGCAGCAGGGTGACGCAAAGTGCGTCATCAAGCCGCCGAGACGGATCTTCTGCGAAGCGGCGACGCGCTCCACGAGCTTCACAGCCAGCTCCGGCATGACCCCGCCACGCGACAGGCCCGTGTCGACCTGGACATGCACCGGAACCGGAGCGCCGATCCGTCCGGCCATTTCCTCAACGCCAGAAAGCTGATCAAGGCCATGCAGCGTGAGATGCAAGCGCCCAACGGCGGCGTGGCGATAGAGCGGGTCCATCCGATCCACGCCATGCACGGGCATGAGCACCAGCACCGGCACGCTCGGAACCGCCTCAGCGATCTGCCGGGCCTCGTCCAGTGCGTACACCGCGATCATGTCGACGCCCGAGGCACAGCTCCCCGACGTCGCGTGCGCGGGGGGCTGCCCCCCAGCCGGGGTGCCGACCAGCCGCTTGGCCAGCCGAACGGCTCCGCATCCATATGCGTCCTGCTTGAGCACCGCACAAATGCCGACCTTGCCGGCACCCTGAGCCTGATCGGGCGCAATCACGCGGCGGATCAGCCCGAGATTCCGGTCAATGGCGGCGAGATCGATGTCAACTCTGCTGGCGGGCACGGCGGCTCCGGTAAGGGTGTACGTCTCGGGACGGTGCTGGATGCGGGGGCTCTGGCTCGGGCTGGTCGATCGAGAATCTACATCTCTGCACGACTCGTGCGAGTCGCATCTTGTATCGTCCGGGCCGTGCCACTACGATCAACTTCCGAAAACCCGCTGAGCCAACCCGCAAAGCTCGTCTGATCACAGCGAGGGCGGACGGCGAAGCAACCTCTTTTGACCAGGGATCGGCCCTCCGAATGACTTCCCGTTCTCGCGGCAAGCGCGACCAGAGCAACACCTCATCCGGCGCCGACGCCGGCAAACCACGTCGCACTCGGCGTTCCGCCGGCGGGAAGGCCGCGGCTCGTCCACCTCGGGTCAGCCGACCACCCAGCGTGGGCGCAGAGCCCAAGCCCAAGAAGACCGCGCCCGCCAAACCGACCAAGGCGCCCGTGGCCCCCTCGAACCAGGCCGCCGCGAAGAAACCCCCTGCAAAGAAGGCCGGTCCCTCTCGCGGACGCGGGCGCTCGCAGGCGCCCACGGAGCTCGAGTCCGCACCATTTGACGCGGCAAGCCCGGGTCCCGTGGCGGACGCTCCTGCTCAGGCAACTCCGCCCGCGTCGACCCCGTTGCGCATGGTCGGTCCGCGCGGCGGCAAGGGGCGCACTCCCGCCCCACCAGCCCCTTCCGTCGCCCAAGCTCCCACAGCGGCCCGCGCACCCGCGCCGGCCCAGCAAAGGCCGCCATCTGCCCAGCGCCCTGGTCCTGGTGCGCCGCCTCCTGCGCCGATGCGTCCTGCGTCCGGATCAGCGCCACGGCCTGCACCAAGCGGGCCATCAGCGCGCCCCGGCCGCGCGCCGGCTCGACCGGCGCCGCCCGCCCGCCCGGCGGCGCATGGTCACCACGCTCCCCCCGTTCGCCCCGCGCAGGGTGGCATGCCGCAGCAGCCGCCGGCGCGCGGGCCAGCTCCGGATGGCGCACGTCCTCGGCAACCGATGCCGCCGGCGCCGAATCAGTCTCGGCCGGCGTTCGGCGCCTCTGGCCAGCGTCCGCCGCAACGCGGACCGGATGATCGCGTCGGCCGTCCCGGCCAGCCGCCCATGGTCAGTGGCCAGCAGCGAGCGCCGGTTGCCCCGGGCCAGCAGCGGCCAGCGAATCAGGGTGGGCAACCTCGGCCACCGGCTGTCGGCGGTCAACGTCCGATGCCGTCGCCGCCGACGCGCGGGCCGATGCCGGCACGTCCGCAGATGCCTCCCGCCGGACATGCTCCGCGCCCCGCGCAGGGCGGCCAGCGTGCGATGCCTCCTTCGCAGCGTTCCCCGCATCTGCCGCCGGGAGCGCCGCCGGTGCCGCCGTCCGTCCCGCCGTCCGGTCCGCAGCGCGTGGCTCAGGGGCCGCCGGCCGGTCGCCCCGGGCGTCCGCCGGTTGAGTCTGCGACGGATCAGCGGCCGCCGGCGCCGGCGAAGCCTCCGGCGCGGGCCGTCCAGCCGCCCCCTCCTGCGGCTCCTGGCGAGAAGACCTTCAACCAGAAGGCCTTCGACGAGATCTTCGATCGCGGGACCAGGTTCGCTGACCTGGGTCTGGCGCCCGAGGTGCTTCGCGGCGTGACCGAGGCGGGCTTTGAGTATCCGACGTCGATCCAGGCCAAGATCATTCCGCTGCTGCTCACGGGCGTGGACGTGCTTGGTCAGGCCAAGACCGGCACGGGCAAGACCGCCGCGTTCGGGCTCCCGCTGCTCACGCGGACCGTCAAGGGCGACGCGATGTCGGGCATGGTGCTGGTGCCGACGCGCGAGCTGGCGATTCAGGTCGCCACGGATCTGAATGAGCTTGGGAAGTACACCGGATTCTCGGTGCTGCCGGTCTACGGCGGGCAGAACATCAACACCCAGGCCCAGCGGCTTCGCGAAGGGCCGGAGATCATCGTCGCCACCCCGGGCCGCTTGCAGGACATGCGCGAGCGCGGCTATGTGCACTACCGCAACATCAAGACGGTCATCCTCGACGAGGTTGACCGCATGCTCGACATCGGTTTCCGCGACGACATCCGGCGGATCCTCTCGGCGTGCCCGCCCGATCGCCAGACGGTGTTCGTCTCCGCGACGCTCCCGAGCGAGGTCGAATCGCTGGCCCGCTCATTTGCACGCAACGCCGAGAAGATCGTCGCCACCACCGGCTCGCTCACCGCGTCGCTGGTGAAGCAGTGGTACCTGCCCGCGCAGCCGTGGGACAAGAAGCCGCTGCTGCTGCACCTGCTGACGCATGAGAGCCCGGCGCTGACGATCATCTTCTGCCGCACCAAGCGCACGGTGGACTCGGTCGCTGAGTATCTGTCGCGCAAGGGCATCGACACGATGGCGATCCACGGGGACATGCCGCAGAACAAGCGCAACCGCGTGATCGAGAAGCTGCACTCGGGCTCGCTGAGCGTGCTGGTGGCCAGCGATCTGGCCAGCCGAGGTCTGGATGTCGAGGGCATCACCCACGTCATCAACTATGACCTTCCGGAAGATCCGGATCTGTACGTTCACCGCATCGGGCGCACGGCCCGGGCCGGGCGCGATGGCGTGGCGTGGTCGCTGGTCACGCCTGAGCAGGGCCCGCTGCTGACCGAGATCGAGATCCTCATCAACGCCGAGATTCCCAAGCTCGACTATCCCGACTTCATCCCGGGTCCGATCCCCGAGGATGTGCGCTCGCGCATGCCCGCGCCGCGTCGAACCGACGGCCCCATGCCGGTGAGCCGGTTCGCCGCGCCACTGCCGATCGCTTTATCCGCGGCGCCCGCTCCTGCCTCGCAGGCCCAGAGCGCAGCGCCAGCCGCTCCAGCCCCGGCGCTCGATCCATCTCGGTTCCCGGGCGGGATCGTTCCGAGCAAGCTCCCGGATCGGCGCCTCGGCGGCCGGGTTCGGACCGCGCGGAGCATGCGTCAGGGTCCGGCCCCTGCCGCGCCGAGTCCGCAACCAGACGCCGCGCAGAGCAGCCCGCCCGCGGCGAACTGATCTGTCGGCGCTCGGGCGAGATCGGGGTGTTGCCATGCACGCAGACACTCCGGTCGACGCCGCACGATCCAAAGCCCCGGCATGTCCGGACTGTGGATATGACATCGGCCTCGCCGCCGCGCCGCACTGCCCAGAGTGCGGGCGAGTTGCACAACCGGAGGACGCCGATCACCATGCCGCCCGAGTCGCCATGGCCCGGCGCATGCCGTTGATGCTGATGCGTGTTGGTGCCGGCGGGGCCGGTTTCGGACTCGTGATCGGCGCGTTCAAGGGTCTCATCGAGGGTTCTTGGGCGGTCTTCGCGATCCTCGCCGGCGTGTTTGCGCTGGTGCCGATCGTCGCGCTTGCGCTGGGCGGCTTGCTGGCCATGGGTGTTCCGCCCTGGCTTCGACGCGCGTGGATCGGCTGCTGGGTCCGCTCGGTCTGGAGGGTCCACATTCCCTGGCTGTGGGCGCCGCTGGTCATCCCGGTTGCGGCCGCGGGTCGCATCGTGCCGGGGCTCATTCCTGTGAGCGTGTGCATCGGCATCCCGCTCCTGTTCATCTTCTGGGTCGCGGTCTGGGAGCCCTTCAGCCAGGCGTGGATGCAAAGCTGTTCCTCGTGCGGCCTGGTGCGGCACCGGTCCATCGGCTACTTTGCGGCGATCCCCTCGTACATCGCCTCGCTCCCGCTCGCACTGCTCATGCTCGCGGTGGCGGCGTCCTAAACCACCCGCCTTCGGGTTACGGCTGCCTGGCCAGTGCCGCCCACCTGGCCGCCTCGTCGGGACGCCCTCGCTTCGAGTACAGCTTCTCAAGCGCCTTGGCCGCTCCGCGTGTCCGGTCCTGGTCGGCCCCCAGCACCCGCTTGAGATCGTCGTATGCGCTCAGCAGCATCGGCTCGGCGTCGTCGAGCTTGCCCTGATCGACCAGGCACTCGCCGAGGTTCTTGCGGGCCGCGAACCGCAGGAAGTGATCCGCCGGGAGCGTCCGGTCGAACGACTCGACCACCGAGCGGTGCACGCTCTCGGCCTCTTCGAACCTTCCCTGATTCTCCAGCACGATCGCCAGGTTGTTCCGCGCCGATTGCACCCCGATGGAGTCCGGCCCTTCCAGCTTGGTCCGTTTGCCGATCGCGTCCTCGAGAAGCTCGCGTGCCTCCACCAGCCGCGGCGCGTCGTGGGGCACGACCTCGCCGCCGACCTTTGCCTTCTCGACGATCGTGCGCAGGAAGTTGGCCAGGTTGCTCTGGTACGTCAGCGACGTCGGATGCTCCGCGCCCAGCCGCTCGCGGGCCTGGGCCAGATTCTCCCGCGCCAGCGCCTCGGCCTCGGCGGTCTTGCCCTGCCGATCCAGGATGATCGACAGCAGGTTGCGGCTCGTCAGCGTGTCGGGATGCCCTGCGCCCAGCACCTCGGTGCGGATAGTGATCACCTCCGAGAGCACCCGCTCGGCCTGCTCGATCTCCCCGACCCCCTCCAGCGCCGACGCCAGAATGCTCCGGGCCGTCAGCGTCGACGGGTGCTTGGGACCAAGGTGCTGCGCGCACGCGGCGGCGGCGGCCTCGGCCTGCTCGCGCGCTTCCTCGAGCTTCCCCTGGCTCTCCAGCAGGTCCGCGAGATTCATCATCGTCGCCAGCACCTCCGGATCGCCCGGCCCCATCAACCCGCGCTTGATCTCCAGCGACTCTCTCGCCAGCTTCTCCGATTCCTCGAGCTTCCCCTGATCCTGAAGGACCAGCGCCAGGTTGCTCATCGTCGCCAGCGTGTCGGCGTGCTCCAGTCCGAGCACGCGCTTCTGGCTCGCCAGCGCTTCCCGAAAGACCGCCTCCGCCTCGCCGGGCTTGCCCAGTGCGGCGAGCGTGATCCCCGTCAGCGACCGCGCGTTGAGCGTCTCGATGTGCTCCGGGCCAAGCGCCGCCGACCAGTTCTCGTGCGCACGCTCGAACTGCTCCCGTGCCAGCGCGTACTCCCCGAGCTGGTAGTACGTCTGCCCAAAGGCCACCTGCACGTTCCCGCAGCTCACCGGATCGTCCTTGAGCGAAGCGGGGGCCTTGGCCGCCGCAACGTCCAGCAGGTCGCGCACCGTCGGCTCCTTGCCCTGCGCTTGCCGCGGGTCGACGGTCGTGAGCATGTCCTTCAGATACTGCGTCACGCGCTGCGCACGGACGAACTGCTGCTGGGCGGCGTTCCTGGCGTCCTCGGCCTTGTGACGCTGCGCCAGCTCGCTCCGCGCGTACGCGGCGCTCAGACCTGCCGCTCCCACCAGGCTGATGGCCCCGATCACCACGCCCGCCGCGATCGCCTTGTGCCGGCGGGCCAGCACGCGAAGCTGATACGTCACGCTCGGCGGTCGAGCCATGATCGGCTCGTTGTTCAGGAATCGCCGAATGTCCGCGGCGAGATCCGCGGCGGATTGATACCGCCGATCCGGCGACTTCTCCAGCGCCTTGCTCACGATCGTCTCGATGTCCCCGCGCACGCTCCCGCCGCTGGTCCCGCCGCTGGTCGCCCGGGAAAGCCGCGTCGGCGTGTACTCGCGCACCACCCGCGCCGCCTCGTGCAGCGACAGGTGCGCAAGCTCATACGGCAGCTTGTTCGACAGCAGCTCATACAGAATCAGCCCAAGCGCATACACGTCCGAGCGCGTGTCCACCGCGCCCGGATCCGCGGCGATCTGCTCCGGCGACATGTACTGCGGCGTGCCGATCAGCACGCCCGCCTGCGTCTGCATCGTCCGCTCCGCGCCCGCGTCCTGTGCTCGGGCCACGCCAAAGTCGATCACCTTCGGCTGGGCCGCGCCGCTGGAGACATCCACCAGGATGTTCGCCGGCTTCAAGTCCCGATGGATCACGCCCTTGCTGTGCCCATGGTGCACCGCGTCGCACACCTTGGCAAGCAGCTCCAGCCGCTCACGCACGTTCAGCCCATGCGCCCGCGCGTGCTCCGTCAGCGTCCGCGCCTCGGGCACCATCTCCATCGCGTAGTACTGGATCGGCGAGGGATCATCCCCCGGAGCCAGCGCCCCGCGATCCGGCGTGTGCGTCCCGGCCTCATAGATCTGCGCGATCCCCGGATGCCGAAGACGCGCCAGCAACTGCGCTTCATACTCAAAGCGCCGCTGCACCGCCGGCGAGGCCATGCCCGCACGCATGACCTTCAGCGCGACCACCCGCCTGGGATGCTGCTGCTCGGCCTCGTACACGATCCCCATGCCGCCCGAGCCGATCACCCGCCGGATCGTGTAGTCCCCGATCTGCCGCACCGGCGGATCGGCGATCCCCTCTCGCGCATCGGATCCCGCTCCAGCGGGCACGGGCGGCTCTGCTCGTGTGACCACCGTCGGGGCCGTGTGCGAAACCCGCTGACGTGCGTCCCCCGTCTGCGAATCACTCATGCGTGAACTCCCGGCTGAGACCATCGTAGGAGTTGCCGGGAGCGCAATGGACCGAGTCCAGCGTGTCGGACTTGCTTGGGCACGTCAACCATTCCAATTCTCGGCTGCAGGAACCACCGGACAGCAGCGCATGAGCGACCGCCCCTCTCCAGATCAGGTCCAGCCGCTGCTCCCCTTTCCCGCGGTCGTCCCCGCGGACTATGTCTGCGCCGGATGCGGGTACTCCCTCGGCGGACTCACGGTGATCCGCTGCCCCGAGTGCGGCAGAGCAACCAGTGAACTCGATCTTCGCCAGAATCAGGCCCGCGCCGGGCTCTGTGCGACGCTCCCCGGGCTCACGCTGCGATGGGCGCTGTGGTCGATCGCCGTCGCGGTCGCCATCGGGCTCGCCACGGGGATCCACGCGGATCACTCCTTCGCGGTCATCATCGGGTATCTGGCCGCGTCGCTCGCGCTGTTCGCGCTTGTCAGAGTCTGCGCCCGGTTCTCGCCCGGGCCGCTGCGCGTCGCGTACATCTGCGTGTTCACACGATCCGTTCCCTCGCTGCTCCTGCCCATGGTCGCGATCCCGGTCGCGTGGCTGCTCCTGGCTCTGGTCGGTCAGGTGCATCCGGAGTTCGCCCGCAACACCTTCATCGCGCTTGTCGTCCTGACGAGCATCCTCATCGCCTCCGGGACCATGTTCGCCCAGCGTTGGAATGCCAGTGAGCAGGCGTTTGGCACCCGCACACGCCCCATCTGGATCGCCCTGGCCGTGCTCACCGGCCTTCTCGCCACCGCGCTCGGGCTGCTCAACGGTTTCAGCATCATGGTCCGCATCTTCGGCCTGTGAGTGCGCTCGCCCGGACGCGTCGCCCCATATCCTCCGGCATGCTCCCCGTCCGCATCGGCTGCGTGCAGTACCTCAACACCCTGCCCCTCGTCGAAGGGCTCAGGACCTGGAAGGACTGCTCCCTCACCACGGCCGTCCCCAGCAAGCTCTTTGGCATGCTCGCTTCCGGCGAGGTCGACGTCGCCCTTGCGAGCGTGATCGACGCCGCGTCGCTCGGAACGTCGGCGTCCGGTGGCGCTGGCGCCCCCGCGGTGAGCCTGCTTCCCGTCGGCATGATCGGCTGCGACGGCCCGACGCTGACCGTGCGACTCTTCTCGCGCACGCCCATCGAGTCGCTCGAGCGCGTGCACGTCGATCGCGACAGCCACACCTCCGTCGCGCTCCTGCACGTGCTCATGCACCGCATGTTCCATCGGCGCATCACGACCGTTGAGTTCGAGGCCCACGAGCACGTCGGGTGGCCCGACGCGGTTCTGCTCATCGGCGACAAGGTCGTCACCGACTCGCCCCCGGGCGGTCCGGCCGGCTATCCCCATCAGCTTGATCTCGGCGCCGCCTGGAAGGAGCTCACCGGGCTTCCGTTCGTGTACGCCGCGTGGATGTGCCGCGCCGGCGAGGAGGGCTCCCGCGCCGTGTCCGCCGCGGCGATCATGCTCGACCGGGCGCGCCGGCGCAACGCCATGCGCATGGACTGGCTCATCTCCAAGCGGGCCGGCGAGAAGAACTGGCCCGCCGACCTCGCCGCGACGTATCTGGGTTCGTACCTCCGCTTTGCCGTCGACGAACCGGAACGCCAGGCCGTGGAGAAGTTCCTGCGCTGCGCCCACGACCTCGGGCTCTGTGCGCTCCCCGGCGCGCGCTGGGCCGAGATCCAGTCCCCGCCCATCGACGCTTCTGCCGGAGCGGAGGTCGGCTGACATGCCGCGATTCCCCGCGCTGCGCGTCGGCGTGCTGGCGGAGCTGGCTCGGCAACTCCGCTTCGAGCCGCCCGCGGCGGCCCGCCGGCACCTCGCCCGCGCCGAGGATCTCGCCAGGCAGTTCATCGATGACGCCGAGCAGGCCGCGCCCGGTTTCCCGGAGGAGTGGATCGTCTATCGCATCACCGGCTTGCGTGAGATGGGCGTGACGAGCGAGCCGGATCGGGGCCCGTCGGCCGAGCCCGCGCTGGTCGTGCGAGAGGCCGTCATCTCCGACCTTCCCGCGCTCATCGATCGACTGAGCGCCGCCGCCGAGCTGACCCCCGCTGAGCACGCCGGCCCGCGGTGGCTCAGCGTGCAGGCCCTGTGCGAGCGCTGGGGTGTGAGTCGAAAGACCCTGGAGCGGTATCGCCGGCGTGGCCTGGTCTCGCGCCGTGTCCTGATGGGCGGAGGCCGGCAGCGCGTGCTGTTCAACCTGTCCATCGTCGAGAGCTTCGAGCAGCGATTCCAGCTCGAGCTCGACGCCTCGCGCCGATTCACCCGCCTCAGCGATGCCGACCGCCGACGCATCATCGCGCGCGCCGCACGATACCGCCGGCGCCTCGGATGGTCGATGCACCGCTGTGCGCAGCGCATCGGACCGATGTTCGGCCGGAGCGTCGAGTGCGTCCGCATGGTCCTCCGCGCGGCCGACGCCCACGCACACACGCCGATCTTCGACGATCCGCCCGTGCTGGATCGCTCCCAGGCAGCCCGTCTGGAGTCACTCTCCCGCCGCGGCGGGCGGATCGCCCCGGTCGCCGCCGCCCTCCGCAAGCGCCGCCAGACCGCTCATCGCGCCGTGAACGTCGTCAGAGCCGAGCGACTCCGTCGGCTCGATCTCTCTGGACCGGCAAGCCCGCTCTTCTCTGACCCGCAGGCCCCGTCGCGATTCCTGGCCGCTGTCCCCGCCAGAGACGGCCTCGGCGCTCCCGGCCCGACAAGCGCGGCGGAGATCATCGCACTCGCCCGATCGATGGACCCCGAGCCGGCTGCGCACGAAAGAGCCCGTGCCGCCGCGTACTGGTACCTTCTCGATCGCGTGCGCCGACACCTCGGCGTGCTCGATCGCAACCACCCCGCGGCGTCACACATCGATGAGATCGAGACGCTGTTGCGGTGGGCCTCCCGGCTCAAGGCCGAGCTCGTCCGCTCCCAGCTTCCGCTGCTCGTGCGGACCATCGAGTCTCAGGCCGCTCGCCCCTGCGAGTCCCTCACTCCGCCCATCATGCGCGAGGTCCTGGCCATCGGCATCGACGCGCTCATCGATGCCGCCGATCGCTTCGATCCCTTCCGAGGCGGCCGCCTCGCCGCCCCCGCCGGGGTTGCCGTGACACGCGCCGTCTCAATGATCCTGCGCGACCTGCCGCTCGCGCACGCGGTCCGTGCTCGCCGAAACGATGCCGCCGCCGATGCGCACCTCGCGCTGCGCAGCATCGAAGACTGGACCACCCGCGTGCACCCGTGGCAGCGCGAACTCGACCTCACGCGAGCCGCCCGCGAAGCCGTTGAGTCGCTCGATCCTGCACAGCAGAGCGTCATCCGGGCCCGCTTTGGCCTCGACGCGGGCCCGCCGCTGACCATCGCCCAGGCCGCCGACTTTCTCGCGCTCTCCCCCGCCCGCGTCCGCGCTCTGCAGCGAGCCGCGCTGCGGATCCTGCTGGGCACGCGCCCGGAGAGTGCGCGGTGACTGGTCACACACCCGACGCGCGCTCCGTCGGCATGCGTCTGCCCACGCTCCGCGGGGCGGTCGTCTGGGTTCTGCACTCCGGTGCGCTCGGCGACCACGTGCTCATCTGGCCCCTGATCCGCGCTCTGCTTCGCCACGGGGCCCGCGTCCACCTCGCCGCCCACGCACACCACGCGCATCTTGCCTCCATCGCCATCGATCCGGATCCCGCCCTCCGCGCCGCGCTCGTCGTACACGCGCTGGAGTCGCCCCGATTCAACCGCCTCTGGGTCGGCGAGTGCTCGGACAAGCCCCTCGCCGCCGACCTGGTTCTGAACTTCCTCTGCGATGAGCAGACTCCGGCCGGGCAGACCTGGCGCCGCGGTGCGTCGGCGTGCTTTGCCGGAGCCGCCATCCGGACCATCGGCATGCCGGGATCCCGCTCCCGCGCAGACCTCGCTGGAGCTCTGGATGTTGCCGCGCGTGGAGCCATCGACCCGCGCCCCTCATCGCCCGATGGACCCATCGTGCTGTTCGTGGGCGCCGGCGGACAATCCAAACGCTGGCCCATCCCCAAGTGGCTCGATCTTGCCGATCGCCTCCGGTCTTCCGGCCACGACGTCTCGCTGATCCTCGGTCCGGTCGAGCGTGAACTGCTCCCACCCGGCGATCTCGCTCGCGCTCAGGATTACGGCGCTCGCACCCTTGGCGACCTTGGCGATCTGCTCACCCTGCTCCGCTCCGCCCGTGCCTATGTCGGAGCCGACACCGGCCCGACACACCTTGCCGCGCAGCTCGGCTTGCCCACGCTCGCGCTCTTCGGCCCGACCGATCCGCGCATCTGGTCTCCCGTCGGCCCGGGCGTGCGCGTGCTCGCCCCGCCATCGCCCTGTTCGATGGACTGGCTCGATGTCTCCACCGTCGTCGCCGCCGTCGTCGCCATGCAATGATCCTGAAAGCTCATGCCCACGCCGCTGCGCACGTTTCCGTCCGGCCCGGCCGCGCTCGCGGCTCTGGCGGTGCTCTGGCGTTCGGGTGTCGTCGCCTGGATCGAGCGTCGCGACGAGCGCGCCGGGCTGATCCCCGGGCTCGCCCGCGTGCAGCTCCCGCTCCCGACCTTCTTCCTGCACGCCGACCCCGTAGATCGCCCTCGTGCAGAGGCCGTGCTGCTGGAGTTTGACCAGCTCCACTCTGGCGGCCTCGCCTCCGACGCCGACGACCAGCATCCGAATCTGCTCCTGCTCGACCCCGGCCTGGCGCCCCCATGCCCCGCCTGCGCCGCCACTTTGCCCATGCGTGCCGACGCCACCGCCTGCCCGGCCTGCGCACTCCCGGTCGATGTCGTCGAGCTCATCGTCCTGACCCACGGCCCAGAAGCCCTTGCCGACGCCTACGACCCTGTGCCCATCCTCGACGATGCGTCCGCACCCTTCGTGCCGACACGATGCCGACGATGCGACTATGTCCTGCTGGGGCTCATCACGGTCGGGGTCTGCCCAGAGTGCGGCGAGCACTTCGACAAAGAAGACGCCGTGCAGGCATGGTTCGCATAAACAAGGCATCGAAAACAATAGAAACGTTCTTTTGTGAACTTCTTTACATAGCCTTGACAGGACTGGACGATTCAGTACCTTTGCAATTCTGGACTTCCCGGTGGCCTCGTCGGGACGTCGTGCAATCAGCCCAGTCAACCAGTCTTGGGTTTGACGGGTTCGTGAATCGAGTTCGAGAGCGCAGCGGCCGCTCGTCCTGAGTCTGCAGACGGGCCGACCACATCACAGGGAGTTCGCCATGCTCGGCCAGCGTCTTTGGACCGCGTGTTCTGGGTGTCTCATTGCCCTGTGTTTGCTCTTTCTGATTCCTGCTCATGCCGCGGCTCAGCCCACCACCGGGGCCTGCTGCCTCCCCAACAACACCTGCGTGCAACTGGACTTCTGCCCCTGTGCCGCCCAGGGCGGCGCGTATCAGGGCACGGGCTCGGTCTGCACCGCGTCCACCTGCAACAACGTCGTCTTCGGCGCCTGCTGCTCGCCCTCCAACTGCATCATCTCGGCGGTCAGCAACTGCCCGAACATCGGCTCGGTCTGGTTCCCAAACCAGACCTGCTCCGCCGTGAACTGCCCCTTCAACCTGATTCCTGAGGCCTGCTGCTGCCCGAACTCCTCGGTCTGCACATTCATGGACGCCTTCTTCTGCGGCCGCATCGGCGGCACGCCCGGCGGTCCCGGCAGCACCTGCACGCCCACCAACCCCTGCGCCACCCCCGCCGGCGTCTGCTGCGATCAGCTCGGCAACTGCACTCCGTGGATCCCCGGCACTCCGTGCAACGGCACCATCCTCTCCGCCACAAGCTGCCAGCCCAATCCCTGTCCGGTTCCGGTGACGCAGGTCTGCTGCGATCAACTCGGGAACTGCACCCCGTTTGTCGCCAGCACCGTCTGCAACGGCCAGGTCTTCTCCGGCACTACGTGCACGCCCAACCCCTGCCCGCCGGCGTCGCACGTCTGCTGCGACACCACCACCGGGCTCTGCTCGCCCATCTCCGCCGCTGGCACATGCCCCCCGGGATCGATCCCCGTGAACGGGACGTGCACCCCAAATCCCTGCAATCCGCTGGGGCGCGTCTGCTGTGATCCGGTCACCGGCAACTGCACCATCGTTCCCCCGCTGACGGGCTGCCCGACCGGATGGCTGGTCTTTACGGGCCAGGTTTGCGTGCCCAACCCCTGCCCGCCCGCCGCCCAGGTCTGCTGCGACGCCGCCGGCAACTGCACCCCGGTCGTCGCCGGCACCACCTGCCAGGGCACGATTATCACCGGCACCGCCTGCACCCCCAATCCCTGCCCCGTGACCGGGTGCTGCGACCCCGCCACCGGCATCTGCCAGCTCATCGCTCCCTGCCCGGCCACCTGGCAGCAGGTGACCTCCTGCAATCCCAACCCCTGCCCACAGCCGGCCCAGCTCTGCTGCGACGTCAACGGCAACTGCTTCCCGATCCTCCCCGGCACTCAGTGCAACGGCACGATCATCACCTCGGCCTCGGGTTGCAACCCGAACCCCTGCGTGCCCACGCCCCAGGGCGCGTGCTGCGCCGCGTGCGGCGGCGGATGCTCGATCGTCCCGCAGAGCCAGTGCCCAAACACCTCGCTGTTCTTCCCCAACCAGCCCTGCTCCCCCAATATCTGCCCGCAACAGCCCGTCTTCGGGGCCTGCTGCCTGAACAACAACTGCATCATCGCGTCGAGCTGCGACTGCATCTTCAAGGGCGGCACCTGGCTCGGGCAGCAGCCCTGCCTTTCCGCGCTGTGCGCCCAGGAAGTCCAGGGCGCGTGCTGCAACCCCTCGACCTTCGTCTGCACCATCACAACCTCCGGCACGTGCCAGCAGCTCGGCCACGTCTTCAGCGCAAACACCTCATGCGCCGCCGCTTTCCCCAACTGCTCCAAGCAGGCGCCCGCTTGCTGCTGCTGCGGCTCATGCCGAAACCTCGACCAGACCACCTGCGCCCTCGCCGGCGGCATCAGCGTGCCGAACCAGACGTGCACGTCCTCGGCGTTCGTGTGCAATCCCAATGGTGGCGCGTGCTGCGATCCGTCGACCGGCCTGTGCTTCATCGCCGCCAACGCCAGCCAGTGCGTGGATCCCACCGGGATCGCCCTGCTGTTCTACCCGGGCCAGACCTGCGCCCAGATCCCGCCGTGCACGCCGCCCGGCGGCGTCTGCTGTGATGTGATCACCGGCGCGTGCTTCGTGGCCCCGCCCTCGCAGTGTCCCGCGCCGCTGTTTGTCTTCCTGCTCAACGGTTCCTGCACACCAAACCCCTGCCAGCCCACCGGTGGCGCATGCTGCGACCCGGCCTCGGGGAACTGCTTCCCGGTGCCCTCGGCGACGGCCTGCAACGGACTCTTCCTGGGCATCGGCACCACCTGCGCCGGCGTGACCTGCTTCCCGCCGTTTGTCATCTGCTGCAACCTCTCCACCGGCAACTGCTTCACCTTCTCCGGCACGCAGTGCCCGACCGGCTCGTTCCAGAGCACCGCCGCCTCGTGCACTCCGATCAACCCCTGCCCGCCCGTCGGCCCCTGCTGCGTCCAGGGCCCCGCCCTGCCGCTCTGCATCATCACCACCCAGGCCAACTGCGTGAACCAGGGCGGCCTGTGGGGCCCCGTCGGCGGAAGCTGCCAGCCCAACCCCTGCTTCAAGGCCTGCTGCAACCTGCAGACCGGAGCCTGCTTCTTCGTCATCGGTACGCAGCCCTGCCCGACCAACGCGCAGGTGCTCATCGGCCAGACCTGCAACCCCAACCCCTGCCCGCAGCCCCCGGTCGTCTGCTGCAACACCTCCACCGGCGCCTGCACCACCACCACCACCAACTGCCCGACCGGCTTCCTCCCGCTTGCGGGCTTCTCCTCCTGCACGCCCACCAACCCCTGCCCGCCCGTCGGGCCGTGCTGCACCATCAACGCCGCCGGCGTCGTCGGATGCATCATCACCACGCAGAACAACTGCGTGAACACGCTCGGCGGGATCTGGGGCCCCGCCGGCGGCTCTTGCCAGCCCAGCCCCTGCCTCGGTGCATGCTGCAACCTCCAGAACGGCGGATGCACCATCACCGCCCAGGTCCTCTGCCCGGCTCCGAATCTGTGGGTCTCCGGCGGAAGCTGCAACCCAAGCTCCTGCCCCGGCGCCTGCTGCAACCCCGCCACCGGCGCCTGCAACATCGTCGCCCAGAACCTCTGCACCGCGCCACGCATCTTCCTCGGCGTCGGCGTCCCCTGCCCGACCACGCTCTGCACCCCCGGCGGGTGCTGCAACGGCACCTTCGGCTCCTGCTTCATCGCCACCAGCCCGCAGGCCTGCCAGGCCGCCGGGTTCGGCAACATCTGGCTCGGCGTCGGCTCGACGTGCAATCCCAACCCCTGCCTCGGCGCCTGCTGCCTGCCCAATGGTCAGTGCATCATCACCAGCTTCGCCAACTGCGGCGGCACCATCGGCGGGTCCATCGGGTATTGGCTGGGCGCCGGCTCCACCTGCACCCCGGTCTCCTGCCGCGGCTCCTGCTGCACCGCCAACGGGTGCATCATCACCAACCCCAACAACTGCACCAACGGTTCGTGGGGTGGCCCCGGCACCTTCTGCACGCCCAACCCCTGCCCGGGCGCGTGCTGCACCTGGAACGGCACCTGTGTCATCACCCTCCAGGCCAACTGCCAGGGCTTCGGATCCAGTTGGCTCGGCGCGGGCGTCACCTGCACGCCCAACCCCTGCCGAGGCGCTTGCTGCAAGCCCCCGATCTTCGGCGGCCTCGGCAGCGTCTGCGTGAGCACCACATGGATCGGCTGCCTCCTCCAGAATGGCCAGTGGCAGGGCTACGGCACCACCTGCCAGACGCCACCCGGCTCCGGGAACTTCGTCACCTGCTGCAAGGCCAACAAGGACATGGTCGGCGGACTCACCATCAACGACCTCTTCAGCTTCCTCAACGCCTGGTTCAACAACTGCCAGGGCCAGCCCGGATCGCCCTGCTTCGGCATGACCGCCGACTTTGACAACAACGGCATCCTCAACTTCAACGACATCTTCGCCTTCCTGAACGCCTGGTTCGCCGGCTGCTCCTGAGCCCCCGAACACATCGCGATCACACCTTGGCGGCCCGGGATTCAACCCCCGGGTCGCTTCCTTTTTGCATCAAAATCACGATGAATGTGCGAGATCGGTCGGCGCAGACCGGAACAGGGGCGTCCGCGGCATGGCCAGCATCGGCAGCCGCATCACGCCTCACTCAAGGAAGTTCGCCATGTTCCGCATCCGCACCAATCGCACTCGCCGCTCGCTCGTCTCCGCAGCCGCCCTCCTCGCCGCCGCAGCCGCCTGCAGCGCGGGGATCGACGTCTGCAACCCCGCCCTGCCCTACACCATGCCCGACCACGATCAGGTTCGAGCGATGGGCACCCCGGGCATCTTCGGGCTGCAGA
>DHLW01000167.1:20839-21287 GCA_002405485.1 Phycisphaerales bacterium UBA4658
CGCCGGCACCGGCCCCGGCCCGTGGCTTGGCACCAACAACATCTACAACCAGTTCGGGATGGCCATCGACGCACTCGGCTCGATGATGAACACCAATCCGCTCGGCGGCACGGGGGGAACCAACGCCCTCAACGGCGTCCGCCAGTGGATCGAGAACGCCGGCTACGAGGATGACATCGTCGTCAGCGCCATGGGCATGGATATCGCCAACGCCCCCGAGCTCGGCGACATCGCCCTGGCCCTCATCGCTCGCATCCCCATCTCCATCAGCGTCGGGTGGTACAACACCCTGCCCAACGGATTCGTGGAGCGCAACGGCGGGCACTGCGTCGCCGTCACACGCCTCCCGAACTTCTGCGGGCCTAACCGCCAGATCTCCATCCGCGACCCCGGCAACAGCATCGGCTCCAACAACACCATCCAGGCCGTCGGCACCACCGAGACCTAC
>DHLW01000077.1:0-5001 GCA_002405485.1 Phycisphaerales bacterium UBA4658
CCACAGGATCCTACCCGTCCACTCCGCCATCCACCCCCCCGCCCACCCCCCCAGCCTCAGCGCAGCCCGCGCCGGAGGGTCGTTCGCACGATCGTCAATCCGCCGCATCGGCTGGCACCCCCGCCTTGCCGGTGTCGCCCACGGCGACAGCGTCATCCCCAATGGTGGAGTCCCCGTCGGCGGGGCTCGCGTCAGCCGGAGCGGGCGGCCAACCGAGGCCGGCGTTCGACCAGCGCATCATCCGTCCCACGCTGCATCCGCGCCGCGTGATCGGGGGCGTGCGTCTGCAGAATCGTCCGCCGCTGATCGACACACCCCAGCCGACCGCACCCGGGACTGACGAGCCGCTGAGCGGTTGGACATGGGCGGCGGCCCGTTGGATGCGGATCGTCGAGCAGCGGGCGCCGGGAGATCAGCTCGCCGAGGGACTTGAGTACGCCCGCGCAGGACAGACTCGATCGATCGACATTCGTCCCGGACTGATCTCCGCCCGGGTCCAGGGTCGCATGCCGCAGGCCTACAAGACGACGGTTCGTCTGCCGGTGTTCACGCCCGAACAGTGGGACAAGGTGCTCGGGCTCATGGTCGGACAGGCCAAGTACGCCGCCGCGCTGCTGGCCGGCGAGCTTCCGAGCAACATCGAGGACATGTTCGCCCCCGCTGGGCTCTCGCTCTTTCCTGGTGATGCGTCGGACCTGAGCTGCGGGTGCGAGTGCGACGTGTTCGCCGGTCGGGTGCAGGCCCTGCAGCCTGTGCAGCCGCCGGCACCCCCGGCCGGAAAACGCGGCAAGTCCTCCGCGCCCGTCGGTGTGCAGTTCTGCAAGCACGTCTGCTGCCTGATGTATCTCGTGGCCGATCGTCTGGCGGCGTCGCCGCTGAGCGTCTTCATGCTCCGAGGGCTGCCCGAGCAGGACCTGCTGGAGCGGCTTCGCCAGGCCCGCGCGCTGCAGGGGCTGGCCCGGGCGGGTGTCGCCGCGGCGCCGGTCTATACGCCGCACGTCGCCGGGGTCGGCGCGGCGCCGCTTCCGTTGGACGCGGACCTGGATCGGTCCGGACTTGGATTCTGGAGCAGCGAAGATCCGGACGCGCTCCGCCGCGTGGACATGCCGATCGCTCGTCCGGAGGTGAGCCATCCGCTGCTCAGGCGGGTCGGGCCGAGCCCCTTTGCCGGGGCCAAGTTCCCGATCACCGGGCTGCTTGCGACCTGCTATGACGTGATCTCAGAGACGGTCATCCGCGAGACCACCGGCGAGCACGACCAGCCGAAGGCGTGACGCGCCCTTCCTGCCCCCCTATCCCGCCCCGCCCCGATCGGTTCACCAGTTCAGCTCCGCCGTCAGGTCGTGCTCCGGCGATCGGCGGCACAGGGACCGCCCTGATGTGGTGACGGTCGAACTGAGATTTTCGCGCGGTCTTGGCGATTTCCTGACAGCCAAGCGGCCACCTTCGGGTACATCTCGCCGATACACCTCGTTCGAAGGAGGGCGTCCATGCGCTGGAACCGTCTGTCTCGCAAGCCCGGCTTCACGATCATCGAACTCCTGGTGGTCATCGCGATCATCGCAGTGCTGGTGGCACTGCTGCTGCCGGCCCTTGGCAAAGCCCGCGACGCCGCACGCAAGGTCAAGTGCAACAGTGGGTTGCATCAACTGAGCGTGGCTTTGACGGCGTACACGGTGGACGCCCGCGATCAACTCCCCCTTCCCAACTGGGGTCCGGTTGCCCGGCAGCCCGGGTGGCTGTACGACGAGTCCAGCGGTCCCGCCGCGGGTCGCGGATTCGAGGCGTCAGACCGGCGCACCGGTGCGCTCTATCCCTATTTCGAGTCCGATGACGCCTATCGATGCCCATCCCACAAACAGCCCTTCGAGGGCACGGCGAAGCTCACGAGCTTCATCATGAACGGCGCCCTGGTGGCCTATGGCGACAGCGCCAAGAGCTACCGCATCGACCAGTTCGACGGCCAGGACGTGCTCATGTGGGACGCCAATGAGCAGGGACCGGTCGCGTTCAATGACGGGTCGTCATATCCGTCGGAGATCACCGCGGGTCATCACGGCACGGGCATCAACGTCGCCGCCGCCGATGGCTCGTCGGTGTACATCCCAGGTCCGGAGTTCGATCGCGAGCGGCAGAACGGCCCGAGCCGGTTGTGGTGCAATCCGATTTCGCGCGACGGGCGCTGACGTCGGCCATCAGAAGAAGTCGCTCATCCAGGGTGTGCCAAAGCCCATGAACATGGCATCCGCGGCGTCGATCGCGGCATCGTCCCCTTCAAGCCAGCCCATGAGGCGGAGCTGGCGTGCGGTGTAGAGCCCGGTGTAGAGCGGAACCAGGGCCTGGGTCGTTGTCCGGATGGTCGGGCGGACCTGATTCTCTTTCTTGATCTCGGCCTGGCCGCGTTCCACGCGCAGTGTCCAAGTTCCGGCGTTGGCAGGGATGAGCGGATCGTGCAGGTCGAGTTGCACCACGCCGTGCGCCCCTGGGAGATAGCCGCGCTGCTCGAGGGCCTTCCGGACGTTCACGATGCGGAGCATCCAGTACTCCTGCTTCTCGATGGGCAGCATGATCGCGTTGGTCAGCGAGATGAGCGGGTGAAGCGGCCCGGCGTTCAGCACGATCGTGTCGCCCATGGTGGCAAAGTCGGCCAGGAAACCGAGCAGACGGTGTGCGGCCCGGGGCGTGCCGAAGGCAACATCGGCGATGCTGATATCGTGCTTGCCGTACGCGTGCTCGCCGTGCTCCTGAGCGAGAAAGACGTACCCCTCAAGAGACCGTCCGTCGAAGACCCCGAACCCGTGGTAGCTCTTGTCTCGCCAGGCACGCGTGCGTCGCCAGACGTATGGCCCGCGATCCAGCGGTCCGTTGAAGCTCGCCGCGAATCCGCGGTAGCACGAACGCACGGCGTCCTCGTCATCGGGGGTGAGCGGTCGCACGCTGAGGGGGCTGGTCTTGGCGGATCGAACGTCGATCTGGCGAACCGGGATGCGCATGCGGAACTGGAAGCCCGCCTGCTCGTACCCAACCTGGCGATAGAGCGCCTGCGTGGAGGCGTAGAGCCCCGAGAGGGCCTGGCCCTCGCCGGCGGCTTCGACGAGCGCCTCCTGCATCATCCGCCTCGCGACGCCCTGGCCCCGCGCCTCCGGCGGGACACCCACACCGGCGATTCCGAGCATGGGGACGCTCTTGCCGCCAAAGTGCTGGCCCATGGGGATCCGCAGGAGCGATCCGCGGATCGAGCCCGCGTTGCCGGCGCGGACGGATCGAAGGTGCTCAATCCCCGCCGAGCGGAGCCAGGTCTCGCACGAGGCCACGTCGCTGGCGAAGGCGTGGTGCATGATTCGGGCGAGCGCGGGCAGATCGGCCTCGGTCACGCCGCCATAGGTAAGTTGTTCGGCCATGGTCGGATCCATCCTTTGCGAGCGTTTCATCCCGACGTGCGGCGCACGGACGCGTCGGGACGCGGGTGCGACACGATGCGGCTAGGCGGGCTCACCAGTGCGGGCGTCCACATATCCAAAGTGGAGCTCCATGTGGCGAAGGTGCAGCACGGTCCACTCGTCGTGGCTGAGCCGGCCAAAGACCGGGTTGGGCACGGTCGGGGGTGCCGCGGCAAGCCGGGCGATCGCCGACTCGAGGAAACGCAGAGCTTGGTCGGTCGGCAGGTCGAGCACTCCCGACGTACCGCCGGGCAGCTTGGGGATCTTGTACCCACGCGGGAGCTTGCCGTTGAGGAACCTGCGTTTCATGAGCTTGAGCATGGCGCGGAGGATCCATGGCGGGGGCTTGAGTTCGGGCGGATAGCCGTCGTACGCGAAGTTCATGAAGCTCGCGACGTGGGAGAAGATCTGGCCGAGGGTCCAGTTGCCGGTGCGCACAAGCGTGCCCGCGGCGTCGGCTGCGGCGAGTCGCCGGGCCTCGGTGAGCGCGTCGTCGAGCGTGCGGAAGCGGATCGAGCGATGGCCCGTGCTCTTGGCGGTGTCGATCGGCATGGCCGATCGTAGTGAGCGGTCTCCGACGCGGTGGGCTCGAGCGCGTTACCTGCCCACGCCGTCGCGTGCCGCCAGTTTCTTCGCCACGCTCGCGCCCGAGTGCAAGCCGCCCTCCATGAAGCCGACGAACTGGTAGCACGTGTGCTCACCGGCGAAGTGCAGGCGCTCGCTGGCGGAGCCGGGCTTGCCGGCGATGGGCATCGCGCCGCGGGCCATGACCGGGCCCTGCGTCGTGACCTGCCCCGGCGCGGGGAAGGAGTACCCAGCGCCGGCCCACGGGTCCTTCGGCCAGTCCATCATGCGGGAACGGACGAAGTGCTCGCTCCACTTGGGGAACATCGGGGTAAGCAGCTTGGCATACTCCGCGTCGCGAGACTCCTTGGGCCAGGACATGCACCGTTCGGCGCTCGCGCCGCCGGAGAACCCGACCATGCAGGCCGGGCCGTCGCCCGGCTGACCGTCGGTCCCCTCCCAGGTCATGTTCACCGGGCCGTCGGAGAGGGCGTCGGGGGAGAGCTTGTCCTGCTGCCAGAATCGGCTCTTGAGCTCGGCGAGGTACTTGATGCTCACGCCCATCTGCGGCCCCTTGCCGGAGACGAGCTGGGGGGGCAGCGCGGGCGAGAACTCGGTTCTGGCCCAGACCGGCGGGGGCGCGGTGTAGACCACGTCGTCGCACTCCAGCGTCCGGCCATCCCTGCAGGTCACGAGGAGGTTCGACCCCTTCACCTCGATCCGGGTGACGGCGAGCCCGAGCACGATCCGATCCTCGCCGATCTCCTTGGCCAGCGCGTGGGCGAGCTTGCTGTTGCCACCCTTGCAGCGATAGACCTCGGTGTCAGACCAGTACTTGTCAAGGCCGTGGCCCTTGATGCACGCGAGCATGCCGAGCAAGCTCGCCCGCGACGGGTCCACGCCGTTGTCGGCATTCTGGTTGATCCAGCAGGCCCGCTTCACGTGCGGCTCGACGTCCAGCGCATCGATCCACGACTGCACGCTCCGCTTGTCGAGC
>DHLW01000077.1:5189-13243 GCA_002405485.1 Phycisphaerales bacterium UBA4658
CTGAGCGCGGTGTCCATCTCCTCCCACAGCGTGCTCGCCGCGTCGTAGTCCAGCAGCTTGCCGTCGAGCACGATCGGGTACTTGAGATCCTCGGCCTCTTCGATGGGCAGGAACTCGAGCTTGAATCGCTCGGCGTAGGTGACCCACAGCGGGTGGTTGGAGCCGATGAGCTCGGCCCCGCCCTCGACGTTGCGACCGGCGACGAACTCGTTCTTGAAGTCGGCGTTGAACGAGAGCACCCGCCCGCCCACGCGGTCGCGGGCGTCGATCACCGTGACGTCGTACCCGACGCTCCGGAGCTCATACGCGGCGGCAAGCCCCGCGAATCCCGCACCGACGACCACCACACGCTTCCCGCCCTGAGCCGAGCGACCCAGCCGACGCCCCATGCCCATGGCCGGACCCGAGAGCAACAGCCCGGCCCCGATGCCCAGAGCGGCCTGCAGCATCTGACGGCGGGTGAACTCGTCCGGGCGGTGGCCGAACTGACGATTGAGCGTGCGGAAGAGGGATCTGGACATGGGGGGTTCTCACTCCTGGTGGGTGGGACACTCAGGCACGACGCCTGTGCCACCGGTGCGGGATGTGTCTTCTGAGACCCAACTCGATCACTCGTCGTTCGTCGGGCCGACGGCGAGCATCCAGAGCTTGAAGAAGTTCATCACCTGCTGCTTGGAGAGCTTGTTGGCGTTGAGGGCATACGTCACCTTGCTGCTGGTGGGCAGCTCGCTCCCGGCGGGGATCGTGTCGACGTAGGTGATCCGCCCGGTGAGGCAGGGGACCGAATTGTCGACCGCGAAGAAGGCGTCCTCGCCGGAGACGTTCTCGAACGCAGCGGCCTCGCCCTTGTTCTGCTCCTCGTTCCAGCGGAGGTTGAAGTCGTAGTACCCCTTGCCGTTGGTGGCCCGCTCGGGATCCTCGATCCACTTGATGGTGCCGGTGACGACGTCGGTGTAGTCCACGCCGTCGATGGTGTACTTGAAGCGGATGTTGTCGGCGAAGTAGTTGCCCGTTTCGTAGTCGTAGTCCAGCCGCCCGCTGACGATGGTGCGGGGATAGATCTCGGCCGGGCCCTTGGCCAGGACGATGTTCTCGAAGCGCATCGGATCGGACTTCTTGACGACGATCTCGACGGTCTTGTCGCCGACCAGTCGCTTGTAGGTGTAGGACGCGAGGTTGGCCTTGTTGGCGGCCTTGCCGACCAGCCGACCGTCGAAGTTGTCCCTGAATGCGGGGGCCTTGCCGACGGCGTTGACATCGATGCGCAGCGGGCTGGCATCCTTCAGCTTGCCGCCCCCGGAGAGGTCGTACGCACCGCTGGCCGGATCGATCGGCACCGTGCCCACCCACTTGCCGACGACGCGCTTCTGCTTGAGGTCCCGCGGATTGAGCACGGCGAGGTCGATCGAATAGAAGAGCTCGGCGTCCTGCTGGCGGCGCTGCAGCGTCTTGGTGTACAGCGAGGGCTGACGGGTCACGGAGCCAGCGAACTCCGTCGTCTTGGCGACGCTCAGCGCGAACGTGTACTTGTCCTTGGCGCCCTTGGCCGGCGAGCCCTCCTTCAGGTCGCCCGAGGTGTCCAGCCGCGTCCGGGTCTCGAAGGTGATGTCCATCGTCCCGGCGATGACGTTGTCCTCGGTCATGGGCTCGGGCTTGTTCTGGGCCAGTGCCGGGGCCACGGACAAGGTCACGGCGCACACGCCCGCGCCAAGAAGCGTGCGAATGCGACCGGGCGACGAGAACAGCGAGACGATCATGACTCGAACCTCCCTGATGGAGACGGCCGGGCCCTCATGGGCGCAGTGCACCGTCGCCAGCTCATGTTGGGAGGCAGCCTACCACAGTTTCGCGATGCCTGCTCGCCGACCGCCCGTGCCGGGGTGCGCCGGCAAGGGCCCATCGGCATGCTCTGAGAACGTGCACCAGACCGCCTGACTCACCGGCCCGATTCACCGGCCAGACTCACCGGCCAGATCGGGACCGGCGACCGAGTGCGCATGAGCCCAGCAGCAGCAGGACCGCCGCCGACGGAGCGGGCACTGCCCGGATGTTGTCAAAGCCGGCGGTGGCGTCGACCGCCGCGCCGCCGGAGCTTGGCGAACCGGGATCGTGCCGAATCATGAGCTGGCTCACGTTCGTGATCGAGTCCGCCCAGGCGTTGGAGCCCAGCACGCGGGTCAGGTCGGACTGGCTGATCGGGAGGGTCACCGTCCGCCATGGCGCCCCCGCGGGAACCACCACCGCCTGCGAAGACGTCCAGCGCGTGCCGCTGGCAAAGAGCACCAGTCGAAGCTCCAGGTTGGTCGCACCGAGATTGGTCACGTCAAACTGCACGCCGGTGACGCCGGCAGCGGCGTAGTCGCCGATCCATCGGGCGTCGGAGTTGTGCATCCCCAGTCGACTTCCCGCACCGGCGGTGTTGCCATTGGAATCGACCTGGAGCCAGCGATCGCCGGACCCGCCCTGACCCCCGGGTTTGTTGGAGATGGACGTGCCGCCGATCCAGTTCAGGACCGACTGGTCCTGGAAGGTGTCCAAGGTGCCGAGATCAATGGCGAGCGCGGGGGTCCCCGCCGCAAGCCCGATGGAGGCCATGGCCACCCGGAGAGTCACGCGAGAGAACATCGCACACACAGACATCACACGCTCCGTGAGTCTCTCTCCTGCCGGGTTGTATGGGGGTGTCGTTCGAACGACCCTTGAAGAATAACACGGCGGCCGCGGCCCGCAAGGGGTTTCTCAGGACCGGTGACCAGCCCGGCCGGAACAGGGAGTCGCCCTGACCGCAGGACCGGCTGAGCGTCCGAGAAGATCGGTCAACGCGGCTGTTCCAGCGGGCACATCACCTCCACGGCCCCGACACGAAAGCCGTGCCTGGCCATCAGGAGGCGGGCGGCGTCATTGGCGGCGGCCGTCTCGCCCCGAACCTGACGGACCCCCTTTGAACGCAGCGCGTCGAGCGCCGCGTTCAGCAGCGCCCCGCCGACGCCCATCCCACGTGCGTCTGGCTGGACCCAGAGATCGTGCAAGTAGCCGAACTCCGCGAGCGTGTAGATGCGGATGTTCTGCTCGATCGTCCCGACGATGAACCCGCAAAGGTCCGACGGCCCGGCCGAAGATCGCTCGGCGACGAGCACAACGCTGCGCGGGTCGGCCGCTCGCCGAGGGAGCCAGTCGGCATAGAGACGCTCGACATCGTCGCGGATCGGAAATCGCTCGGGGTCCCAGGATCGGTGCAGATCGCAGTGGGCCCGGACCATCGGCAGAATCGAAGGAACGTCTGCGGGATGGGCCGGGCGAATCCTGAAGCTCGACGGCGGACTCATGGACGCGCTCCACCCCGGGCGGCGATCCGGGAGCGCAGACGATCCTTGACCTTGGGCCACTCCTCCCGGATCACGCTGAAGTACGCCGTGTCTCGCACGAAACCGTCCTGCATGACGCGGTGCTTTCGCAGGATGCCCTCGAATGTTCCGCCGATGGCGGCGATGGCGGCCCGGCTGTGCGCGTTGCGGGCGTCGCACTTGAGCGTCACCCGTTCGCAGCCCAGCGACTCGATGGCCCGCTCGAGCAGCAGCAGCTTGCTTGCGCTGTTCACCGCCGTGCCGCGAGCGGCGGGCAGATACCACGTCCCCCCGATCTCCAGAGCCCTGTTTGCGGGGTCGAGATCCAGATACGACGAGCTGCCGAGAACCGCACCGGTTGCCGCATCCAACACCACGTGGGCGCGGACCTTCGGATTGTGCATGAAGCACGTGAAATACTCGGCGAACGACTCGAGCGTCCACTCGCGGGGCCAGGAGATGAAGTACCGAAACGTCTCTGGCGGGGTGCCGGCGAACAGCGGCTCGATGTGCCCTGCCGCCATGGGCACGAGCACCACCAAGTCGCTGCGGAGGGTCATCGGCGGGGCGAAGTCGTCCGTCATGGCTCATCCTCCTGGCTGGTCGCTCGTGATCATGGCTGCGACCCGGCCGGCACCGGCTCGGTCGGGGCTCGCCCCACGGGATTGATCGCGGTGTCGGTGTTCGGAGCCCGGGTGATGACGCCCGGCAGCCCCTTGGGATCGAGCGTGCCGCCGTTGTCAATTCCATCTTCACCAAGGGAGTACAGCAGATAGGAGCGCCACCCGTTGCTCGCGGCGGCCGAGAGCTTCATGTACCCGAACGGCTTGTCCGTGTACGGATCGATCAGATCCAGCGTCGAGCCATCGGCGTTCGCGGCGGCCTGCTTCAGCGTGCTGGGATAAGCGCCGTTCATGGCCCGAAAACGCTCGATGGCGAGCATGACGCGCGTGCCTCGGCGCATGCTGCGCATTTGATCGTCGGATGAGAGGGCCTTGCCCACGGCGGGCATCATGATCACCGCGATGGGGTTCTGCGTCGGGGTGACGCCGTTGAGGATCTGGAGATTCGCCACGGCCGTCCTCTGGGCCCGCCGCGTCTGGCCCATGAGCACCATCTCATCGTACATGCCGACCAGCTCATCACGCATGTCGGCGTACCGGCGCGTCAGGAAGGCCCGCGCGTTCGAGGGGCTGAGTCCGATCCCGAGATTGGCGGCGTTGCCGCTGAGCATGCGAGCATAGTTCCGACGGCTGGAATACACCCACTGCAGCGCGTCCAGCCCGAACACGCGTTCGCCCTGGAGCGCGTGCGAGATGCCCACGGGGGTGCGCTGCCGATCAAGGCAGGCGGCGACCTCGTCGAGCCACTCGACATCGGGATACCTCGCCGCATGCTCCCGAACGCGCGTCAGCGCGAGCGCCTGAATCGCAGTCCCCACCAGCCGATCGATCAGGGTCTGTTGACGCATCGCAAACTCACCCAGCAGCAGCATCTGCTCGAGCGAGGCGAGATACTCGGGCCGGTCGCCCGATCCGAGCGCCAGTTCCATCCGTGCGGCGTTCATGCGGGCCGTGTTCCGCATCAGGCCGAGCTCCGGAAGCAGCAGATCCACGGCCAGCTCCTCCTCAAGCTCGCCGATCAGCGGACGCATGACGATCGTGAGCGTCGGCCACTCGGCCATGCGGTCGAGCGTCCCGTCAGCCCGCAGCCGACGGATCACCTCCAACGCCATGTCACGCTCGGCCTGCGCGATCAGCGCGTCCTGCGCCTGGTTTCCTGTCGGCTGAGTCGTGCTGGGCTTGGAAGGGTCATCGGCGTAGACCTGCGTGAAGTCCGGCAGGGGCTTCATGGAGCCCACTGCTTCGGCGGCGTTCCCCACCTGCGTCGTCACGCGCCTGACGTGTGCGATGGGCATGAACACCTTCGGCCACTGATTCTCGCCCCGCGCAAATGTCACGGGCACCGGCTGCGCCGACGCCGTCAGCTCTCGCCACGCGGCATAGCTCCGCCGCTCACTCCGTGCCATCGCGACGTCCGCCGCGAGTCGCCGTTCAAACCACACGCCCGCGATCAGCAGGACCAGCAGCGGCGTGCCCGCGACCGCGCCGACCACCCGCCACTTGCGCAATCGCCGACGGGCGATCGTCTGGTCATCGCGGGCCGGGCCGACGACCGTCAGCACCGGTCTGCCTCCGTCGTCGGTCCGTACTTCGCCCGCACGCGACCGCCGAAGCGTGCCGCACTCTGCGCACCGGGCGACACCGCCGGGATCAATGACCGCATCCTTCAGCCCGTATCCGCAGCGTGCACAGTTCCCGCGTCGGCGGACGCCCCGACGAATCTGGATCGCAAGGACCACATCTCGTGCAAAGAGCGCACACACGGTGGCGAAGAGGGCTATCAGTGCACCAACCAACACAAGGTTCGTCCACTGCCGGTCCGATTCCGGTTCGGGGATGACCTGCCCCGTGTAGGACTCGTGGAAGATCGCCGCGATCACGATCCCTGTGATCGCCACCAACAACCAACAGATTGCGCTCGCCCCCCACCGAATCACCGTGCCGCGCAGCCCGACTCGCGCATCACGCACAAACGCCCGCGCGGTGGCGTCGTCCAACCCGTTGAGCGACCCAAACGCTCTGGCAATGTTCGCAACCACCATCAGTCGCATGCGGCGTGCTCCCGAGCGTGTCTACCAGCCCGCCGCAGCCTGGCTGCATCACTTCCCCGGATACACATACACCCCGCGCCCACTCTTATCCCCAAGCCGTCCCGCCGTCACAAGCTGCTTCAGCAGCGGACACGCCCGGTACCGATCGTTGTTCAGCCCCTCGGCCAGCACGTTCATGATGTGAACGCACGTATCCAGCCCGATGAAGTCCGCCAGCCGCAGCGGGCCCATCGGAAAGTTGCACCCGAGCTTCATGATCCCGTCGATCGCTTCCGGCTCGGCGACCCCCTCCATCCACGCGTAGAACGCCTCGTTGATCATCGGCATGAGCACGCGATTGCTCACGAACCCCGCGCGGTCGTTCGCCTTCAGCGGCGTCTTGCCCATCTTGGTCGCCAGCGCGATCGTCCGCTCCGTCACCTCCGACGACGTCTGGATCGCCGGGATCACTTCCACAAGCTGCATGAGCGGCACCGGGTTGAAGAAGTGCATCCCCACCACGCGCGATGCTGTCGACCCCGCCGCCGTCGCGATCTCGCTGATGCTGATCGAACTCGTGTTCGTCGCCAGCACCACGCGCTCATCCGGATACATCTTGACGAGCTGCGCGAACAGATCCTTCTTGACCTTCGCGTCCTCCACCACCGCCTCGATCACCCAGTCGCACCCGGTCAGTTGGTCCAGCTTGTCGACGAACCGGATGCGTCCCACCGCCGCGTCGGCGTCGGCCTGGGCGAGCTTCTGCTTCTCAACAAGCTTGCCGAGCGACTTCTTGTGCACACCCTTGCACTTTTCGATCGCGCCCGGAAACGCGTCGAACACCGTGACATTAAACCCCGCCACCGCGGCGACCTGGGCGATCCCGCCGCCCATCTGCCCCGCACCAAGAACGCTGATGGTCTTGACTTCGCTCGACATGCCGCTTTCTCCGTGAGTGCTCGGCTAGAGCGTACGACACGCCGGCCGGTTCGGGCGTCGCGAGCAACAAACCGGGGCGACCCCGAACCGCCACCGCGGCTCATACGATGGTCGCATGTCCGACCGGCTCTCCAAGCTCACACAGCTCCTCGACGTCGACCCCAGTGACGCCTTTGTGCTCTATGGCCTGGCCACTGAGCACGCCAAACTCGGGAACATCACGGAAGCGATCACTTTCTTTGACCGTTGTCTGAACGCGGACCCGAACTACCACTACGCCCGCTACCACAAGGCCAAGACGCTCGCCGACCATGATCGCGTTCCCGAGGCGATCGCCGTTCTGCAGGCCGCGATTCCTGCCGCTCGTGCGGCGGGCGATGCCAAAGCCCTGAGCGAACTGAACACACTGCTCGACTCGCTCACCTGAGAGCATCCGAATCCCGAAGATTCAATCCTCCGCCCCATTTCCCCCATGGCCCGCGGCAAACGCAAGACCTTCGCCCCCCGCTCCCCGCTCCCACCGGCGGGCGGCGTGATCACCGCGCTCGCCAGATCCGTCGCCGTGCCGGGCATGGTCAGCATCCGCCTGGGACGCAAGACCGCCGGCCGAATCGAAGAGTCGGCGTGCCAGTCGCTCGGGATCGAGGTCGGCGTCGTGTGGACGGACGATCTGCGCACGCGCGTGGAGCGGGCGATGATCCTCGCCGCGGCGCGCACGTTCGCGCTCAACTCCGCCGCCTACAGGCCCATGAGCCGCCAGATGCTCGTGACCAAGCTCCGCCGTCGCGAGTTGGATGAGACCTCGGCCCGTGCCATCGCGGAGGACCTCGCGCGGCGGGGGGTGATCAATGAGGCCGCCTTCGCCGAGCAGATCGTGGACTCCACGATTCGCAGGAAACCCGCCGGCGCACGCTTGCTGGAAGCCAAGCTGCGCTCCCGCGGGATCGAGGGCAAAGTCGCCAAGTCCGCCGTCACCCGAGCGACCAGCGACCCGAGCTATGACGCGTTGGCCGAGGCCCTCACGCTCGCCCGGCGCAAGCTCCGGGTGATGCCCCGAAAGCTCGACGCGATCGGTGTCAAGCGTCGCCTGTACGCCCAGCTTGCCCGCCGCGGCTTTG
>DHLW01000077.1:13461-16931 GCA_002405485.1 Phycisphaerales bacterium UBA4658
CCGCCAAGCGCAGCGGTCCCCGCGGGTCGTCGTATAGTCTGTCATGACGTCTCGCGCCAAGATCATCGCACTCACCCCCCTTGTCCTCGCGGCCGGCTGTGCCGGGCCGCTCAACAATGAGATCGGACTGGGCAATCAAGGCCGCGTCGATGGCCGAGGCGTCTGGACCCCCCCAACCCTCGGCAGCTCCCTGATCGTCCCGCCCAGGGAAGGGTTCGAGCCCTCGACCAACCCGAAGCTCGCGCCCGTGTATGCCGCCGGCGGCCCGGTGGCTCCGGAGGAGGCAAAGCCGAGCATCTCAGGAATCGAGCGCACGTGGGCCGAGGTGCCGGTGCTGGTCCCGAACGACCTGCCGGCCCATCAGCCGCGCATGACCTGGAGCCACGTCGAGGGCGATACCCCGCGAGCCCGAGGGGTGTATCCCACGGCCCAGTCGGCGCTCACCCTGGGATCTTCACGCCAGAACGACGCACAGGTCAAGGAAGCAATCCTTGCCCCGCTGGTGGCGGCGAGCGATGTGGTGCTCGGCCTGCCGCGGTTCTTCGCCCAGCACAGGCCGGGACGCCCCACACGAACCGTCGCGTGGCCGTATGAGCGGACTCCGCGCCGAGAGGCCCTGGAGATCGATCCCGTCGCGCCGGTTCCTGGGTCATCGGCAGAGCCGAGCACGCCCGCGAAAGACTCGAAGCCAACCGCTCCTGCTGCAGCCGAGCCGGGCGTGTAAGCCCCCCACTCCCCCCACTCCTCCCCGGATCTTCAGATTCCGCCATGACATCCCCCTCCGTCCCGCCACTTGACACACGCGGCCTTCCTGTGGGCTACCCGTTCAAGCCCGACTGGGAGATCACGCCCCGGCAAGCCCACGACGCGCTGAAGGGCGAGCCCCGGCCGATTCTGCTGGACTGCCGACGGCCCGATGAGCACCAGCTCACCAGCATCAAGGGCTCGGTGCTCATCCCCATGGACCAGATCGAACGCCGGGCCGACGAACTGCTGGGCGACGACGACGACAAGTCCCGCCCGATCATCGTCCACTGCCACCACGGCATGCGCTCCCTCCGCGTCACCGCCACCCTTCGCGGACTCGGTTTCACCAACGTCATGTCCATGGCCGGCGGCATCGACCTCTGGTCGATCGATATCGATCCGAGCGTGAAGCGGTACTGAGCCCCTCACGTCACTCTCGCTCAGGCCGTTGACGGCAAGCAGTGCAGAAAAACGGATTGCTGACAACCCACCCTGGAGTTGTCCCGTGATCCGCTCCCTGCTCATTCAACTTGGCGTTCTGGCGGCCCTCACCTCGATCACTCGGTCCTCGCTCGCCCAGGGGACCTGCGGCACGCCGCCCACGAACTTCTCAGTCTCCTCATCCGTCTGCAGTAACGGCGTCAGAATCAGTTGGACGAATCCCGTCGGCGTTGGCGTCGTGAACCCCAGGGTCTGGCGCAGCGCTACGGACAACTTCGCCGATGCCACTCTTGTGCATTTCGGCGGCTCGGGCTCCGCCACGACCATCACCAACACTCCACCTGTCGCCAACGTCAACTACTACTACTGGGTCGGTGGTGATGTCTATGGGTGCGGCGGGTCGGCACCCACCCAGACCCAGCCCCTTCCTCGCGTGGGTCCACTCGTCGGAGGATCGTTCACCGTCAACATGTTCCCCGCCCCACGATTCACACCAACCTGCTCAGGTGTTCGAGTTGATTTTCAGCAGGCATGGGATGCCTCGAGTTTCGAGATCGTGCGTGGATCGAGCCGTACTGCGGCCTTTTCAACCATCGCGACCCTCCCCAATCAGATCTCCTCTCCGGTCTCTTCCTATGAGGATACCGATTGCCGACCGGGCAACCAATACGTCTACGGCATGATCGTGAACGCCAGTTGCGGCCGCTCTTCGCAGATCGTCATCACGACGCACCGCGCTGGCGGGTACGGCAACCCTGTCGGCGTCAGCTCGCTCGTCAATGTCGGAGAGACCGGTTCGCTCTCTGTCTCTGACGGAACCGGGAACGCCTCAACGGTCATGGTCCCAGCACCACAGAGCCTCGAGTGGTTTCGCAACGGCGTCTCGCTCGCAAACACTCCACGCTTCTCGGGTGTGTTCTCAAGCACCCTCACGATCACCAACGTGCGGCTCGAAGACGAGGGGTTCTATCACGTCCGGGTCATGTCTTCCTGCCCGTCACAGCCACTCGCCTTTATCCCGGTGCTCCTGAGCGTCCGACAGAACTGCCGCGCCGACTTTGACCAGAACGGATCCGCCAGCGCAGCCGACATCTTCGAGTTCCTCAACTCTTGGTTCGCTGGTTGCCCATAAACCGCTCTCGAACCAACATCCTTGCTTGCCACGTTCTCTCGAGAACCCCATGAAATCTCCCGCATCAATCGCATTCATCATCGCCGTCGCCGCACTCGCGCTCTCCGGCTCCACCGCCTTCGCCCAGGGAACCTGCGGCACCCCCCCCACCAACGTCCTCGTCGCCTCCGCTGTCTGCAACACCAGCGTCCGCATCAGTTGGACCAATCCCGTCGGCGTCGGAATCGTCAACCCCAAAGTCTGGCGAAGCCCCACCAGCAACTTCAACGATGCAACGCTGATTTACGTCGGCGGCTCGGGCTCTCCAACCATCATCTTCAACCAGGTCCCCAACATCAACACCAACTACTACTACTGGGTCGGCGGAGACGTCTTCGGTTGCAGCGGAGTCCTCCCGACACAGACCAGTCCCCTGCCACGCGTCGGACCACTCCTCGGCGGGGCCTTCACACTCAACACCTACCCCGTCCCTCAAGTCACGCCCACCTGCAATGGCGTGCGACTCAACTTCCAACCCTTGTGGGATGCCACGGGACTCACCGTCGCTCGCGGCTCGTCATTGAACGCCAGTTACGAGGTCATCGCGAATCTCACCAACACGCCCCAGTCTCCGATCTTGACGTACGAAGATACGACTGCCCGCCCCGGGAACTACTACATCTACGGCGTGTTCATCGGATCCGGTTGCGGGGGGAACTCAGCAGCAGCCGTTGCCGGAGCCCTGTCCGGCCCAACCGGACTCCCCGTCGTCACTGGCGCCTCCGTCGCCACCGGCCAGACGGCAACTCTCACCGCACGCAACGCCCAAGGCATCGGATTCACGCTCCTCGTGCCAGAACCGCTCTCCTTCACGTGGAAGCGCAATGGCACGCCCTTGCCGAATACCGGACGCTTCAGCGGTGTCAACACCAGCGCGTTGCAGATCACGAACGCGAGACTCGAGGACGCGGGTGTCTATGAGCTTCAGATCACGCCCTCGTGCCAGAACCAGCCCATCATCGTCCTCCAGGGCATTCTGAGTGTCACACAGTCATGCCGCGCCGACTTTGACCAGAACGGATCCGCCAGCGCAGCCGACATCTTCGAGTTCCTCAACGCGTGGTTCGCGAGCTGTCCATGAACCGCGGCGAGAGGGGGGGGGGGGGGGGCG
>DHLW01000139.1:0-247 GCA_002405485.1 Phycisphaerales bacterium UBA4658
CTCGCCGACCGTCTTCATCCCGTCCAGCAGATGATCGTTGATGATCGCCAGGGGCGCATAGCTCTGCCGCGCCAGCTCCAGCGACTCCACCAGACCCTGCTTGTCCCCGTCGATGATGTGGGCCCGCAGCTTCTCCTCGATCGTCAGCGTCTTGGCTTCCTTCTTCGCCGCCCCGCCCCCGCCCGACTCCGCGTCCTTGAACAACGCGATGAACGCCTGCAGCGGAGCGACCAACCCCGCCTTCCCT
>DHLW01000139.1:426-8180 GCA_002405485.1 Phycisphaerales bacterium UBA4658
CTGCCTCTGGTGGCACAGGCGTCCCGCCTGTGTGCCTTCGGTCATAGATCAGGTTCAGCGCCGCATCCCACTGCTCCTGCTGAATCTTGTTCCTGGGCAGGATCTTGCTCATGTGCACGATCGCGCTCGTCAGCCCCGCTTCGCGCAGCTCGTGCAGGAACACGCTGTTGAGCACCACCCGCGCCATCGGCTTGAGCCCGAAGCTCACGTTGCTCAGGCCCACCGTCGTCTGGCACTCCGGCATGGCCTTCGCGATCGCCCGCACGCCCTCGATCGTCTCCAGCCCCGAGCGTCGATCGCTCTCCATGCCCGTCGAGATCGGCAGCACCAGCGGATCGAACATCAGATCAGCCGGGTCCAGCCCGTGCACCTTCGTCGCCCGCTCATACGCCCGCCTGGCGATCGACAGCTTGCGGTCCGCCGTGCGCGCCATCGACGCTTCCTTGTCCTCGTCGATCGACCCGATCACCAGCCCCGCGCCATAGGTCTTCGCCAGTGCGCACACCTCGTCAAACTTGTGCTCGCCGTCCTCGAAGTTCGCCGAGTTGATGATGCACTTGCCAGGCGCGTGCTTCAGCCCCGCTTCCAGTGTCTTGACCTGTGTCGAGTCCAGCATCAGCGGCGCGTCCACCTGCCGCACCACGCGCTTGACGATCTCGCTCATGTCCCGCGGATTGTCGCGACCCGCGTAGTCCACGTTCAGGTCCAGCACGTGGGCCCCGTCGTGCCGCATCTGCTCACGCGCGAGCGAGATGATCCCGTCCCAGTCCTCCGCCTCCAGGAGCTGCTTGAACTTCTTGCTCCCCGACGCGTTCATCCGCTCCCCGACGATCATGAAACTGTTGTCCTGCCGATACTCCGTCGGCTGGTACAGGCTCGTCACCGCCGGCGCCAGCCGCCCCTTCCTCGGCGAGCCGGACCGGTCCCGTGCCGACGCAAGCTCCGAGATCTCCTTGCTCAAGAGCGCGATGTGCTCCGGCGTCGTCCCGCAGCACCCGCCCACGAGATCCACGTGCGACTCGTCCACGAACTTCAGCAGCGCATCCACGAAAGGCCTCGGCTGCAGCGGATACTCCGTCCGCCCCTCCACCAGCACCGGCAGCCCCGCGTTGGGCATCACGCTGATCCGCCGGCCGGCGCCCGTGCCGCCATGGTGCTTGCCCAGCCAATGCACATGCTCGGCCATCTCCGTCGGCCCCGTCGCGCAGTTCAGCCCCAGCGACAGGAGCGGATACCCGGCAAGCGCGCTCGCCGCCGCCTCGATCGACGTCCCCATCAGCATCGTGCCCGTCGTCTCGATCGTGACCGATGCCATGATCGGCACGTCGTCCGGCGTCAGCCCGCGCTCCCGCATCGCCGCCAGGCACGCGTTGATCGCGCACTTGACCTGCAGGATGTCCTGGCAGGTCTCGATGATGAACACGTCCACGCCCGCCTTGCCAAGCCCCGGCTCCCCGGCAAGCAGCCCGCGTGCCTGCTCCCGGTAGCTGTCGAGCATCTCGTCCCACGTCGTGTTGCCAAGCGTCAGGAGCTTCGTCCCGGGCCCCATGCTCCCAGCCACAAACCGCGGCTTGTCCTTCGTGGAGTGCTTCTTGCACGCCGCCCGCGCGACGTCCGCCGACCGCTTGGCCAGATCAAAGCACTGATCCGTCAGATCAAACTCCGCCAGCACCAGCTTGTTTGCGCCAAAGCTGTCGGTCTCCACCACGTCCGCGCCCGCCGAGAGGTACTTCTCGTGAATCTCCTGGATCACGTCCGGTCGGGTCTTGACCAGGATGTCCGTGCAGTTCTCGCACCCGCAGTAGTCGTGCTCGATCGACAGGTTCCGCGCATAGATCTGCGTCCCCATGCCGCCGTCGAACACAAGCACCCGCCGGGTCAACGCCAACTCGAATGGACTTGCCATGGACTCCTGACCTCTTTGCTCTATCCGTTCATCCGGATATTTGGATGAATACTAGGGCGGGGTCGCCCCAAAGCCAGCATTCGGCCGTTTTTCACCCTGGCTCCTCACCAGATCCACAATCACCGGATAGTGGTCGGACGGCGTTTGGTATCCTCGCATCCGTCGATCGATGACCGCCGACTCCGCACGCCACCCCTCTGAGACCAGCACCCAGTCGATCCGCCCACCCCGGATCGCGCCCTCCCAGCCGCAGAACGTCGCCTCCGTCGCGTCGGGGATCGGGAACACCGCGCGGTACGCATCCTGCAGTCCACCCGCCGGGCTTCCTGGCGCACAGAGCATGCTGTGAACGTCCGAGTTCGGCCCGTCCGCCGGGGCGTTGAAGTCGCCCAGCAGGATCACCTCGGCTCCGTCGCGAGTGCTGCCGATGAACGCGCGGACGATTCGAGCGCTCTCGCGGCGGGACTCGGCCCCGACATGATCAAAGTGCGTGTTCACGGCCAGCACCGTGCGTCCATCGGTTCGGTCATGCAGCCGAACCCACGTGGCCATGCGTTCGCACGCGGCGTCCCAGCCGCGCGATCCCGGCACGTTCGGCGTCGGACTCAGCCAGAAATGGCCGGATGCCAGAAGCGTGTATCGATCGGTCCGGAACAGGATCGGCGTCGCCTCTCCGCCCCGGCGTCCGTCGATCCGTCCGACGCCCACGAGCGTGTGCGAAGGAAACGCTTTCTGCAACCAGTCGACCTGCTCGGCCAGTGCCTCCTGCACGCCCACGATGTCCGGATCGCTCGACGCGATCACGTCGCGCACCAGATCGGCCCGGTTGGCCCACGCACGCTGGCCCCGATCGCCCTCGCCGGCAAAGCGGATGTTGAACGTCATCGCCCGCGTCCGCGGCGTGTCGATCGATCCCGCCGATGTCCCCGTGCGCACCACGTCCAGATCGTCGAGTTTCATGCGGTACAGACCGCCGCTTACCTCGTCGGCGATGATGAGCGAGCCGTCGGCGTCAAAGCAGATCGACTCGGAGTCGCCTGCGCCGCTCGGGAGGCGATACTGCCGAGTCCGCACGCTTCCGGCGAAGATCGGCGTCCGGATGGACGCTCGCTCGAACAGGAACACCCGGTCGTACGTCAGCACCGCCACCTTGAGGCCGTCGGGCGTCGCGTCCGCGCCCGTGCACTCGCCCTTGACATCGAATCGCCCGATGTACGTGAGCGTGTTCACCGCGTCGGGCTCCCGCGAATCCAGCCGATACAGCTTGGTGAACGTGTCCGAGCGATTCTTGCTCAGCACGTGGATCTCGTCCCCGATGGTGAAGAGGGCCTCGGCGTCGAAGTTGAAGTCGTCCTTCGGCGCGGGAAAGCTCCGCTGATCCGGATACCGGAACAGCACCTTGGACAGGTACCCCGCTCGACCCTCCGTCGCCTCCGGCTCCGGCAGGATGTACAGAGCCAGATCGCGACGGGCGTTGGAGTTGTTCCCGAAGTCCGCGATGATCAGCCGCCCGGAGGCGTCGAGAGCGATGTCCTCCCAGTCGCCGTTGATCGCCCCGCCGATGAGCGTCCCGGGAATCTCCGGATATCGCACGCTGGGCACGACCGACCCGTCGATCCGCACCGGGTACACGCGCGGCTCGTCTCCGGAGTCGTTGAGCGTCCAGAAGACCCCGGGCTGCTGTCGGCTGGCGACGATTCCGGAGATCTCCTTCACGGCTCCCGGGCCGAGCGTGCCGATCCGGACGAGGTCCAGCGGCTCTCGCTCGCCCCGCGCACCCGACGCCGAACCGTGACCGCCCAGCAGCGCACCCATCATGACGCCAACGATTGCTCCCTGCCGCATGATCGAACCTCCGATGCCGTTGGCGCCCCGGATCGACTCCGGTGGGCTGCCCAGGTGCCCCGCCCCACGCACCAAGCATTGCACGCCGGGATTGGCCGGATGACCCTTGCGGTTTGGTCAAGATGCGGTCAAGATGGTGTCCATGCTGACGCCCGGCCCGCTGCTCACCCCACGCCTGGAACTGTTCGTTCCGGATGACCCCGCGCTGCGCGCGTCGGTGCGGGGCGCGCCGGAGCTTGCCCCGGCGGTGCGTCGGCCCGTGGAAACCGACTGGCCCCCTCGGCACTGGGAAACTCCGGTCATCGACTGGATATTGACGCGCAGAGCCGAGCACCCCGCCGAGCCGTTCTGGGCGCCTTGGCTCATCGCCCTGCGGGATGGGCCGGTGGTCGGGACGTGCGGGTGCAAGGGCCCGCCGGATGAGATTGGCGCGGTGGAGATCGGCTACAGCGTGGTCGAATCGCACTGGCGTCGGGGGATCGCCTCCGAAGCGGCGGGCGCGCTGATCACCTGGATCTGGCACGACCCGCGCGTGCGTCTGATCCGAGCGCACACCCTCGCGGGCGACATGGCCTCATCGGGCGTGCTCCGCCGAAACGGATTCCAGTTTGTCGCCACGATCCACGACCCGAGCGACGGGCGGGTGGATCGGTACGAGCGGGTCCGGGCGTGAAGCCAAAAAGCACAGAGCCGACGCGTGCGTCGGCTCTGGGATGATTGCGAACTTCGAACTCGACTTACTTCTTCTTGCCCGCGAAGTAGTTGCCGCCGAACTTCTTCTGGAACTTCTCCACGCGGCCCGCGGCGTCGACGAACGTCTGCTTGCCGGTGAAGAACGGGTGCGAGCCCGACCAGACTTCGACGTGCTGCTCCGGGGTCGTCGCGCCGGTCGTGAAGACCAGCTCGCCGTTGTGGTAGACCTTGCAGGGGAAAAACTTCGGGTGAATGTCCTTCTTCATGGCTCAACTCCAGACGACCCGCAAGGGCCAAGAATCTCGTGTGGATTGGGGCATGAGGGTAGGCGCGGTCCGGCGTCAGGGCATCCCGCCGGTCGAATCCCGTGCGAACTGGTACAGCGGGCTGCCAAAACCGGCCCTTTGGCCGGTCCAGCGACCGATTCCCGCGAGATCGACGACAAACTCGCCCGCATCATGGACGATTCGGCAGGAGCCCTCGGCGACCCGCCGCACACGCCCGCGTCCGCCTGAGATCTCGCCCTCGAAGTGCAGGTACGCGGCTCGATGGTCCGCGAGCCGCTCGGCGGGGAAGTGCGTGCACGACGGATCGTCCGGACGATGCCGAACCCGAAACGTCACCAGCGGCGCGTCGCTCTCAGCCGCCCCCTGAAGCATCCAGTCGTAGTGCCACGAGCCGTCGGGCGTCTCGTGGACAAGCAGGACCCACGTGCTCATGCTCGCTGATTCCGGGGGGTGAGGATGTTCTGGAAGGGGCATGCAGGACGTGGGGCAGGGGTTCTGCTTCGCGGCGGGCGGCCGGGAGGTCACGACCGATCGGGCCTCAGGCCGATACACTCGGCCCATGATACGGAACGCTCTGCTGGTCGGTCGTTGTGATGCTCCCTCTCGCCTGCTCCTGAGCGCGTGCCTGATGCTCGTGCTGCTTGCCCTGGGCGGGTGCAAGACCCGCTCGCTGGTGGCGGTGCGGGAGAGCGGGGACTGGTGGTTCAAGCAGGGCGACTATTCCGCCGCGAAAACCGAGTATCTCGAGTATGTCGAGCGTGCCCCGGGCAACGCCCATGTGCACCACATGCTGGGCAACTCGTATGTCAAGCTCGGCGAAACGGGCCTTGGCCGTGAGCAGCTCTACGTGGCCCACACGCTCCGCGTCGAGGACGATCGCATCTTCGCCGACCTGTGCGAGGCCCTGTACCAGGACAAGAAGTACGACGACCTGAACCGGCTGCTGCGGTCCCGCACCGTGGATCGCGGGCGCATGCAGGACTGGGCTCTGCTTGCGACCTATGCCGACAAGCTCAATGACCGGGATGAAGCCCAGCGCGGCTGGCTCACCGCCGCCCAGGTCGATGGCGGTCGAAGTGTCGAGCCGCAGCTCGGCCTGGCCAAGCTGTATGCGAAAGTCGGCGACCGCGATCGGGCTCGCCAACGGCTTGGGATGGCATATGCGATCGATCCGAACAACCAGGAGGTCGTCCGGATGATCCGAGAGCTCGGGGAGATCCCCGGGCCGACGTTTGCGGTTCCTCCCGCGGAGGCGTTCTCGGACGGCTCATCTGCGGGTGAACTGCCTACGGATGTGCCGGCCGGGGAGCCGGGTCGATAGGCAATCCGAGTGTTGGGGGTTGACAGGGGGTCTGGGCATTCTACACTTCATCCGGATATACGGATGAAGCGAACGGAACCCTCGATTTCGGTGTCGGAACAGCTCGCGGCGTTGAGCGATCCGGTTCGGCTGCGCATTCTGCGGGTGGTGGAGCGGGAGGAGTTGGCCGTCGGGGAGGTGGCCAAGGTTGTGCAGCTTCCGCAGTCGACGGTGAGCCGGCACCTGAAGGTGCTTGGGGACGCGGGGTGGGTGATGAAGCGGGCGGAGGGGACGGCGACGCTGTACCGGCTGGTGCAGGACGATCTTGGGCACTCGGCCCGGGCGATCTGGGTGCCGGTGCGCGACGCGATCCGCGGGACGACGGGGATGCAGGAGTTTGAGGACGATCTGCAGCGTTTGAGCGCGGTGCTGGCGGAGCGTCGCGAGGACGCGCAGGCGTTTTTCGGGCGGTTGGCTGGGCAGTGGGATGACGTCCGAGCGGAGTTGTTTGGCAACAAGTTTGCGCCGATGGGACTGCTGCACATGCTGCCGCGGGACTGGACGGTCGCGGACCTTGGATGCGGGACGGGGAATGCGGCGGAGCTGCTGGCGCCGCTGGTGCACAAGGTGATCGCGGTGGACCAATCGCCGGAGATGCTGCTTGCGGCGCGGAAGCGGATGGAAGCGGCGCGGATCGCGAACGTGGACTTTGTCGAGGGCAAGCTGGAGAAGCTCCCGCTTGCGGAGAAGTCGGTGAACGCGGCGGTGTGCTTCCTGGTGCTGCACCACCTGGAAACACCCGGCAAGGTGTTCAAGGAGATGTACCGCGTGCTGCGTCCCGGGGGCGTGGTGCTGATCGTGGACATGATCGAGCACGATCGCACGAGCTACAAGCACGCGATGGGGCATCGGTGGCTGGGGTTCCCGCAGACGATCATCGAGCAGTTTCTGGAAGAGGCGGGGGTTTTCGACTCACGGGTGCGGCTGCTTCCGAATGACACATCGGCCAAGGGCCCGGGGCTCTTTGCCGCGACGGCGTATCGCATGTGAGCGGGCGGGGGGAAGGGGGAACGGAGAAACCGCGGAACAGTTGGACAGCAGGACAGCCGATCAGCAGCAGTCTGGACTCTCTGCCTCTTTGCCACTTTGCGTCTGAGCCACTTGACCACTCAGCCACGAGACCACTTTCAGGAGAAGCATCTGTGTCGACGATCACTCGCAATCGCACGAAGGCGCCCAAGACGAACACGACGGGTCGGCACTCGCTGACGGCGGAGGTGTACAACGGGCTGGATTTCAAGGTTCGCGACCTGAGCCTGAGCGAGCTTGGGCGGAAGGAGATTCGGCTCGCCGAGCACGAGATGCCGGGGCTGATGGCCCTGCGTGAGCGGTACAAGGGCAAGAAGCCGCTGGCCGGCGCTCGGATCGCGGGTTCGCTGCACATGACGGTGCAGACGGCGGTGCTCATCGAGACCCTCGCCGAGCTCGGCGCGGACGTGCGCTGGGCGAGCTGCAACATCTTCTCGACGCAGGACTCCGCGGCGGCGGCGGTGGTGGTGGGCCCGAGCGGCACCGCCGAAGAGCCGAGCGGCATCCCGGTGTTTGCGTGGAAGGGCGAGACGCTGGAAGAGTACTGGTGGTGCACCGATCAGATCTTCAAGTTCACCGACAGCAAGGGCAACGTGGTCGGGCCGAACCTGCTGCTGGACGACGGCGGCGACGC
>DHLW01000139.1:8330-15353 GCA_002405485.1 Phycisphaerales bacterium UBA4658
GACGGCGGCGACGCGACGCTGCTCGTGCACAAGGGCGCGGAGTTCGAGAAGGCCGGCAAGGTGCCCGCGTTCAACGCCAAGACCGATCCGGAGGAGTGGGGCGTGATCCTGGGGGTGCTGCGGGCGTCGATCGAGGAGCGGCCGAGCTACTTCTCGAAGATGATCAAGCAGATCAAGGGCGTCAGCGAGGAGACGACGACCGGCGTGCACCGCCTGTACGAGATGGCCAAGCAGGGCAAGCTCGCGTTCCCGGCGATCAACGTGAACGACAGCGCGACCAAGAGCAAGTTCGACAACCTCTATGGGTGTCGGCACTCGCTGGTGGACGGCCTGAACCGCGCGACGGACGTGATGCTGGGCGGGAAGACCGCGGTGGTGCTGGGCTACGGCGACGTGGGCAAGGGCTCGGCCCAGTCGCTGCGCGGGCAGGGATGCCGCGTGATCGTGACGGAGATCGACCCGATCAACGCCCTGCAGGCGGCGATGGAGGGCTACCAGGTCTCGACGCTCGAGGACGTGATCGAGACGGCGGACATCTTCATCTCCGCGACGGGCAACAAGAACGTGATCACGATCGAGCACATGAAGCGGATGAAGGACAAGGCGATCGTGGCGAACATCGGCCACTTCGACAACGAGATCGACATGGCCGCGTTGTACGCCGCGGAGAAGAGCGGCATCGTCAGCCGGATCAACATCAAGGCCCAGTATGACGAGTTCGTGTTCAAGAAGAGCCGCAAGAGCATCCTGGTGCTCGCCGAGGGCCGGCTGATGAACCTCGGGTGCGCGACCGGGCATCCGAGCTTCGTGATGAGCGCGTCGTTCACGAATCAGACGATCGCGCAGCTGGACCTGTGGCTGAACGCGACCAACAAGCCGACGCTCAGCGGGCACAAGTACGAGACCGGCAAGGTGTACGTGCTTCCCAAGAAGCTCGACGAGGAGGTCGCCCGGCTGCACCTGGACAAGCTCGGGATTCGCCTGACGAAGCTGAGCAAGGAGCAGGCGGAGTATCTTGGCGTCTCGGTCGATGGCCCGTACAAGGCGGATCACTACCGCTATTGATTGACATCGCCAACGCACGGTCTGTGGACACGCCCCGAGCATCGAGCTCGGGGCGTTTTTCGTTCGGTGCGTGGCTCGATCCGCAAGCCAACGAGCGCAGCTACGCCACGCAGGCGGCGATCGGCCGCCGCCCGAGACTCTCAGAGCATCGGTGCTCGGACGCGGGGTGTTCAGGGGTCGGCTTGTGCCTGCGGGTGCACGCGGGTTCTGAGTGGTGGGTGCGTGAGGGGATTCGCTGAGCCGGCGAAGGGTTCGGGGAGCGGAAATCGGATGACTCTCAGCGTCAGTACCTGCGGAAGAGATGTCATTGTGAGGAGCTCGCCATGATTCGCAAGTGGACGGCATTCAGAGCGTGCGTGGTCGCCGCGATCGTCGCGGGGTTCGCGAGCGTGAGCGCGGGTCAATGTCCGAGCGGTCCTGGGGGCCTGGCGATCGTTGGGGGCGGGGCGCGGTGCGCGACGTCGGCCACGGTGACATGGAACGGTGTGGCGAACGCCATCGCGTTCGATGTCGCGAGGGGCACAAGTGCCGATCCGGCCCTGGCGACGGTGATCGCGACGGTCGGTCCGGCGACGCTGAGCTACGTGGACTCGAGTGCGCTCACCAACCAGCGGTCGTACTACTTCGTACGGTCACGGGGACTGCCGAGCGTGGTGTGCCAGACGGGGTTCTCGGCGTGGTCGGCGGTGTCGGTGTTTCTCAGCACGCCGATCACGGGTTCCACCGGGCCGGTCTCGGTGCAGAGATCCACGTGCGGTGAGATGAGGATCGGTTGGAATGCGGTTGAAAACGCCACCGCGTACGACCTGTACCGCTCGGCGACTCCCGCACTCGCGGATGCGGAGATCTTTGCGGAGGTGTTCGAGGCGACGACGTTGGTGTCGCTGCCAGAGAACGTGGCCGGTCACTACGTGTGGGTGCGACCGCGAAACACGTGCGGCTCTGGTCCGATCTCGCCGGGTGCATTCATCACCGCTCCTGGTGGCGTCACGGTCACGGGGATCAACTTCTCTCAGCCAACGTGCGATCAAGTGACCGTGTATCTCAACGGGGTCAACAGCGGGATTCGAGTGGTTATACGCGTCATCCAAAATGGCCACATCATCCATGAGTTGGCAAACACGCCGGCAACCTCGACTGTCATCGTGTCGAATCCGATTCCCGGCGCTACGCCTGGAAGCGTGGTCGAGATCGAGGTGTTTCTCCTCCGGTCTATGTGCAGCTTCGCAGAGCAGGTGCTGAGACGGTCGGGGGTGCTCAAAGGGGCCTCGAGCGTGAGTCTGAGCACGAGGATACTGACGGCCGGAGTGCCGAGTTCTCTGAACGCGGTCACAGTTCCGGCGTCGCCAGTGGGGGTGACGTACTCGTGGAAGAAGGATGGTCAGCCACTGTCGAGCGACGGAGGCCGGATCACCGGTCTGACGTCGGCGACGCTGAACTTCTCGCGTGTAAAGGCCGAGGACGTCGGGGAGTACCAGCTGACGACCACCCTCACGTGCAGCCAGACGCCGGCCATAGTCACGTCCGCCGTTCTCGCGGTGCGCTTGCCCTGTCGAGCAGACCACGACCAGAGCGGCACGCTGGACATCGCCGACGTGTTCTCGTTCCTGAACGGGTGGTTCGCCGGGTGCCCGTAGCTGGGTTGGTGAGCCGACCTTCGGGGGTGTCTGTCATGGATGCCGCCGAGGTCGGCCTTGTTTCCGGATGGTCGGCGGTGGAGCCGGTGGCCGACGGTCTGCCGTCCGAGAATCCGGCACTGGAGTGTGAACCCGGGTGGAGGGTGGGGGGGATTCTCGGACCTTCGGTTGACAAACGCGGTCTTCGCGACATCTTTACAGTCTCAGCGGGCGGCGGTGGAAGTGGAGCGAAGCCATGGCGCCGCGGTCGTTGGTCAGTGTCGGGGTTTTCTCCGCCGTCGTGGTTGGGTTCCTGGTTGCCTGCGGCGATGCGCGAGCGCAGTGTCCGAATCCTCCGGCCTCGGTGGGCGTGCTCGGCGGGCCCGTGCAGTGCGCGACCTCGGCAACGGTGATCTGGTCTGCGGTTGCCGGGATCAACCAGTATGAGGTCGGTCGGAGCACGTCGCCGTCCAGCGGCACGGCGGTCGTGGTGGCGACGCTGCCCTCTGGCGCGTCGTCGTGGCTCGATGTCTCGCCCCCGCTGAATCAGCAGTATTTCTACTTCGTGCGCACGATCGACAGCCCGGGATTCGGGTGCGCCAGCGGCATTGGGGACTGGTCACCGGCAGTTCCGGCGTCGATGTATCAGCCGGTTGTGGCGGCTCCCGGTCTGCCGTCGGTGAGCACGTCAACGTGCTCCAGCGCGACGCTGGTCTGGTCGACCGTGCCGCGGGCAACGTCGTATCAGGTGTTCATCTCGCGGACGAACGTCTTTGCCGATGCGACCCTGTATGCAACGGTGAGTTCCGCGAGCGTCTCTGGTCCGCAGGCGGACTTTGGAGCGCGGTATGTCTGGGTGCGCGGCGTGAACACGTGCGGGGCCGGTCCGACGGTCGGGCCGGTGTTCGTCGTCCCGCGTGGGGGCGTGCGGATCACGGGGTTGCAGTTTGCTTCGCCGGTGTGTGACCGGGTGACGGCGACCACGATCGGCACCAACGGGACCATGACCGTGCGTTTCATCTGGACCAATCCGCCTGGGGGCGGCACGATCACGTTGGGCTCGTTTCCGGCCGTCAGTGCGTCGTACGCGTCTGCGCCCTTGCCGGGCGTGAGCCCGGGCCAGGCGATCAGCATTCGGGCCGAGGTCTTTGACTCGTCCTGCGGCCAGCCGCAGCAGGTGTTCGAGGCCAACGGCAACGTCGGGGGCGTTTCGAGCGTGGTTGTGCCGGGCACGCTCGGGACGGTCGGCTCGCCGGTCAGCATCGCCGCCCTGGTCGGCCCGCCCACGCCGCTGGGAGTGACGTATGCCTGGCAGAGAGACGGTGTTGCTCTTGGCAGTGACGGCGGGAGAATCACCGGGCTTGCCACGCCCACGATCTCATTCTCCACGATCAAGGTGGAGGACGTGGGCCTGTATGAACTGGTGGTGACGAACACCTGCGGAACGGGCTCGATCGTGGTGGGCGGGGGCGTGCTTGGGGTGCGCGTGCCCTGTCGAGCCGACCACGACCAGAGCGGAACGCTGGAGATCGGCGACGTGTTTTCGTTCCTGAACGGGTGGTTTGCCGGTTGTCCGTAAGCGCGGACGCGGGACGATCGAAGGGGCTACTTGCCCGCCGCGAGCTTCTCGTTGAACAGGTCGGTCATCGCCGCCCAGCTTCGCCGGTCGGCGGCGGCATCGTACTTGACGCCGTCGATGCCGGCCTTGTCGGCGGCGGGGTTGGTGAAGGCGTGGACGGCGTGGCCGTAGGAGATGAACTGGTAGTCGATCTTGGCCGCCTTCATCTGCTCGTGGAAGCCGGAGATCTGCTCGGGCTTGACGAAGAAGTCTTCCTGACCGTGGCAGATGAGGACCGAGCCCTTGATGTTGGCGTTGTCGGCTGGGTTGGCCGCGGCGATGGTTGAGGCGTGGAACGCGACCACGGCCTTGAGGTTGGCGGTGTGTGCCAGTCCGCTTCGGGCGAGTTCGAGGGCGACCGTGCCGCCCATGCAATAGCCGATGGCCGCGAGCCGGGAGGGATCGGTTTCGGGTCTTTCGGCGAGGATCTTCAGACCCGCCGCGGCCCTGGCGCGGAGCGTTGCGTTGTCCTTGAAGACTTCGCCTGCCCACTCCGAGGCCTGCTTGGCTTCGCGCGTGGTCTTGCCCTTGCCGAACATGTCCAGGGCGAAGGCGACATAGCCCTGCTCGGCGAGCATGGTGGCCCGCTTCTGTGCGTAATCGTTGCAGCCCCACCATTCATGGCAGACGAGCACGCCGGGGCGCCTGCCCTTGACCGCGCTGTCGAACACGAGCACGCCCTCGTACGTCACGCCGGAGACGACATAGGCGATGCGTTCGGTCTTGATCTCGGCACGGGTCGAGTGGGTCATGGCCAGGACTCCGATCAGGGCGAGCACGGAAAGGAACAGTTTCATGCGGGGAGTTTACCGGTTCCAGAGGCCCGACGCGGGCCGGATTCGCATCCCGGACGGGCCGGCGACGAATGATTCCCTGTGATCCGAGTGCGATGCAAGGATGATTCCGGGCGATCGGTCACGCTCGTGCACCAGGGCGCGGCGTGCGCGCTTGCCGACTGGCGCCAGGCGCTGCCCAGGCCGAGCTGGCGCGGCGGCAGAGGCGCACGCGACGGCGTGCGCTGGCTGTGGCGCGTGCTGAGGAGCGGGCCGGCGCTTGCGCTCATCGGGGGCATTGCGATCTCCACGGTGCTCATCCTGGTTGCGTTGAGCGATCGATTCGCGGGGTTCGGGCTGATCCTGTTCAGTCCGATCTTCGTGCCGCTCATCACCGCGGGGCTGCTGGCCGGCCGGGGACTCCTGGGGCTGGGCGGTCGTCTGCCTGAGGCGATGCGCTCCGCGATGCTGGTGCGGGGCAGGTGTCCGGCGTGCGGATATGGGCTTGGCGGGGTCCCGCAGGGCGAGGGAGGGCTTGTCGGATGTCCCGAGTGCCAGGCGAAATGGGAAGCAAACGCTCTGTTTGCCGCGAGGGCGGCTCCGGAAGTGGTGGTGATCAGCGACTGGTAAGCTCGCGATCGAGCCAGTCGGCGATGCGTGGCGACTGGTTGCCCAGCCCGAAGAAGAGCATGCGATGCTCGCCGAGATAGTTCAGCCGATCGGGTCGGCCCAATCGGTCCCAGAGGAGCCAGCCGTTGTGCGCGGGGACGGTGAGGTCGAAGTCGGCGTGCACGACGAGCACGGGCATGTCATTCAGAAGCGGCGCGGTGCGATAGGGATCAAGCTGGGAGTGCTGCAAGTAGGAGTCGAACAGCGCTTGGCGCCAGTCGCCGCGGGGCTGGTTGTCCTTCCAGGCGAGCGTGATTCCGGCATTGGTCAGGTCGCTGGTCTGTGAAATCTGCAGCAGGTGAGCGCCGCCCCCGACCAGGATCGCCGCGTCAAACCGGTCGCGCATGCGTGCGACGACCGCCGGAGCGCCAAGAGCCCCGGCGGAGCATCCGACCATGACCAGCGGACGCAGCGGTATGTCCGTACGGTGCGCGGCGAGATAGTCGATCGCGGCTTCGGCCGCGTACGCGGTCTCCGCGACCAGATCGTCCATCATCGCCGCGATCCGCTGGCCCTGCTGCATGGCTTCTTGGTGCGAGCCGATCGTCCACGGCTTGCCTTCGAACCACCAGACGCGCGGCGTCGAGATGCGGACCACCCACCAGCCGCGGCGTTGGAACTCATCCAGCAGGGGCTGCTCCCACCTGAGCGAACCGAGGCCGGCCATGTGCACGATGGTTCCCGCGGCGGGGTTTGCCGCGGAGCCCTGGGGCGGGGGAATGACCCTGATCGCCGTGCCCTCGTAGAGCATGGCGGTGACGGCGGGATCGTTGGGCTTCAGCCCATACTCATTGCCCGCAAGCTCTCGGGCCAGCGAACGCTGCATCCACTGCGCAAAGGAGGCCAAGCGTGGATCGCTGAGCCGGTCGGGTTGATCGGAGTAGGAGACGAACCTGAGCGTGCCGAACGCACGGTTGCGCCAATCTCGATCGCCACGCGTGTACTCGATCTGGCGGATGATGCCCTGGCCATGAACGCCCGTGTACGCGATGCGTGCGATCGGCGTGGTGGCCGCCTGCTGGACCTCCTCGGGGACGTTTGTCAGACTCGCCGGAGAGCTTGACGCGTGCGTGGGCACCAGCGCGAAGATCTCCCGGACGCTGGACTGTGCCCGCTGGGGGAGATCATCGGTGCGACGTGCCGGCCAGACGATCTCGGAGACGGGCGTGCCCGCGGCCTCAGCGGTGGTCCGTTCCGCGGGGACGAACGTCGCGCACCCGCCAAGCACTGCCGCAAGGAGCAGGGCCGCCGCGGCTCCTGCACATGTGCGCATCGAGGCCCG
>DHLW01000139.1:15532-16198 GCA_002405485.1 Phycisphaerales bacterium UBA4658
CCTGCTGACGGAACAAGTCACACGTCTGAGCGGCATGGTTGTGCGAGGTCGATGTGGTCATCGGCAGGTGTTCGTTTCGAGAGTCTGAAGTTCGGGAGCCGGCGGCGGCAGGCCCGATCGGACGGAACGAGTATGGCGGGCAGTGGGGAGCGGGGAGAGCAGGTTTGGGTGGGGGAGCCGGGGGCAGGAGAGGGAAAAAGGGGGGGAGCGTTTCGGCGGAGCACCGGATTTTTCGTCGATCCGGGCTCATGGGATGCCGAATCGGCGACGCCGAGCATCGGGTTGCACGCTCTTGGTCGGTCAAGAGCGTCCCGAATCACGTCATGGCTGGGCGGTGAGCATCCCCGAGCATCGGCGTTCGTATGGAACAGGGATGGACACGCCGCGTTGCACCCTCCGAGTGGCCACGGGCGGGGTTTGGCGGGGCGCACTCGGCGGGGATCTGGGCGGGGTGGGGGGGTGGTTGGTGGAGCGGGCCGCAAGAGAGGGTCCGGACAGGTCGGCGGCGTATCGTTTCGGATTCGGGTCGGATTCGGGTCGGATGCAGGTCAGTGCTGGGCAGACCATGGGGTTGGCGACGGGATGACGATCGGGAGGCAACGGATGCGCACGAGCATGCGAAACTCAGACCGCCGGCGACCGGGCTTCACGCTCATCGAACTGCTC
>DHLW01000139.1:16360-16569 GCA_002405485.1 Phycisphaerales bacterium UBA4658
GTGATCGCCATCATCGGTATCCTCGCCGGGCTGGCCCTGGTGGTGGGTCGGCAGGTGTCCGAGGGCGGTCGTACATCGGTCACGCGCGACCTGCTGCGTGTCCTCAGTCAGTCGCTCGATGCCACTCTTGCCGATCGCGATGGCAAAGTTCCCTGGAAGTATGTCGACCAGAGCGCCGCACAGAACGAGTTCGCAATTTTCGATGGGCG
>DHLW01000134.1:0-17821 GCA_002405485.1 Phycisphaerales bacterium UBA4658
GCCTGGCGTGAGCCCCACTTGCTCTTGCGGATCGGGTCAGAATCGGTGTGCCCCTCGATCCGGATGTTCGAAGCATTGCGGAACCGGGTCATGTACTTGTCCAGCTCCTTGCGGGCGTCGGGCTTGAGCGTCGCCGAGCCCGAACCAAACAGCACATCGCTGGAAATCTCGATCATCCGCTCGCGGGGCTCGCGCACGGTGCCGGTGCGGCCGCCGTTCATCCCCGTGTCCCCGGCCCAGTTGCCCCCGCCCGCCGGCTGACGGGCGCTGGCGAGTTCCGTCTGCAACTGCGTGTTCTGCGCCTGCAACTGCTGGTTCTGGGTGGCCAATGCGGCCTTCTCGGTGTCGATCGACGTGACCTTCTCGCGAAGTTCCGCCGCCTCGGCCCGCAACGCCTCGTTCTCGTCCTTGATCTTGTTGTTGCACCCGCCGAGCACCAGCCCCGCGGTCACCACACCAAGGCCCAGCAGTCGAGCCCCGACCTTCAGTACGTTCAGTTCTTTCCCGATCATCGCGTCATCTCCGTGTGTGCGACGTTCTTCGCCGCCGATCGGCGCTGGGTCAAGCGCCCAAAACCGCCCGAGCACGCTCCATCGCGCTCCCGAGTCGTGGCAACGCTAGTCACATCGGCCTTCGGGTCAACTTCTCTGCACTTCCCGTTGTTTCTTGACTTTTTGCCCCCGAGGCCCTCGATCACGGCAGATTCACGCTCGCCCCGAGCATCGCCGACAGGCCCCACTCCACCAGCGGCTTCCCCCCCACCACCAGCAACGTCGCCACCGTCAGATACGGTCCGAACGGCATCGCCCGACCCGCCGGCCGATTCGCCAGCCCGGACACGATCACAAAGTACAACGCCACCACCGCGGCCAGCGGCACCGCCAACGCCGCGTCCACCCATCCCAGACATGCTCCCACCCCGGCCATGAGGTGCACATCGCCCAGCCCCATCGCCTCCTTCCCAAACGCCAACGTTCCCAAAATCCGGATCCCCCACACCACCCCGCCCCCGATCAGCACGCCCATGAGCGTCCCTGCAAGCACCAGAAGCCACAGCGGCGCGTCTTGTCCCCCGAACACCCCTTGGGCCAGTTCGCCCCCCACCCACGCAAGGGCCAGACAGGGCGTCAGGAACAGCACCTCCTTGAGCACCTCCCGACGCGCGTGCGGATACGCGACCCACATCTCCGGTGCGCTCGGCTCAGACGCGGTCGCCGCAGATCCCGCACCCCCACTGCCCTCACCACCTCCACTCTCAGAACGATCAGCGGGCGCAGGCGACAGAAACCGACATGCCACGCCCGCCAGCATCGGACCCAGCACAAAGCCGATCGCCAGCCCGGCCCATCGTGGCCAGTCCAGCATCGGACCGACCACCGCCCCGGCGATCCCACCTGCAAGCATGACGACCGCCCACGCCAGCACGAACACCAGCACCAGCCGCACCCCCGGTCCGACGTGCTCTCCGACCGGCACGCCCTCGTCAACCTGCGTCTCGGGCGTCACGGGCGCATCCGGGTCGAATCCGCGCTCCCGCAGCGTGTTCCGCTCCCACTCCGGATAGTCCTCGAACGACCGGCGAATGAGCTTGAAGTGCAGGAAGAGATTGGCGATGACCAGCCCGATGACGCCCCCGATCGATGCGCCGATCCACCACCAGCTCACGGTGTCTCCGGGCCACCCGGGTGTCGGGAGCGCCCAGACCGCCGAGGGCGCCGTCACCGCCAGCTTGCGGAACCACGACTGCTCCGTCAGGGCCGCGCCCCCAGTATGAAACACGATGCCGATGATCCCGCACGCCCAGGGCAGCGCGAGCGGAATCGTGAACGTCTTGGCGTCAACAAGCGTCATCGCCACCAGCCCGCCCACGAGCATCACGTGCACGATGAGAATCGACCAGGTCGTCCGTGGCCACCCCTCGAACATGTCCGACCGGGCCCATTCCGGACGCATGAGCGACCAATCCACGCCCAGCGCCCGTGCCGGCTCCGGAAGCACATAGCACACGATGAACACCGCCGCAAAGAGCAACGCCACCGTCAGCTCGACCAGCGGATACTCCGCCGAAATCCGGCTTCGGCAGAACCTGCACCGCCCGCGGAGCACCAGCCACCCCAGAATCGGGATGTTCTCGCGCCATGTGAGCTTGGTATCACAGGCCGGGCACCGCGAGGGAGGCGTCACCACGCCCATCCCCCGAGGCAGGCGGTACACCAGGACGTTGATCAGCGACCCCAGACACGCCCCATAGGCGAACATGAACGCGACCCACGTCGCCTGCAGCCCAAACATCATCCAGGAAAGCTCGGGCATCAGATCGGCGGCTCCGCGTCATCGTCTTCTTCGTCGGCCCGGGATTGGGACGAGTCCTCACCACTATCGGGTGCCTGGCGACCCGGTCCGCCACTGGGCGACCCGGGCCCGCTCTCATCGGCTGATGACAGCGTGCGGGTGAGATCTTCAACCTTCTGCTTGGCCCGGTCGAGCTTGCCCCGGCAGTGATTCAGCAGGCCCACGCCACGCTCGTACTCCGCGAGCGACTCTTCCAACCCGACTTCTCCGGATTCGATCCGTTCGAGGATCCCCTCGATCTGCGCCAGGGCGTCCTCGAACGACAGCGCGGGATCCGGCCCATCCACGCCGCCCGGCCGTGCCGCCCTGCTGGACTTGGGCTTGATGATCGGCTTGCCCGAGGAGTGTCCCGACGATGACGGTGGCGTGCTCACTCTGCCAGACTATCCGCCCCCTCCAAACAGGTCCAACTGTTCCCGGGCCAGATCCGCGGACTGCTCGCGGGCTTGCTCGTTCTTTCGCCGCGGCTTGACCGAGCGGGCCCGGGCCGGCGGAACGTCGCGCACGGCCACGCGATCCGACTCGTTCCCCACGACTGAGGTGATGCTCCCGTCGGCCAGCCGCGTCCGGATGAGTTCCCCCGGTCCGACATCCGCCGCCGACCGCAGCACCGTGCCGTCGGCACGGAGCGTCATGGTGAACCCGCGTCTGAGAACGTTGTGAGGGCCGACCAGGTCGAGCCCTCGTGCCAGCGCGAGCAGTCCCGCCTCGCGTGCCGCGAGCGCCTGCCGGATTGCGTGCTGGAGCGATCGGCCCGGGCGCTCGATATCGACCCTGCGAACGCGCTCGCGCATCGCGATCCGCAGGCGGGCCGATGCATCGCGGAGCAGAATCTCCCGCCGCGCATACTCCGCGTCGGGGCGACACCTGTGGAGTCGGCGATCGAGCTCATCAAGCCGTCGCTCGCACGCCTGCACGCGCTCCGCTGCCGCACGCCGCAGGTCCTTGGTGATCCGAGCCAGCCCCTGGACCCTGTTCTGCACGACCAGCATGGGATCGCTGAACGCCGCATGTCTGGCCGCACCGCGCAATCGCTCGGCGTTCAGCGCGATCTGCCGGCCCACACCGCCGGCCAACCGTGCGGCAATCGAGTCGAGCTGCCGCCGATGCGCCGCCGCGTCGGGCGCGATCCGCATCGCGGCCTGCGTGGGCGTCGCGCAGCGCAGATCCGCGACCAGTTCGGCGATGGTGGTGTCCGTCTCGTGGCCGATCGCCGCCACCACAGGTATGGGCGAGGCCACGATGGCCTCAGCAACGACGCGCTCGTTGAAGGCCCACAGATCCTCCATCGAGCCCCCGCCGCGCGTCACGAGCACGACATCCACTCCAAGCTCGGCGTGCCGCATCCCGATGGACCGGATCGCCCAGGCGATCTGCTCCGCCGCTCCGTCTCCCTGCACACGCACGTCCACCAGGGCCAGCGGCAACCCCGGGCACCGCCTGCCCACCGTGTCCAGCACGTCCTGCAACGCCGCGGCGCTTCGACTTGTCACGATCGCCACACGCCTGGGAAACACCGGGATCACCCGCTTGCGGTCCTGGGCGAAGTACCCGAGCCCCCGCAGCTCTTCCACGAGCTTCCGATACGCCAGTTCCAGCGCACCAACACCCACGGGCTCAAGCCGATCCACGATGAACTGCGTCCGCCCCTGCTTGGCGTAGAACTCCACACGTCCGGTCGCCACCACCTGCTGCCCCGTGCGCGGCGTGAACCCGGCCTTTCTTGCCGCCGACTGCCACATCGCGCACGAGATCACCGCATCGGCGTCCTTCAGATCAAAGTACCAGTGCGTGCGCTCCCGGAACTGACCGATCTCCCCCACCACGCGCACGCCCGTCGGCAGCGCGTCCTTCAGCGCCCGATCGATCATCGCCGCGAGCTGACCGACCGTCACCTGCCGGGGGGCGCTCGGCGGCCCCGACGGCTTGCCCGCACTTGGCCCAAAGGGAAGTCGTGACATGCGGCCGGAGTGTACCGCGGTGTTCTCGGCATCACCGTCGCGCACGCGACCGCATGAACGACAACGCGGGGACCGGAACACTCCGGAGCCCCGCGTCGTGGCCATCCAAACAGATACGCCGAGGCCGGGGAAACACACCCGGCCTCGGCGATGATGGTCCTTAGCAGCCGCCCGCGAACCAGGCGTTGAGGAACGCGAAGATGTCCCCGACCTCGACCGCACCGGTCGCGTCGAAGTCCGTCTTGCAGCTTCCGGCGAACCAGGCGTTGAGGAACGCGAAGATGTCGCCGACCTCGATCGCGCTGTTGCAGTCGAAGTCCGGCGGGCAGGTCAGGGCCAGGTCGGCGGCGTTGATGACGCCGTCGCCGTTCATGTCGCCCATGGCGTAGCCGCCGTTCATGCCCTGGTTGGCCGTGACGATGTTGCGGTCGGTGACGTTCTTGACGCCGTCCAGGTTCACGTCGCCGATGCAGGTCCCGAGGATGCCGGTCACGATCTCGCTGACGTCATTCTGATCGACGACGCGGTCGCCGGTCATGTCCGCCGACAGATCAAAGAGCACCGCCTCGCCCAGGTCCGTCCAGTTGGCCGCACCGCCGGAGATGCCCGGCTGATTGAACTGACGGAAGACGTAGTCGATGTCGCGAGCGTCCACGCGACCGTCGGCGCCGACCGGGGCCCAGCCGCTGGCCACGCGACCGGTGGGACCGGCCACGTCACCTCGGGAGTCGCCCGCGGCGTACGGCTTGATGCAGCCGCCGTTGCCCAGCACCGTGCCGAAGAAGTTGCCGGCGAAGGCATTGTCGACGGCGGTGAACCCGGCCTTGCGGTCCAGGTTGCCGCCCACGAGCGCCAGGCCGTCGGCCCAGTAGCGGACGTCGAGCGTGTCGAACGACCCGTTGGCGTCGAAGTCGCCGAGGATCTCGATGCAGGCATCGCCGGGGTTGGCGGCCTGTCCCGTCGAGGTCGCCAGGGTCGCCAGAGCGCCGGAGGCCGCGGGGCTGACCCAGGCCGGACCGCCGTTGCGCTGCCGCCACGCGGCGACGAGGCCGGTCGCGTCAGCGATGGAGCGGATGCCGTCGGCGTTGAAGTCGCCGGCGGTGAGGTTCCGGAGCGGGAGGTTGGAGGCGAAGCTCAGCGTGGCGCCCGACTGCGTCAGGTAGCCGTTGCCGTTGGGCACGAGGTCGGAGTACACGACACCGGTCAGACGCGTCGGAACCTTGCCGGCCCGGCTGTTGGCGGGATTGACCGGAGCAACTGCGTTGCCGAAGGCGCTGAGCACGGTGGCGTTGGTCGTGTGGATGTTGTTGGCGCGGGTGTAGGTCTGGAGGTTCTGGTTGAAGCCCGGGTTGGCGATGAGCACGCAGGGCTGGGTCAGGTCGTGCAGGTTGTCGATCGCGCCCAGCAGAAGGAACTGCTGCGCGGCCCGCTCGCCGGGCATGAAGTCGTTGTTGCTGCCACCGGGAACCGCGACGAACGCCGCGATCGACTCGCGGACGTTGTTCACGTACGCCGCCGCCGCCTTGTTCACCATCGGGGTGTTGCCGTTGTTCAGGCCGCCCGCCGACACCGGCTCGGCCGCCGGGTCGCCGATCGTGGCGAGCACGGCCTGGCCGCCGATGATCCAGCCGTTGGGGCTGTTGTCCAGCAGGTTGTCGATCGTCGGACGCACGAACGCCGTGCCGCCATAGGTGTCGTTCTGCACCGCGGCGATTTCCAGGTTGCCGTTGCTGAGCCACGAGCCGGAGCCCGAGCCGCTCACGCCGCGCTCGGTTCCGACGTAGCCGACGCCCAGCCGCGTGTTGCGGATGACCGCTTCCATGCCGCCGTTGGAGGTCTTGTTGGTCGGGAAGAACTGCGCCCCGGCGATGTGCTGGGCCGAGACGGCGGACTCGCCGCCCACGTTGTCACCAATGCCCCACGAGGGGTCGATGCAGATGCTGTTCATGAACGCGTTGCGGGTGCCCGAGCCCACGTCGCGGGTGCAGACCACGAAGTTCTCGCCGTTCACGGCGCGGCCGGTCGTGAACAGGTGCTGCAGTTCCGTGATCCGGAGCTGCCGGATCCCCGTGCCGTAGTTCACAACCGGCGCGATCGGGGCATAGAAGAGCTCGGTGTCGAAGATGGTGTTGGAGTCCTGGGCCGTGGGATTGGCCGGATCAAACAGGGTGCGGCCGTTCAGCGGCGACAGGAACGACGACAGGCCGCCGGCCAGATGCGGGTTGGTGGCGTTGGGCGCGGTCTCTCCGTTCTTGCCGACGCTCAGCCGCGGGTTCAGCCCGTAGCCCAGCTCCAGCGGCTTGCGCAGCGGATTCGGCGAGCCGCCCGGCTTCTGCGTGGCCCACTTGGTGGAGACGTCCAGCGGAGCGATGTCGATCGTCACGCACCCGACGGTGCCGGAGATGGTGCGGTTGGCGCCGTTGGTCGCAGCACGCTGGGGAATGCCGCCGGAGTTCAGCGGCTGGTACGGACCGCCGGTGGTCGGGTTGCCGCCGGAGATGTACGCCGTGCCGTTCCAGTACGCCGTCTGCGCCAGCCCGAACAGGCCGAGCGAGGTGTTGGAGCCGAGCATGCCGGCGGGCTCGCCGACGGTGTGGTCGGAGGTGACGCACACGGTGCCGCCGAACAGCGTCAGCTCGCGGAACCCGTTCACCGAACCCACGACGCGGTACGACAGGTTCCAGACGTTGGACGGGGTCGTGCCGCGCGGGAGCAGGTTCTGCAGCCCGAACGGCGTGCACCGACCGCAGACGCCGTTGCTGTCGACGTCGATGAAGTCGTTCGTGGAGGCCTGGGCCTGCACGAAGTTCTCAAGCAGCGTCGCGCCCGAGATGTTGATCATCTGCTGGGCGAGCGCGCTGCCGGCGGTGAGGCACGTGCCCGCCGCCATGACCATGCCGAGAGTTGTCCGCTTCATACGATGCTCACTCCTTCTTGATTCGATCCAAACACCACGAACAAGGGGGTACGCCGGACGCATGCGCAGACCGACTTCTCACTGGCTCCAAACACGCAAACGGAGCCGAACCGGAGACGATGCGCGAAATGAAGGTCTGCGTTGAATCGATCGCCGACCGATCTCTCGGGCGGCGTCGCTGCTGAACTGCTCGATCAGTCGTTCGGGTTGGTCGGGTCCTCGACGCGGTTGCTCCCGCTGATGGACCAGAACCGCTCGCCCCACAGCCGCTGCCGGATCGTCTCACTCACCGTGAGCAGGTCCACGTGCCCGTCCACGAACACGAAGTTCGCGGCCCCACCCTTGTCATCGCGCTTGCCCTTGTGCTGGCGCCCGACCGCGTTCATGGTCGTGGGCGTCGCCAGGTCGATCGCTCCCGCGGGAACCTCGGTCTCGCGACGGATATCCAGAAGGGCCGGATACTCGAATCGCGCCCGCTGTCCGGAACCCTCGGCCTCGGCGTACACGTCCGCGCCCGAGGAGCGACCGACAAAGGGCGTGATCGGCCGGTGGCTCTTGCTCTTCCACCCCTGCCCGCCGCGATCCGCGATCGGCTCCCACGAGCCGTTGAAGATGTACTCGGTCGCCAGGATCGTCCGCACCGGGAACGTGATCTGGCTGTCGCGCACCAGGATGTTCTTCCGGTCCCCGCCCGAGGAGAAGAACTTGTTCCGCGGGAAGATCGCACCGTTCCCGGCGTACGCCGTTCGCTTGGCCTGACGGTCCTTGGGCGGATCCGTCGGCGCCGAGTTGCCCAGGTCGTTCACCTGACCCGGATCCCAGTTCTTCTGCTCGTTGCCCGGATTCGTCGCCGGGGCTCCGCCTCGCGGCACGCTGGCGCACGTGAACGCCTCCTCCGCCACCGATCCGCCCGCGCTCGTGTCAAACAGCGACGCCGACCAGTGCACGTACCCGTTGATCGGATCCGGGTGCGACGTCTGCTGGTTCTCGAACGACCAGTCAAAGCCGGCCTGCGAGTCGGCGTACACGTAGTGCGGCGGGTAGAACTCCTTGTTGTTGGCGTTATAGGTCACCACGCCCTGTCCAACGGTCCGGATGTTCGCCGCGCATCGCACGGTCCGCGCCGCCTCGCGCGCCTTGCCGAGCGACGGCAGCAGAATCCCGATCAGCAGCGCGATGATCGCAATGACCACCAGCAGTTCAATGAGCGTAAAGGCCGTTCGCAGTCCGTGCAGCGTGCGCATGAATGGCTCCAGTTCGATCGCCGTCGCTCCACCCGCGACTCAACGATCAGTTCCGGAGACAGCGTACCCGCGTCGGTTCGAAATACGACATGAGCTTGTATCAAGATTGCGCTGGGGATCGTTTCCAGGTTCTCAATGACCGCACATCTTGACACGAACTTTATCTTGACATTATCTTCACGAAACGCTCACGCGTGTCGTTCACAACACGCTCTTCACTTGATCTTCGCATCGTGGGCCTCGACCAGCCAAAGCTGCTTGTCCACCTCTCGGCAGATCTCCGTGCACAGATCCGCCGTCACCTGGTCACCCGCCGACGACGCTCGGTCGATCGCCGCCCGGATCTTCCCCCCGAAATCGGCGAGCACTCCGGCCACAGCCGAGACATGACCATCCCAGCTCACCACCGCAAGCGGATACTCCGGCAGGGTTGTCGCCGCCGCCACCGACCTCACTGTCCCCACCGGCGTTCCGCCGAGCTGCACAATCCGCTCGGCGAGCAGGTCCGCCCACTCCTGGGCCTGCTCGGCCACGCCGTCAAACACCTCGTGCAGCCCCTGGAAGTTCGGCCCTCGGACCGTCCAGTGGGCCTGCTTGGCTTGGGTCAAAAGGTCCACCGCGTCGGCGAGGCGGGGGGCCAGCAGTTCGCAGATCGTCCGTCTCGTCGCCTCCGGGAGCGTGTTTCGGGTGGTGTGCATGTCCGAGGATACCCCCGAACCACAACCGATCCGGCAGGTTTCTCCGCCCCGAGCAACCGACACCGCCTTGCGGGATCGACAGGCTTCCTTTACGATCTGCCATTCCAACCCGCTCTATCCGGATTGATCCGTATGTTCGGGTTTTTCTTCGCCCGTCCGCCTTCCCAGTGAGACCGCCCATGGCCTCCGCGCCCGACGCCCGACCCGACACCCACAACTCGGCTCCGTCCCCCACCGGGGTTCCGGCGCTTCCCCCTGACGCAACACCCGAACAGAAGGACGCCCACTGGTTCGCGCACGTGTACCAGGGCGACCGCATGCCCCAGCTCACGCTCCGAGCCGTGGTCATGGGCGGCATCCTCGGGATGCTCATGTCCATCTCCAACCTCTACACCACGCTGGCCATCGGCTGGGGCTTCGGCGTCGCCATCACCGCCTGCGTCATGAGCTATGTGATCTGGAACGGCATTCGCGCCGCCACCGGCGGCGCGGTCTCCAAGATGTCCATCCTGGAGAACAACTGCATGCAGTCCACGGCGGCCGCCGCCGGCTCCTCCACCGGCGCCACCATCGCCACCATGTTCGGCGCGCTGCTCCTGCTGGAGAAGGTCCCCGAAGGCAAGACCGCCGCGGATGTTGCGAGCTGGTCGATCAACGGGGGCCAGTGGTGGGTGGTCGCCGCGTTCACGTTCCTGACGGCGTGCCTGGGGGTCTTCCTTGCCGTGCCCATGAAGCGGCAGATGATCAACCACGAGCAGCTGCGCTTTCCCTCTGGCGTCGCCGCCGCCGAGACCCTCAAGAGTCTGTACTCCGACAGCGCCGAGAGCGTCCAGAAGGCCTACACGCTGCTGGTCGGACTGGCCGCGGGCTTGCTGCTGGGCTTGCTGAACACCGCCGAGGGAGCGATCTCCGCGATCGATCGGTTCTTCAAGGCCGTGCCGATTCGCCTTCCCGAGTCGCTTCCTCTTCCGCTGACGGAGTGGGCCAAGAACAACCTCTGGTCGGGGAAGACGGGCGTCGCGTACCAGTTCGACGTCAGTCTGCTGCTGGTCGCCGCCGGGATCATCACGCGGATGCGTGTGAGTCTGAGCATGTTCCTGGGCTCGGTGCTGCTGTATTTTGTTGTTGGTCCGTATCTGGTGCGGATGGACCAGAAGATCCCGAACTCCGGCTGGATCGCCGACCCGAACGCTCCCGGCGGGTTCGCGTTTGATCCCGCGCTCAAGGCCGCCGAGACGGTCGTCAGCATCGACGTCGTCGGCGGGGGCACGGTGCTGCACTTCACGCGCTGGGCGCTCTGGGGCGGCACCGCGGTCATGGTCTTTGCTTCGCTCACCACCCTCGCGTTGCAGTGGAAGGTCGTCGCCCGCGCCTTCACCGGGCTCTTTGGCAAGAAGACCTCGGGCAATGACCGGCTTGCCGCCATCGAGGTGCCCAACTCCTGGATGATCATCGGGCTCATCCCCATCACCATCGCGATGGTCATCCTTCAGTATGTCGCCTTCGGGATCACCTGGTGGGCAGGGCTGCTGGCGATTGCCATGAGCTTCGTCCTGTCGATGGTCGCGTGTCGATCCACCGGCGAGACCGACACCAATCCCATCGGGGCCATGGGCAAGGTCATGCAGCTCACCTTCGCCGTCATCAAGCCCAAGATGATCATCCCGAATCTCGCTTCCGCCGGGGTGGCCGCCAACTCCGCCGCCGCCAGCGCGGACCTGCTCACCGACCTGAAGTCCGGCTATCTGCTCGGGGCCAACCCTCGTCGGCAGTTCATCGCGCAGTTCGTGGGGGTGTTCTTCGGAACCCTCGCGATCGTCCCCGCGTGGTTCCTCATGATCCCCAACAAGGCCGCGCTCGAGAAGTACGCCCTCCCTGCCACCCAGCAGTGGGCCGCCGTGGCCAAGGTCCTTACCGAGGGTCTGCACAAGCTCCCGGACTCGGCCAAGGTCGCGCTGCTCATCGGCGCCCTTGTGGGCATCGCCATCCCGCTCGTTGAGCGGCTCACCCCGCGGAACCTCCGCGGCTACCTCCCAAGTGCGATGGGCCTCGGGCTGTCCTGGGTCATTCCATTCGGAAACGCCTTCGGGTTCCTGCTCGGAGCCGTCATCGTCTGGCTGTGGGAGAAGCTCAGCTCCAAGAGCGCCGACAAGTACTCCGTCGCCATCGCCTCCGGCATCATCGCCGGCGAGAGTCTCATGAAGGCCATCCTGGCCATGACGGCCACCGCGCTGGGCCTGCTCGCGGTCAACTGACCCTCCTGCATCCGACCCGCCCCCATCCTCCCATGGCCATTCCGCAGCTCACCGACGAACAAGTACGCACGTGGACCCGCGAGCAGAAGGACCGCTGGTGGCTTGAGAACGTCTATCGCGGGACCATGCCGCAGCTCACCCTTCGCTCGGCGCTCACCGGCTTCGTGCTGGGCGGGGCCCTCAGCGCCACCAACCTCTACGTCGGCGCCAAGACCGGCTGGACGCTCGGCGTCGGGCTCACGAGCGTCATCCTCGCCTTCGCGATGTTCAAGATCCATCATGCCCTTTTCGCCCGCTTCGGCGCCAAGGACATGACGATCCTCGAGAACAACGCGATGCAGTCCATCGCCACCGCCGCCGGCTACATGACCGGCCCGCTCATCTCCGGCATGGCCGCGTTCATGTGGATCGAGAACAAGCCCATGCCCTGGTGGCAGATGTTCTGGTTCAACGTCGTGCTCTCCATCCTCGGCGTGCTCGTCGCCTTCCCCATGAAGCGACGGTTCATCAACGACGAGCAGCAGCCCTTCCCCGAGGGACGCGCCTGCGGCGTCGTGCTCGACACGCTCTACACCTCCGCCGCCGCCGTCGGCCTGTTCAAGGCCAAGGCCCTGGGCGTCGCCGCCGTCCTTGCCGCTTCTCTCCAGTTCCTCATGGGCGAGGCCTATCTCAAGGCCCTGCACGCCCTCGTGCTCATGGCCAAAAGCGGTCAGTCCTGGACCGACACGCTCAAGGCCAACGCCGACGCCATCAAGTCCACGTGGCACCTTCCGCACGATGTGAGCGGGCTCTACGCCTGGCTCGCCAGCAAGAACATGGAGCCCAAAATCGGGCACGTCCCCTTCAAGCAGCTCGGCTTCACGCCCGCGCTCGACCTGGCCATGTTCGGCGCCGGCGGGCTCATGGGCATCAAGGCCGCCATCAGCATGCTCATCGGCATGTTCGTGAACTTCTTCATCGTCGTCCCCTGGATGATCCACCTGGGCGAGATCAAGCCCCGCAGCGGCGTGCTCGAGGCCGGCACCGCCGTCTTCGGGCGAACCCACATCCTGAACACCTGGGCTCTGTGGTGGGGCATCGCGATGATGGTCACCGCCGCGATGGTCTCCCTCTTTGCCCGCCCCGAGGTCTTCGTCGAGGCCTTCAAGGGTCTCTTTGCGGGCAAGAAGAAGTCCGGCGCAGACCCCGTCGCACACATCGAGGTCCCGCTGTGGATCTCCTGGATCGGTATCCCCGTCGTCGGCGCCGTCGGCGTCTGGATGGCCCACGACTGGTTCGGCGTTTCGTGGATCTTCGGCGCACTCGCCATCCCGATGATCATCGTCCTCACACTCATCGCCGCCAGCAGCACCGCGCTCACCGGCATCACCCCGACCGGCTCACTCTCCAAGATCCCGCAGTTCCTCTTCGGCGCCGCCGACCCCAAGCACCCCCCCACCAATCTGATGACGGCGGTGCTGTGCGTGGAGGTGGTGAGCAACGCCAGCAACCTCCTGATGGACATCAAGCCCGGCTACATGCTCGGCGGCAAGCCGCGCCATCAGGCCGTCGGACACGTCATCGGCATCATCTCCGGCGCCATCGCCAGCACACTGCTGTTCTTCCCGCTCTTCACCCGCGGATTCGACCCGGAGAAGGCCAAGCTCGACCCGCAGCACATGCAGAACGTCATGGCCCCCGAGGGCGGTCAGTTCGGCTTCCCCTCCGCGCTGCAGTGGAAGGGCGTGAGCGATCTCGTCACCTCGATCTTCGGCGGGCCCTCCGCCGGCACGCTCCTCACCCAGTCCATCGTCGTGTCCATGCTCATCGCCGTGGCCGTCGGCCTCGTGTTCGAACTGCTGCGCATCTTCACTCGAAGCAAGTTCCCGCTCTCACCCCTGGCCATCGGCCTGGGCGTCGTCGTGCCTCCCGAATCCACACTCGCGATGTTCGCCGGCGCGATGTTCTTCTGGCTCATGCACCGCGTGTACTCCAAGAAAAAGGAGTCCACCGGTCACCTCCTCTGGGTCGCGACCCAGGAGCCGATCTGCGCCGGCATCATCGCCGGCGCGGCGCTGGTGGGCATCGGCGACGTGGTCGTCAAGGTCTTCGCCATGAGCGTCCCTTGACCCTTGCGGGCGACCCCACGCGCCATCAATGACGAAAGTCCCGCCTCGCGATCGCGCCGCGGTCACGCCTGCGCCGCGGGAACCCCGATGACCGAGACCCCGAGCTGGTCGGCAAGGTCCAGGAGCGCGGGCTTGTCGATCATGATCACGTCCCCCGCCGCCAGCGCCAGGCACCGGCCACCGTGCCGATACAGATTCTCGATCGTCTTGGGCCCGACCGTGGGCACGTCGCTGCGCCGGTCGTGACCGGCCCGAGCCCCCTTGCAGACCGTCCAGCCGCTGGCCCGGCAGATCGCGCCCACACGCTCGATCATCCGATCCGTCCCCTCCACCGCCTCGACCGCGATGATGTCCCGATCCCGTACCGCCACGGCCTGCCCGATGTCCAGCCGAAGCGTCTGACTCAGCAGCGGCCACGCGAACGCGATGTCCGCACGCTGCTGCGTCGTGGGCTGACGCTTGGTCATCACCCCCGCCTCGGCGAGTTGGTCCATGATGGGCGCGGTGGAGTCGATCAAGTGCACTCCGTTTCGACTGAGCTCGTCAGCGATCGCCGCCAGCACCGCATGCGACCGACGATCATGCCGAAGATGGCGGAACCACGTCAGAAACGTCCGTGGATCCGGCAGGTTGTGGATGATACTCCAAGGCATCCCGTACATGAGCCGGGCCTTGTCGATCCGCCCGACCATGATCGCGTGCCGAACGTCCACCTTCCGAAGCAACCCGCCCCAGCTCGCCACCCGCAGAACCCCCACCCGCCGAAACGTCGTGCACAGCGATGGCAGCTCCGGCTCGTACTGATTCCGCAAACCCAGCGCGTGAATCGGGTGCCCCGCGGAGGCCAGCCCCTCGGCAATCATGATCGGGAGACGACCCCCCGCGGCGATCAGCCCCACCGGCGTCGGCGGCGGCGGCGGATCGGGCAAGATGGTCAGCGTTGCCGCCATACGTCCAGAACAGCTCTCACACACCCCATCCCCCACCCCCCCGCGCCGGCCCGTGCAGCCCGGACCAACTCCCAAAGATCGAAGTGTATCGGTTCACAACGCGGCTTGGCAATCGCATTCCCGCAGTGGGTTTTCGTGAACGCATGCCGATAGATCAGGCATGCCCGACCACAGAGACATCGTGGACCTCTCCACCGTGACTCTCCGCACCCCTACCCAGAATCAGGGATTTCCCGGACACTTGGAGGGCAAGTCCGCGCCGGCCGGTTCACAATCCCCGGCGGTCGGCCGCCCTTTTCTGCGTTTGTGGTTTGAATGTGCCGGGCAGTACACCCGTGCGTATCGCTCGCCGGACGGTCAGACGTATGTTGGCCGATGCCCTACCTGCGGCGCAGGCACGCGTTTCCGGGTTGGTCCGGGCGGCACCAGCGAGCGGTTCTTTCGCGTCAGTTGCTCCCGCGGGTGAACCTGGCCCGTGCTGATCTGACCGGGTTCACACCTGGGCTGAGGGGGCCGCCCCGACGCCGGTTGACCCGAAACCGGCATTCCCGCGCACGGTGACATCCAACACGCTGACCTCGAGCACTCGGGCATGAGCGACTGGAGCAATGACCATCTGTGCGATGCGGTCGCCATGGCGGACGACAAAGGGCTCGGGACCGAGATTGATGAGCGGGATCTTGACCTCGCCTCGATAGTCGGCGTCGATCGTTCCTGGGGCGTTTGGAAGGGTCACGCCGTGCTTGCTTCCCAGCCCGCTCCGCGGCCGAACCTGGGCCTCGAATCCCGGTGGAATGGCCATGGCCCATCCAGTTCGGATCATGACGGGACGCCCACCCTGAGCGACGGGCTGGATCGCCACGCCCTCGGGATGGTCGGGAAGAAACGCGGCGACATCCAGCCCAGCCGCCAGATCCGACTGGTACGCCGGGGCCGTCGCCCGAGGATCGAGCTTGAGAATCCGCAGATCACAGGTCCATTGGCCACGTGGGGAATCGAGCATGGGCACAGCGTACACCCGCGGTCGCCGGCGACACGCCCGAGAGACCGATCCGCTCGCGTTCGAACACACTCGATCTTCAGGGCCCGGGGGATGAGCGACCTACCGCCGGACGGCCGAGCGGGCCACCATGAGCGACGGACCGATCCGGGCGACGACTTCGGCCCGGCAACCATCAGACTGGGCGGGGATGGTCGTCGGCGCGCCCGTCTCGCCGGCGTGCTCGTCGGCGGACGCCATGGACTCGGCGTCCACCAGGACCCGCTCCATCATCTCGATCATCCGCTTGGTGTTCGCGATCGCCGACTCGATGCTCGAGCACCCGGTCAGGGTCTTCATGACGTCTTGACGCTTGTCGGCCTCCAGGTGCTTCTCGCACTCGGTCTGGGCGGACTGCAGCGACTTCAAGAGGTCAATGGCCCGCTGACGGGCCGCGTAGGTTTCGAGCAACACACTTTGCCGAGTGTTCCCCATGCCGACGCCTCCGCTTGCCTGTGTCCGATGCCCGGCTCGGTCACGCACCGGCCAAGCACACACGCAAGGCCCATGATAGGGACTTCGGCTGTCGGTCGCGTCAATGACCCACACAGAATCCAAATATCCTGTCATCCGACCGGAGGATGGAACGCGTGTTCCGGCCCGGGAGAACTCGGGCGCATTTCCGGGACGTGGCGTCGGATCGCCGCGATGACCGAGGCCGGGTCGGTGCTGTACCTGGCGGCGTGCAGTTCTCGGATCATGTCGATAACGCCTGTGGCCTCGGCGGTCCCGAACCCCGGTCCGGCCCAGGCCCTGATGCCCGGGTGCTCGGTGGCCCGGAGCTGCTCTGCCGCATAGGCGAGCTCTTCGTGCAGTTTCTCACCCGGGCGAATGCCTGTGCAGACCAGATCAATGAAGCCCTCGCCGCCGCGGGCGGGGATGGCCGGATCCTCCCAGACGGGTCTGGGCTGCAGGCCGTGGGCCCGGACGAACCGCTCGGCCAGTTCGACGATGCGGACCGGCTGGCCCATGTCCAGGACATACACCCCGACTCCGCCGCGATCCTCGGTCCCGATGCCATCGGGAGAAAGGGTCATGCTGTGGATGACGAGGGTTGCGGCCTCGGGAATCGTCATGAAAAACCGGGTCATCCTCGGATCGGTGATCGTGATCGGTCCGCCCTCGCCGATCTGCTGGCTCCAGATGGTCAGCACGCTCGCGGCGGACCCGAGGACGTTCCCGAAGCGGACCATGCTCAGCCGGGTGCCCGGGCTGCGATTGCCGAGACCACGGACATACTGCTCCGCAAGCCGCTTGGTCGCCCCCATGACCGAGGTGGGATTAACAGCCTTGTCGGAGCTGATCAGCACGAAACGCTCGGCACCCACCGCGACCGCGGCGTCCGCGATCGACTTGGTCCCGAACAGGTTGTTGGTCACCGCGTGGGCCGGGTGGTCCTCCATGAGCGGAACATGCTTGTGGGCCGCGGCGTGCAGCACCACCTGCGGACGAACGGACTCGCACAGCCGAAGCGTGCTCTCGGCATCGACCACATCATGCAGGATCGCCTTGCGCGGCAAGCTGGGAAACTTGCGTCCGAGCTGCCGATCGATCTCGAACAGCGCGTTCTCGCTCCGCTCTACCAGGATGAGCTGGGCGGGCTGAAAGTCCGCGGCGACCTTGGCCAACTCCGAGCCGATGCTCCCCCCGGCTCCCGTGATGAGCACCCGCCGACCGGTGAGCACCTTGGCAACCGCATCCCGGTCCACGCGGTGCGGCGTGCGCCCGATGAGCGTCGCCAGATCGATGATCGGCGCGGAAGCCATGCGCTCGGCGGACGAGCCCGGGGCGTGCGCCGCAGGTGCCACGGCATGCACCATCGAGGGGACAAGGTCACACACGCCCGGCAGCATCGCACACGCGACGTTCGCCTGGCACAGACTGGCCAAGACCTGACCCCGCATCTCCGGCATCGACCCCGGCACGCACACCAGAGCCAGGCGAACCGCGTGTCGCGCGGCAAGAGCGGCGAGATCCCCGCTGGAACAGGGTTGGCCGGGCAGCAGTTCCACCTCTTCACAGATCACCGGCGCAGGATCCATCGCCGATACCTCGGCCCGGGCGGCGGCGACAAACTCCGGGAGCCCGATCAACAGAACTCCGGTCTGCGGGAGCACCGACCCTGGCGATGGCGTGCCCCCGGAAGACGTGGACAACCCGGAAGTGGTCGGGCGCCAGGACGTGGCTCGGCGTGCGAACGTGGTCATAGCTGTCTGTCATCGACCAGACCGGGTGCCAATGGCCCGAGACTCGCCCCCGCCGTGCAGAATCGGGCGGCGGGGGGGGAGGGGGGGCGG
>DHLW01000134.1:17942-21627 GCA_002405485.1 Phycisphaerales bacterium UBA4658
CCCCCCACCCCCCTTTCCCCCCGCTCCCATGCAAGAGCCCGTCGCCCCTCAGGGCGGAGCCGAGTGCAGGGGGCCGTGCGGGGCTAGGGTGGCCGTGCGGGGATGCGGATGGGCCGGGTTCGTACACTGGCGGTCGCATGATCGCATTCATACAGGGCCGCCTGCGAACGCTGGACCGACAGACGCTGCTCATTGAGCCGAGTGGTCTCGCGGGTGTGTGCTATGAGGTGCTGGTGCCGGCGTACCTTGCGGAGGCGTTGAACGCTCGTCGGCAGGAGTCAGGCGGCGGGATGGAAATCGGGCTGTACACGATTCAGTACCTGGAATCGGTGAATCAAGGGTCGTCATTTGTGCCGCGGCTGCTGGGCTTTGCCAGCACGCGTGAACGGGAGTTCTTCGAGCTGCTCACGAGCGTGAAGGGGCTTGGGAACAAGCGTGCGATGCGTGCGATGGCTGTCGAGCCGAGTGTGATTGCCCGGGCGATCGCGGATAGAGACTCGCGATTTCTGCAGGGTCTCCCGGAGATCGGGCCCAAGCTCGCCGAGCTGATCGTGCATGAGCTGAAGACCAAGGCGGGGCCGTTTGCGTTGTCGGGGCTCGAGGTTCGGGAACTGGATGTGAACTCGGCGGGATTGGGGAGCGCAGGGGTGAGTACGGAGCCCAAGCCGCGTGCCACCAAGCCGCGTGCGGGGAGGCCAGCCGCGGGTTCGGCGCCAGAAGGGCGGCCGGCCCATCCGCCGATTCGCCAGACGGTTGAGGCGCTGGTGGCCCTTGGGGAAACGCCGATGGATGCTGAGCGCATGGTGACCCGGGCGATCGAACGGCTGCGATCGAGGGGTCAGGACGTGCCCCTGACCACAGACGGCCTGCTGACCGCCGCCTATGGGTGAGCGGCCCCCGGGGGGAGCCGGAGGCTGCGGCTGCGCGAACGGCGGATTCACGGTAGCATCTCGGCCATGAACATCCGTTATGTCGGGTTGGCGGCCGGAGTTGCGTGCGCTGTGGGGCTTGCGGCGTCGGCGTTTGGTCAAACGTCGGCGTCGCCGCTGGCGCCTCCGGCCAACGGCATGAGGGAGAGACTTCCCGGTGACGGCGCTGTGGCGCTTGTCGGCGCGACGGTGCACACCAAGCCCGGGACGGTCATCGAGAACGCGACGCTGGTGGTTCGCGGGGGGAGGATCGAGAGCGTGATCGCGGGCGGCGGAGTGCCAGCGGGAATGACAAGGCGTGAGGCGCGGGGCTTGTACGTGTATCCGGGGTTCATCGAACCGGTGGTGCAGGTGGACGTGCCCATGCCCGATCCGGACGCGCCGGGGACGCACTGGAGCGTGCGCGTCACGCCGCAGCGCAACGCGATCCAGAGCGGGGCGAGCAGGATCGACGAGAAGGAAGCGCGGACGCTTCGGGAGATGGGGTTTGTGGCGGCGGGGATCAGTCCCAAGGGCGGGATCTTCCGCGGGTCGGGAGCGGTGGTGTCGCTGGCGGAGCGACCGACGGATCCGTCGCGGGTGCAGCCGCGGGTGTATCGGGATCGAGCGTTTCAGGCACTGGCGCTTGAGACATCCCGGGAGAACGTGTGGGAAGGTCGCGGAGCCGGGGATGATCCGCGCTGGAGCCGGTACCCCGACAGCCAGATGGGCGCGATCGCGCTCATTCGGCAGACGCTGAGCGATGCGGATTGGAAGCAGGGCGAGGCGCGGGGCGCGGTGTCGCCCGGGGATGCGCTCGATGCGCTGCGTCGCGACCAGATCGAGGGGAACGCCCACGATCCGGGCACGCTGCTGTTCGACGTGGACGATGAGCTGGAGGTGCTTCGGGCCGCGAAGATCGCGAGGGAGTTCTCCCGGTCGGCGGTGGTGTTTGGCAGCGGGCTGGAGTTTCGGCGGGTCGAGGCGATCCGGCAGGCCGGCGTGAAGCTCATCCTGCCGCTGGCGTTTCCGGACGCGCCCAAGGTGGCGACGTTCGGGGAACGTGAGAGCGTGGAACTGCGTGAGCTCATGAACTGGGAACTGGCGCCGACGAATCCGTCGCGGCTTGAGGCGGCGGGGATCAGCGTCGCTCTCAGCAGCGGGAAAGTCCCGGAGGATCGCGGCGGACGCGCGGGGTTCATGGATCGGCTGGACTCGGCGCTCAAGCACGGGCTGAGCCCGGAGAGTGCGCTGAGAATGCTCACCGTGGAACCGGCGGCGATGCTGGGCGTCAGCGACGACCTTGGCACGCTCGAGACGGGCAAGGCCGCGAGCTTCATCGTGGCCGACGGACCGCTCTTCACCGCAGCCCCGGACGCGCCGAGTCGAGGCGAGCCGGGATATGTGCGACCCGGACGCGTGGTGGATGTGTGGATCGACGGCGAGCGGCATGCCATCGGTGAACGACGGCGATATGACCTGAGCGGGACGTGGTCGGTCGAGCTGACGCCCGCGCCGCCGGGCGATGACACGCGCACGCTTGAGATCAACGACGCGTGGCCGCCGGAGGTGACGATCACGAAGCTCGTGGCTGGGGAGAAGGAGCCCGTGAAGGTGAAGGCGGCGGAGGTTCGGCTGAGCGGGGATGCGGACGGGGGCGAGCCGAGCCGCATTTCGTGGGTGTTTCAGCACGAGCCGTTTGGGTCGCCGGGGGTGTTTGCGGTGGATGGGGTGATCGAGCGTGGGGCGGATGGGGTGTTGGTGATGCGGGGGAGATTGACGCGGGCGGGGGGCGAGACGGCGACGATCGTGGCAAAGCGGACGGGCGCGGCGGGGATGGACCTCTCGGACGCGCTGCGAGGGACATGGACGCAGATCGACGGCGGCAAGCCGCGGAACCCGAGCCAGGCCGAGCACACGCACCTGGTCATCAATCCGGACGCCGACCGAAAGGTCCGCGTGAAGAAGGGCGAACGTGAGCTGGAGTCCGAGCTGCTGGAGTTTGAACTTGGCAGCACGGGCAAACCCGTGAGCATCAAGGTGCGCGTCAAGGGCATGATCGCACGCATGCCCGACGCACACGCGCAGATCGCGATCGTCCCGAGCGAGGAGCTGGTGAGACCTCGATCGGGGGATCGGCTCAAGGGGGTCGTGGTCGCTGAGGAGCCGGGGCTGCAGGGCGCGGAGCTTGAACTCGGCCGGTATCGGCCGACTCCGGAAGCCGACGCCATCGCACAGATTCCCGCGAAGCTCTCACTCCCCGTCGGCCCCTACGGCTTTGAGCAACTTCCCAAGCAGGGCACGTTCATCATCCGCAACGCCACCGTCTGGACGCTTGGCGATGCGGGGACGCTGCAGGGTGCGGGCGTGGTGATCTCCGGCGGGAAGATCGCGGCGGTCGGCGACGAGGCGGCGATCAGTGACTGGCTCTCTCGCGTGCGGCTGAGCGAGCCGCCGGTGGAGATTGATGCCACCGGCAAGCATGTCGCGCCCGGGATTGTCGATTGCCACAGCCACACGGGCATCAGCAAGGGCGTGAACGAGGGCGGGCAGAGCGTGACCAGCGAGGTGCGCATCGGCGATGTCACCGATCCGGACAGCATCTCGTGGTATCGCCAGCTCGCCGGCGGCGTGACGGCGGTGAACAACCTGCACGGCTCTGCGAACACGATCGGCGGGCAGAACCAGGTGAACAAGATCCGCTGGGGGTGCGTCGCGCCCGATGACATGCACTTTGAGGGCGCGATCCCCGGGATCAAGTTCGCGCTCGGCGAGAA
>DHLW01000134.1:21905-22049 GCA_002405485.1 Phycisphaerales bacterium UBA4658
GCACGATTCGCAGGCAAGGGATCGAGCGCGGGCGAGCCCCGGCGGGACCTGGAACTGGAGCCGCTCGCGGAGATCCTGCGCGGGGAGCGGCTGGTGCACTGCCACAGCTATCGGCAGGACGAGATCCTGATGCTGTGCCGAGTG
>DHLW01000170.1:0-259 GCA_002405485.1 Phycisphaerales bacterium UBA4658
TCCCCCCCCGCCTTCTCCAGACCCCTCGCACCTCCCGCACAGGCCCTCGAGTTCCTCCTCCGGCCAAGGCCGCAAGAAGAACGGTGCCTCCGACCATCCCAAGAACAAGGGGGAGTCCACCGGTAAGGCCTCACGCCGAGTCTCCATCCTTGGAATCGGACAGATGGGTCTTGTGTGTGCCGGGCTCCTCGATGCCCGCGGCGACGTCGACGTAGTGCTCTGGGGACACAGCGCCGCCGAGGCCGGCGAGCTCACGCAG
>DHLW01000170.1:373-742 GCA_002405485.1 Phycisphaerales bacterium UBA4658
AGCGCCGACGAGGCCGGCGAGCTCACGCAGATGCGGCGAAGCCAGCGACTCCCGGGATTCACACTCCCCGATCGCGTCCGTGTCACCCCAGACCTCAAAAAGGCACTTGCCGGAACCGACCTGGTCGTCTCGGCGATCCCCGTGCAGTTCACCCGCGACGTCTGGAAGGCGGCACGCAAGACCAAGCTCCCACCCATGGCCGGCGCCATCAGCGTCTCCAAGGGCATCGAGAACGGCTCCCTGCTCCGGCCGACGCAGATCATCGCAGACGCCCTCAATGATGATCCCGACGCGAAGCCCAGACCCATCGGCGTGCTCTCCGGTCCCACGATCGCGGCGGAGCTGGCCCGCGGCCTCCCCGCGACCATG
>DHLW01000170.1:883-1021 GCA_002405485.1 Phycisphaerales bacterium UBA4658
TCGCCGCCAGCGACGCGCCCGGGTTCGCCGCGTCCATCCAAACGCTCTTCTCAACCTCCTACCTCCGCATCTACACCAACGAGGACGTCGTCGGCGTCGAGCTCGCGGGCGCCATGAAGAACGTCATCGCCATCGCCG
>DHLW01000170.1:1161-7984 GCA_002405485.1 Phycisphaerales bacterium UBA4658
AACGTCATCGCCATCGCCGCGGGCATCATCGACGGCTTGCAGGCCGGTTACAACGCCAAGTCCGCCCTCCTGGCCCGAGGCCTTGCCGAGCTCGCCCGCCTCGGCTCGGCCATGGGCGCAAGCACCGAGACCTTCTTCGGCATCGCCGGCGTCGGCGACCTGGCCACGACCTGCTTCAGCCCCGAAGGTCGCAACCGCACCCTTGGCGAGCAGCTCGGCAAAGGCGTCCCGCTCAAGCGCGCCCTCAAGGACTCCCCGTTCGTCGTCGAGGGTGTCGCCACCAGCCGATCCGTCGTTGAGCTCGCCAAGAAGTACCGCGTCGACATGCCCATCTCCCAGGCCGTCCACGCCGTTCTCTTCGAGGGGCTGGACCCGATCGACGGAATCGGACGGCTCATGAGCCGAGCGAAGAAAGCCGAGAGAGTCGGCTGACGCTCGCGGCCAGGCGCGCGGCCCGGATTCGCATAACCTCTCCTTCATGCCGCACACCCGGACCTCGCGCGTCGTCGCCCTCTCAGCGATCTGCATGCTCTCGCCCACTCTCCTGGCGTGGGACGCCCACGGGCATCGCACCATCACCCTGCTCGCCCTCGACGCGTTCGCCGAGAAGCTCAAGACCGACAGCGCGGCGTCTCGCGAGCTCGCGTTCGTCTTCGAACCCTCCGGGCGTGCCCAGGCCGCGTATCAAAGCGGCGAGCCGGACCGCTATCGCGCCATCCGGCTCGGGCAGCTCCGGCACGAGAACGATCCCGAACACTACATCGACGTCGAGGATCTGGAGCCCTTCGGGCTCACGCTCTCCACCATCCCCCCGCTCCGCACCGAGTACATCCGCGCCATGGTCGTTGCCAAGCACGAGCACCCCGAGCTCATGCGACCCTACAACGAGAAGACCGACACCGCCCGCACGCAGGAGTTCCCCGGCTTCCTCCCGCACGCCGCGATGGAGCACTACGGCAAGCTCATCAGCAGCTTCCGGCAGGTCCGCGTGCTCGAAGCCCTGAAGGACCCGGCGCGGGCCGATCAGCTCGCCGCGGCTCGGGCCAACGTCCTCTACGAACTCGGCTATCTCTCGCACATCATCGGCGACGCCGCCCAGCCGCTGCACACCACCAGACACCACCACGGCTGGGTCGATGACAACCCCGACGGCTTCACCACCAACCGCGGCTTCCACGCCTACATCGACACCACCGTGCTCGGCATTCACGCGCTCAGCTACGACGCGATGAAGACCCTCCCGCTCTCCACCATCACGATCGACAAGAACGATCCCTGGAAGAACGTCCTCGAGCACGTCCAACGCTCCTTCGATCAGGTTCGCCCGCTCTACGCCCTCCAGAAGTCCGGCGACCTCGAAAAGGAGCCGGGCAAGGCCTTCATCCAGGCACGCCTCGGCGACGGCGCCGCCATGCTCGCCGCCATGTACGCCGCCGCTTGGCAGGCATCCGCCGCGAGCGAGAAAGACGTCAAGGACTTCATCATGTACGACCAGGTCTCAAGCCCGACGCCCAACCCGATGGAACCCCGGCCGCAGTCCCGCCCGGCAGACCAGCCCGCACCCGCGCCCGCAAAGTAACGGCCCCATGCGCCCCGACGCGCGATCATCCCGTCGCCCGCGCTCCTCGGGCTCGGTGCGCGACGTTCGCGGCCGGCGCCTGCCACTCACCTCGCGCCTGCCCGACCCCGTCAAGCTGATGCTCGACGACCTCACGCAGAGCAGGATCCGCCGCGGGTCCACGCTCCTGGTCCTCATCCTCACGTCGATCCTTCTCGCCGCCGGAACGCTCTGGCTCATGCTCTCCCGCTGGCCGGGCCTTCTTGGTGGCTGGATCCTCTTTGCCTGGCCCATCGGCGGGCTGGTCATCGTCGCCGCCGCCGTCGCATGGATCGTCCGCGTGCGCCACGCCGCACTCGTGTCGCACGAACTTCTACGCACGCGACACTGCGGCGCGTGCGCGTACGACCTCCGCGGCGTTCTGCCGACCGCCGACGGGCGAACCATCTGCCCGGAGTGCGGCGGCCACTGGCGGTTGCCGGCCCCGCGTTGAGTATCCTGTCATCATGTCGATGCTCCGACGGTCTTGGATCTGGCTCATGGGCGAGCCCGCCGTCGATGACCGGGGACAACGCGTCAAGCTCGTCTTCGTCGGCGGCTATCCCGCCCGGCTCTGGTCGCGCGTCTCGCGCATGCCCCCAGACGTCCACCGCCGACTCCGCGAACGCATGGAGCACGGGACCGGTTCCGTCACCGGACCCACAGTCATCATGTGCATCGTGCTCTTCGGCGGGTGGCTCGTCATCGCCATCGGCCTTCGAACGCCCATCGTCAGCACGCTCAAGCCGATCACCGGCTTGTTCCTGGCAAGCATGCTCACCAGTCTGGTCCCCCAGCTCACCGCCATCGCCCTGCTCGCCCTCTGGGGGCAGAGACGCTTCAATCGCCGACTCATCGACGGAGCGGTCTCGCTCGGCCACTGCCCTTCCTGCGGCTACATGCTCAAGGACCTGCCGATCGACCGAGATGGGTGCGCCACCTGCCCCGAGTGCGGCTCCGCCTGGCGCCCGCGCGCCTGACCGGCACGGATATCGTCGCTCATGCGGTTCACGTTCCTGGGCACTGGCACCTCCGCGGGAGTTCCCGCCATCGCCTGCTCCTGCGCCGTCTGCACCAGCACCGACCCCCGCGACCAGCGCCTCCGGACCGGCGCGGCGATCGAGTTCGTCGACGCCTCCGGCTCGCCCAGAACCATCCTCATCGACGCCACGCCCGACCTGCGGCAGCAGGCCCTCCGCGCCAAGCTCTCCCGCTGCGACGCCGTGCTCTTCACCCACAATCACGTCGATCACACCTTCGGGCTCGACGAGGTCCGCAGGTTCAACGCCGTCCAGCGGACCGCCATCGACATCTACGCCGAGGCCCACACCCTCGACCACCTCCGCCGAGTCTTCATGCATATCTTCGAGAGCGACCGCAACGTCAACCAGTCCTTCGTCGCCACCCTCATCGCCTTCCAGATCGAGCCAGATCGACCCATCGACCTGTTCGGGCTGACCGTCACGCCGATCCGGCGCATGCACGGCCGCCTCCCGATCGTCGGCTTCCGCTTCGACGCCCCGGAGCACCTCTCAGGCCCCGCACGCCGCCACTGGCCCCTTGCCTATTGCACCGACGTGTCGGCCATCCCGCCTGAGAGCTGGTCTCGCCTCGTCGGCGTGCGCACGCTCGTGCTCGACGCGCTCCGCCATCGCCACCACCCAACCCATCTCACGCTCGAGCAGTCCGTGAACATCGCCCACAACGTCGCCGCGGATCAGACCTTCTTCGTCCACATGGCCCACGACCTTGCCCACGAGACGACCAACGCGACCCTCCCAACCGGCATGCGACTGGCCTTCGACGGGCTCACCCTCGACGAGCACCAGATTCCGGACTGATCCGCCCCAGGCGCAAAGCAGCGGCGGCGGAGATCGCTCCGCCGCCGCGAGAAGTGCTCACATGGGCATACGACCGGGCCTCACCTGCCCTGGGTCTCGCCCGCGCCCGCCGACGCCTTGGGCTTGACGATGAGCGCCATCTGCGCTTCCGGCGTGAAGTACTTGCGGAACGTGTCCCGCACCTTCTCCGGCGTCAGCGACTGGTAGTACGCCGGCGCAGACAGCACGTCGTCGAGCTTCGAATCCCGATACGTCATCATCGACGTCGTGCTCAGCCAGAAGCTCGGCTCCTTGTACTGCTCATCAAGCGTGTTGGCGATCTGCTTCTTCGCCGTCTCCAGCTCCTCGGGCGTCGGTCCGCCCTTGGCGAAGTCGGCAAACAGCTCGTTGGTCACCTCGACCAGACGGGCCGTCTTCTCCGGCTTCGTCGGCGCCACCAGCGCCATGGTCCCAAACCCCGGGAACTCAAGCCCCGGCCGCAGATTCGCGCTGGCGCTGTACACAAGCTGCTCGGCCTCGCGCACCCGCTTGATGATCCGCGTCGAGAGCACGCGGCTGGCGATCTGCATGTCGCGTCGATCCACCACGTTGTCCGCGTCCGGGCCATAGAAGCCCACCGCCACAAGGGCCTTGTCCGTCGACGTGTCCACCGTCTTCTCGATCACCCGCGGCCCCTTGGGCCGCTGCACCGCCCGCAGACCGTCCAGCGTCGCCGAGCCGATCCGGTCCCGCGACGGGAGCGAGGCGACGTACGTCTTCAGCAGATCCATCGCCTTGTCCTGCGCAATGTCCCCGACGATCGAGACCTCGATCGGCGCCGTCGCCACCGCGTTCTTCAGGAACGCCTGCGCCGCCTCCAGCGTCAGCGCGTTCACCTGCTCCGCCGTCAGCGGCTGCGTGCGGATCTCGCTCCCCGGATAGATCGTGCCCGCCAGCGACTCGGCAAACACACCCTCGACGATCTTGGCCCGCTCCTCGATCTCCTGGAGCTGCCGACGCTTCCACTGGTCAAACGCCGCCTTCTCGATCACCGGATCCGTCAGCAGCAGATGCGCAAGCTGCATCCCCGTCTCCAGCTCCGCCGGGCTGCCGGAGACCGTCAGCGCCATCGCGTCCATCCCCGCTCCGCCGCGCACCGACACCTTCTTGCCGGTCATCAGGTCGCGGATGTTCGTGCTCGTCAGCACGCTCGTCGCCGGACGCGCCCAGGCAAGCCCGGCCGCCTCCGCCACGCCGCGATTCGCAGACGTCTCCTGGATCGTGCCCCCGGCCAGCGACACCGTCACCGTCACCTGGTCCTTCCGATAGTCCATGAACCGGTAGTGGAACCGCACGTTGTTCCCCAGCCACCCGCTCACCACCTTGCTGGCCTCGTGCACCTGCTGGCTCTCCACAGCGCCCGGCTTCGGCGTCGCCGCCATCAGCGACGTCGGTCGATCCGACTCGCTCTCGGCGCTCGGCTTGACATCCAGCGCCTTGCGGGCCTCGGCCGCAAACTCCGCCTCGCTCGGCGGGCTCGTCCCGTCCGCCAGCGTGCTCGGAAACTGCGCCACCGCCACCACGCTGGACATGTCAAAGTCCCGCGCAAACACCCGCGAGACCTCCTCCGGCGTGATCGTCGGCAGCAGCTCCTTCACCAGCTTCAGCTCGTCGGCGGCCCCGACCATCGTGTCGCCGCTCGCCACCGCGTTGTTCATCTGCATGATCACCGCCCGGGCCGGCAGCGTCTTCTCCTGCTCCACGAACCGCTCCGCCGACGAGATGATCGCCGACTTCACGTCGTCGATCTCCCGCGCAGAGAACCCGTGCAGCCGCGCACGCTGCGTCTCCGCGCCCAGCTCCGCGAGGATCTGCTTCCACTTCACCGCGTCGCCCTCGGCGTTCACCGAGGTCACGAACGCCACGTTGAACAGGTCCGACCCGCCCCCCGACGCCGACAGATAGCTCGTCCCGCCCGCCGAGAGCTTCGCCCCAAACCGCCGATTGAACGCGCCCGACGCGAGCTGATCGATCAGGTCGCGACGCATCGTGCCCACCGTCGTCGTCGGCTCACGCTTGCTCCAGATCCGCATGAGCTGGATGTCGACGCTCGTCTGCTCCTTGTCGGTCGCGACCACTCCGCTCGTGCCCACCGTCGGCTTCACGCCGGGATCCACGTCCGAGGGCCGCGCCTGCTTCTCCCCGCTGGAGAACGCCCGAGTGATCTGCTCGACCATCTCCTTCGGATCCGCGTCCGCCACCACCATCACCGTCATGTTGCTCGGGGTGTAGTACGTGCCGTAATAGTCGAGGAAGTCCTCGCGCATCACGCTCTTGATCGTCTGCTCGGTTCCGATCGGGAGCCGGCTGCCGATGAGCGACCCCGGCGCGATCCGCTCCAGCACGTAGTCCTGCATCCGCTGCTGCCCCCCGGCTCGCGTCCGCTTCTCCTCGATGATGATCCCGCGTTCCTCCTCGATCTCCTTCGGATCCAGCGTCAGCCGCATCGCCACGTCGGAGAAGAACCGCATCCCCTTCTCCACCGTCTCGGGCTTGGTGTCCGGGAAGAACAGCATGTACGCCGTCTGGTCAAAGCTCGTGAACGCGTTCTGGTGCTGCCCGAAGCTCAGCCCCATCGCCTGGAAGAAGTCGATCACCGTGTTGGGCGGAAAGTTCTCCGACCCGTTGAACGCCATGTGCTCCAGGTAGTGCGCGATCCCGCGCTGGTGCTCCTTCTCGTTGAACGACCCCGTCGACACGTGGATGTACATCGCCGCTCGACCGGGCGGATTGGTGTGCTGCAGCACGATGTAGCTCAGCCCGTTGGGAAGCTCCCCGCGCACCAGCCGAGGATCCACCGGCAGCGGCAAGCTCAGCTTGTCCGCGGACGTGGCCTACCCCCCCCCAGGCCCCGGCCCAGGCCCCCCCCCCCGCCCCGGCCCCCCACCCCCCCCCCACCTCCCCGCCCCCGCCCCCCCTCCCCCCCCCCCCGCCCCCCCCCCCCCCCCCCCCGCCTCCGCCGCCCCCCCCCCCCGCCGGGCTCCCCCGGGGGGGGGCTGCCGCGCCGGCCCGCCCCCCCGCCGCGCCGCCCGCCCCACCCCCCTTCCACCCCCCCCCCCCCCCCNNGGACCCTGCCCCAGACACAGACCCTGCCCCAGACACAGACCCCGCGACATCCGCCCCCGCCGATACAGCGTTCAGCCCCACCGCAAGACCAGCCACAACGGTCAGAACCAACACGCTCGACGCCGCTCGACGATTGATCATGTTCCTCGGCTCCATCACCGCAACCCGCCCGCTGCACGCCCTTCGGCGGCCCGAATCCAGGCCGGGAAACGGTATACCGACCGCTCTTCGAACGGTTGATGAAGCCAGCCCCGCACCCTCGCTCTGACCCTGCCAGGAC
>DHLW01000170.1:8162-11539 GCA_002405485.1 Phycisphaerales bacterium UBA4658
ATAATGCCCCCGCCCAGCCCTAGCACCCCGCGAACCAGGCGTTCAGAAAGAAGAAGATGTCGTTGAACGACAGCCCCGCAAGACCGTCCACATCCGCCTGCGCGGAGCCGGCAAACCACGCGTTGAGCATCGCGAAGATGTCGTCGAACGTCACCCCGCCAATGCCGTCAAAGTCCGCCACACACGCCGACGGCGTGGCCAGCAGCGCCGCATGCGCGTCCACAAGGCCCCACCCGAATCCCGTGTCATATCCCACCGACCCCATGTCCCGCGCCGTGCTCTGCATGATCCCCTCCACCTCCGACGCCGTCAGCGACGCGTTCTTGGACAGCACCAGCGCGGCGACCCCCGCCGCATACGGCGACGCGAACGACGTCCCGTTGACGATCACATAGTCGCCCGGGACATACCCCCCGGCTCCAGTTATGTCCGCCGAGATCACCGACGCGCCAGGCGCAATGAAATCCAGCCCAGGCCCGAACTGGCTGAACCCGGCTCGAGCCCCGGAGCTCGCCAGCGCCGCCACCGAGTTCACGAACGCCACGCTCGACGGATACGCGATCGTCCCCGTGCCGTTGTTCCCGGCAGACGCAAAGTGCACGATGCCCGCGGCATAGGTCGTCGCGTACGCGCTCTCGATCGCTCCCGACGTGAACCCGTAGTAGTTCGAGTTGTTCGTCACCCGCGCCCCCGTGGACTGCGCAAACGCCAGCGAGTTCACCGTGTACGACGCAAACGAGCTCCACGACCCATCGCACGACAGGTTGCTCACAAACGTCCGTGCCGACGACGACCGCGTCGACGGAGCGATGCCCACGCACCCGAGCCCGTTGTTGATCCGCGCCGACACGCACCCCGCGACCGGCGTCCCGTGGTTGTCGCAGGCGTTCCCCGGCTGGCCCGTGAGCGCGGCGCCGGTCGTGTCGGTCCCCGGCGCAAGGTTCAGGTCCGGATGCGTCAGCTCCACGCCGGTGTCGATGATCACCGTGATGATCGAGCTCGAGCCCGTCGTCACGTCCCACGCCTGCGGGGCGTTCATGTCCCAGTTGTTGGCCTGGTTCATCGCCCACTGTGACGGATAGAACGTGTCGTTGGGCGTCAGCGCAGAACCCCCGGTAAACGCCCAGTCCGGCTCCGCGAACCGGACCCCCGCCTTCGCCGCCATGGCGTTGGCCCGCTGCAGAAGCTCAAGCCCGCTCCGCGTCGACACCTCGACCGATTCCACGCCGGGCATCAACTCGGTCACCTTCGCGTGCTCAACGTCCAGCCCGACCCCCGCATCCCGGCCGACGAGCATCCGCGGGCCCATCCACAGCGGACCGCCCCGGCGATCCAGATACACCGGCGACACGAACCCCACGTCCTCGCGACTGGCAAGCACACCCGCCGCCTGCTCGACCGTCATCCCCGCTCCCACCCGGATCAGCCACCATCCAACCAGCGACGAGGCCTCCGCGTCCCCCACCTCGGAGCCGATCGCCCCAGCGATCGCCTTCAGAGCCCCTGCATCAGACACGAGCACCGCCACGCGACCCGCCGCATCGAGCGTCAGAGGCTCGGTCACACCCCGATACACCCGAACATGCTCGCTCGGCCGCTGTGCCCCCGTCGTCGCAAGCGACGAGACTCCCGTCACGAGCACAGCCAGCGAAGCACCAATGACGATTGCCGACGTCCGACCCATGATCCGCCTCCGAGCACTCTCCCCCAAAGGGAACTCCCCGAGTTCGCCCGGACAATCTACCCGATTCCTGCCCGTACCGGCAAGCCTCCGGCAGGATCGAACACGAACTTCATCATGAACGTCCACCCGGCAGAGCACCGGCTCCGAAGGACACGCCATCCGCCGGATTCCCCCACTTCCCCACCTCTCCGCGCCATGACGATCGCCTCCCCGACCCGTGTGTCCGGAGGTCGTCGTCGCGCTGGGCGAGCAATTACTCCCGATTCGGCGTCTTTCCACCGATCGTGAGCGAAACCCGCTTGGTCTGCTTCTTGGCCTTGGCCCGCTGACTGAGAAACGGAATCGGCAGCACGCCCTTGAGCAGCCACGCCGCCGCAAGCACGAAGATCCCCGTCGCCACCCAGAACTGCCAGTCCCCCACCGGAAACGCCGCGGCAAGGGGCACAGCGGCCAAGTGGCTGCCCACGCCGGCCCCCAAGCCCCCGCCCCGCCGCAACGCACATGCCGTGCCGCGCCCCCGCTCGCTCGCGTCGTCGTTTGGTCCTCGGCTCGTCACGTGGTCTCTTGGGCAGTCCGTCACTTCAGCACCTGATACACGATCAACGCCGCAATGTACGCCAGCCCGCTCATCCATGCGAGTTGCAGAAGCGCCCACTTTGCGCCGCCCGCTTCCCGCGCCGTCACCGCCAGCGTCGGAAGGCACTGCATCGCCAGCACAAAGAACACCAGCAGAGCCCAGCTCACCGCCGGTGTGAACACCGGCGTCACCCCGTCAGACCGCCTCGCCTGCTGGATCTGCTCCATCAGGCCCTCCTCCTCGCCCTCCGCGGCCTCCTCCTGCCCGGCGATGATCACGTTCATCGTCGAGACAAACACCTCCCGGGCCGCAAAGCTCGCCATCACGCCGATCGTGAGCTGCCAATCAAAGCCCAGCGGCTGGAACAGCGGCTGCACCGCCCGTCCCGTCCGACCCAGAAACGAGTGCTCCGCCGCATGCCGGGCTTCGATCCGCTCCGCCTGAGCCTCAAGCTCTTCGGCCTTGGTCACCAGCTCTTGCGGCGCCGAAGTCTGCTTGTACGGCTCGCGCAGCACCTCCGCCTGCTCGCGCAGCGTCGTTGCCTCCGTCGGCGGCTGCACCTGCGGATACGCCCCAAGCCACCACAGCACGATGCAGATCATCAGGATCACCGTGCCGGCGTTCTTCAAGAACACCCACCCGCGATCGACCGTGCCCAGCACCGCCGTCCGAATGCTCGGCCACTTGTAGCTCGGCAGCTCCATCACCATCGCCCGGCTCCTGCCCCGCAGGATCGTCCGCCGAGCAATGAGCGCGCTGAACACCCCCGCCGCGATCCCAAGCCCATAGCACCCCACAAACGCCAGGGCCGCCATCATCGGCTGGTCCTTGAACAACAGCGTCGTCAGCAGGATGTACACCGGCAGCCGCGCAGAACACGTCATGAACGGCGCCACCAGAATCGTCGCCAGCCGCTCCTTCGGATCAGGGATCGCCCGCGTCGCCATGATCCCCGGCAGCGCGCACGCGTGCGACGACAGCAGCGGCACAAACGCATGCCCGGGCAGCCCGAACGGCCTCAGCAGCCGATCCATCACAAACGCACCACGCGCCAGATACCCAGTGTCCTCCAGCAACGCGATCAGAAAGAACAGCAGGCAGATCTGCGGCAGGAAG
>DHLW01000170.1:11647-11945 GCA_002405485.1 Phycisphaerales bacterium UBA4658
GAACAGCAGGCAGATCTGCGGCAGAAAGATCACCGTGCTCCCCACCCCCGCCACCACCCCGTGACTGAGCAGGTCTCGCAGAATCCCCTCCGGCATGTGCGCGTCGATCAACGCCGTGCTGAACCCGAAGATCCGATCGATCCAATCCATCGGATACGTCGCCAGCACAAAAAGCACGTAGAACAGCCCCGTCATCACCCCGGCAAAGATCACCGGCCCCAGCACCGGGTGCATAATCAGCTTGTCCGCACGGTCGCTCTTGGTCTCTTCCAGAATGTCCGGCACATCGTGCGCGTGC
>DHLW01000170.1:12276-12552 GCA_002405485.1 Phycisphaerales bacterium UBA4658
CAGCCGAGCGGGATCCAGCTTGATCCCCTTGCCCTCGGCAAGATCCATCATGTTCACCGCCAACACCGTCGGCAGACGCCGCCGAACCACCTCGCCCACCAGCGTCAGGTTCCGCGCCAGATTCGCCGCGTCCACAACCACCACCGCACACTCGGGAGCGCCCATCGGCTCCCCACGCGGCGCGGCCGTCCCAGCCAGCACCTCCCGGCAGACCCGCGCCTCGATCTGATCCAGCTCAAGCGCATAGATCCCCGGCAGGTCGATCAAATCCGCATT
>DHLW01000170.1:12680-19021 GCA_002405485.1 Phycisphaerales bacterium UBA4658
CCGCATCCCGCCCGCCCTCAACCCCCGCACGCACAAACGCCACCCGCGCTTCCAGCGTCGTGCCCGGAAAGTTGCTGGTCTTGTGACGCAACCCGCTGATCCGGTTGAACAGCGTCGTCTTCCCCGTGTTCGGATTGCCCAGCAACGCGATCCGCCGAGGCGCAACACCCTCACCGCCATCGGTTCCCCGGACACCGGTCTCTGGCCCGCTCATCGATTGTCCTCACCCTTGGGCCTGCTCGGCGACCATGATCCGATCCGCAAGCCGGCGGGCCACCCCGATCCGGCACAGACCCCCACACTTGCAGTGCGGCGTCACGCCCCCCACCGCCACCACGCACGGCTCCCCCACCCGAAACACCCGCACCCGCGACCCCACTCCGAGCCCCATCGCCCGCAGCAACGCCGCGTCATCGGCGTCCAACCCCTCAGTCCCGCGGATCACGCCCCGCGTGCCCGTGCCCAGCGCGCTCAGCGGCTGGAGAGTCTCCTGCTGCGGAATCGGCGGGTTTGAGAGGAGCGTCGTCATGGTCGCACTCGCAGTGTTCGCACTTTCCACAGCCCCTTGTGGGCTTCCGGGCCAGCGGGAGAATGGGCAAGCTCGGCAGCCGGACGGGGGTGGCAGAGTTCGAGCTTGCCAACATGCCCTGACCCAGAACCGTAGCGTCATTGAGACTCATTCGCAAGACCGCACCGAAGAACTTTCCCTCAGCACAATCACGACAGGACCAGCTGCTCCGGCATTTGCTGCCCGTCCGGGTTCGGTGGGATCCCCGGAACGAGTAGATGCCGGGCCCACGCTCCTCGCACACCAAGCGAACTAATCCCGGGCCTCTCAGAACGGTCCGAGCATGCGTCGTTCTTCTTTCTTCAGAACAAAAACACGCATCGAAGTCTGCGTTGAGTCGGTACACTCCAGAGACGAACCCTACGGAGGCTGCGGTATGTCGTACCCAAGGCCGTTCGGAGTAGCGCTCGCGTTTGGTATCGGCATCGCGTGCACCCTGAGTTGCGCCAACGGCGGTGAGCCGATCACGAGTGCCGAAGTCCAGCGTTGGCTGGAATCAGAAATCAGCATCTCAGCGTCGGCCACGATCGACCCGATCCTCGTGAGCTACAAGCTACGCTCACAGTTTAGTGTCACCAAAGATATGCGTGCGCGGGAAAAGGTGCTCCGGCAGGAAGTTGGCTCGGCGAAGGATCACCCCAACGCAGTGGAACTGATAATGCTCTCGAATCGCATCGAGAGCCCCTTGCTCATCAGCAAGCATCAGTTTTGGCTCGGAGCCATTGATGGGAAACTCCTCTGGCGGTTGAACGACGACAAACAAGAAGGCCCTAGATACCAGTTGGCGTATGCCGACGTGGCAAGTGGACTTGATTCCTGGTGGACGAACGGAGCGGGAAACACCGCGGTGTTCGCCCTAAGCGACAAAGACACCCTGCAACAACGCGAAGGCGTAATGACTGGCGCATTGAGTTCATTGCGACTCGTGCTGTTTGGATGGCCTCTTTCCTTCTCTGAAGTGACAAACGCGCAGATCGGCAACGTGATTGTGGACGATTCGTCTGATTGGAAAGCAGTCCTTCGGTTCCGGGATCTGCGTGGCGAAGATAAATCTGTCGCCCTCTCCGGACATTGGATGACTGAGCACAGCGTCGGGTTTATCGCGGCATGGGGAGATCCAATTCGCATTAGGCGAACCCCGGGTACGTTTCTGCCGAAGCTGCGACGCGTTATTCCAGCATCCATCACGCATACGGCCTCAAATGAACTGACGAATGAGTACTCAGGCATCTCCGTCGAAGCCATTGCGGACTCAGTCCTACGTGAGGTCACTCGTCCCCCGACAGTTGACGGTAAAGATGCCGTGAGAGGTGCGTTGCGCGTCGAGACCCATGCCGATCGGAGTACGACGAAGGGCAAGTCGTATCTGCGAGGGCCTCACGACGAGTTGCTGTCGATCGAGACGAAGCGAAGGGGTATTGATAGACGAGAGCAGATCAGCATCTGGGGATGGCTCTTAATTCCCACTATGGTCGTGTTGGCTGTTGCAGTTAGGCGGTTCACAATTCGCAAGTAAAAAGGAGCATGCGATGAACAAGTCTGAGCACTCATGGAACAGATTGCATCTTGGCACCACGATGTTCACAGCTGCCTGCGTCCTGACGTTGTCGGCTACGACGTGGGGCGTACTCAATGGCTGCTTCGACATCAGCGGCCCGGTACCGCAGGCCTGCGTCTTCGCCCCGCCACCAACAACGCTATGCCCGTACTGGCCGATCATAAACCAAGACGCGCCAACAGTGGCCTCCACATCCTCTGGTCTCGACAATTTCGCAAACATTCAACGCCAATGCGTGTACAGAAGCTGGTCATTCTGGCACTACACTGAAAGTGGTGCCATCGTTTGTGGCGCACCATTCATCGACTATCCCGGCTTTTTTCAACCATCCAGCATCCCGGTCGGATCAACGTGCCCGGCAGGACCCAATCCCCCGGGTGGTCAGAACTGATCTTGGGTTGGCACACGAACGTTACAGAAAAATGGACTTATGTTACTTCGCCAGAGGCTCTTGAGGTCGTTCGCGTCGCTCGCAGTGCTCGGCTTGGGCCTTGCAGGAGTATTCAAGCTCCTCGATCTCAACGCATTTCGAGACTCGCTCGACACCTGGACCACAATGCCCCGGGAACTAAGGGGCATTGTGGCCTGGGTTGTGCCAGCTGTTGAGGTCTTCGCGGCAGTGTTTTGGTTTGGCGGACGCCCCACACGCTTTGCAAAGCACTTTGTATTGTTGATACTCAGCGTCATTTTGATTGCATATGTGATACAGGTTGTATTTGGCAGCCCACCTCAATGCAACTGCTTCGGGATTTTGTCTCGATATGTCCTCTTCCGTGACGAGGCGATATGGCATCTCGGAACCGTTGCGACAATGGCTCTATCAGTCGCAATGTGCCCGCTCGAGGTGGCAGATCGGAGTGTGCGCACACATTCTAGAGATCGCCAACTGCACTCAGAACCTGCTACGCGAGGATTCTCACTTGTTGAGATGATCGTCGTGATCACTGTACTCGCGGTTCTTGTCTCACTTGCAGTGCCACTGCTTCGATCGTCCAAAGGTGCGGCTGAACGCACAATCAACCTTGAACACCTTCGCAACCACGCCCTGATCTTTTCGCAGTATACCTGTGACTATCGAGACGCGTTTCCGACGCCATCTGAGGCCTCACCACCACCACCCTACCGTTGGACATTGACAATCGGAGACTTAGGATCCATTGAGCAACCCTATTTTGTCATACGTGGTCTATGGCCCGCCCTGATGGCGGAGTTGTACTATGATTCCGTTTACACGCACCCGTCTTTCAGCCCTCCTAGGTTCGGTCGGGGTCTGGCGACTCCGTACGAGTATTCCAGTGTATTTCTGACCGATCCGGCGTTCTGGCGATACGAAACGCGAATCGGACCAACGCAGTGGCGAGCGACTAGGGCGTACGAGGTGCTCTTTCCATCTGCAAAAGTCCTGCTAGAAAACAGATGGTTTGCTACCATCGACGAGAGTTCAATGAGTGCCGCTCGAGCTCCGGGTTGCACAGTTATGATTCACTACGTAACTAGTGATGGTGCCGCATCATCATTGCGATCAACCCTTTTTTTACCACCATATCGCACCGGTGAAGGGGACTCCGACGGAGCCATGGCTGGCTTCGGCATACCTGGACTGCACACGATGGAGGGCGTGCATGGGCGAGATATCACTCGATAAACGCCGCGTGCAGCGCCTTCACCGCTTCCGGGCCGTCGGTGGATGACGTCACGAAGCTGATCGACAGCTCGCTGGACCCCTGGGCGATGGCGATGACGTTGACGCCCCTGCTCGCGATCGCCGAGAACACCTTCGCGGCGATCCCTGGCGTCCCGTGCATGCCGCTCCCCACCGCCGCCACCACCGCCACAGAATCGATGAGCGACACACCCCGGGCAACCCCCGCCCGCATGAGCGTCCGCTCCAGCACCGCCTTGGCCCGTTCGGCGTGATCCTTCGCGATCACCAGCGAGATCCCCGCCTCGCTCACGCTCTGGCTGATCATCATGATGTTCACGTTCGCGTCCGCCAGCGCCCGGAACACCTGCGCCGCCGTCCCGGGCCGACCGATCATCGCCGCCCCGCTCACCGTCAGAAGCGCCGCGTTCTTGTGCAGCAGCACGCACTTCACCGGCGCGCCACCCTCCGACGTCGGCGGCTCGGGAACGATCCGCGTCCCCGGCGACTGCGGATTGAACGTGTTCCGGAATCGCACCGGAATCCCATGCTCCGCCGCCGGCTCAAGCGCCAGCGGATGCATGCTCTTGGCCCCGAACTGCCCCATCTCGATCGCCTCGGCAAACGTCACGCTCGTCAGCAGCTTGGCCTGCGGCACGATCCGCGGATCGGTCGTCATCAGCCCGTCCACGTCCGACCACACCCACACCTCCTCGGCCCCAAGCGCCGCCCCGAGGATGCACGCCGTGTAGTCGCTCCCACCTCGCCCAAGCGTCGTCGTCACCCCGTGCTGCGTCGCCGCGATGACCCCGCTCACCACCACAGCGCCACCCTTCTCCACCGCCGGCAGCAGGTTCGCCTTGAGCTGGAACAGGCTCAGATCCATCAGCGGCTCGGCCTTGCCGAAGTGGTCGTTGGTCACGATCCCCGCTTCCTGCCCCGTGAACCCGCGCACCCCCATCGCCCCCGCCATCAGGATCGTCGACAGCTTCTCGCCAAAGGCCACCACCCCGTCCTTGCTCCGCGGCGTCAGCTCGCCCACCGCGTTGATCCCGTCCACAAGGTGCTCAAGCTTGTCCAGCGCGGTCTTGATCTGATCGATCGCCGAGCCCCCGATGCCCTTGGCCGCCTGCTCGTGCTTGGCCCGCACCTGCGCCAGCAGCGCGTACGCCGCCGCACGGTTGTCGCTCGCCGCCGCCTCGCCCAGTTCCAGCAGCAGCTCCGTCACCTGGTCCATCGCGCTCACCACGCACACCACGCCCTTGCCGGGCGCGCTCGTCGTGGCGATCTGCGCCGAACGCTTGATGGTCTCGGCATCCTTCATCGAGGTGCCGCCGAACTTCATGACGATGACTGGTGTGGAGGACATGGATGGTGCTTCGCCTTACACGTGTGCGCCCGACGCGTGCCAGATATCCGTCAGATCACGAAGGATCGCCGTCGCCGTCTCCGGCCCGCCCGCGCCCCGCCCAACCAGCGTCACCGGTCCGGCGTTCTCAAGCTCGAACTGCACCGCGTTGAGCGCGGCGGGCACGTCCATCGGCCCATGCCGGTCCACACGCTGAGGCGACACGCTCAGCGTCCGAGACTCCGCGTCGATCTCCCCGATGAGCTTGATCGCGCTCCCCGCCGCCTTCGCCGATTCGATCACACCCGCCTCGATGTTCCGGATCCCCGCGATCCGCACGTCCTTCACCGTCGCGTTCAGACGCAGCGCCGCGTTGGCGATGATCACCACCTTCGTCGCCGTGTCGACACCGTCCACGTCCGTGCTCGGATCCGTCTCCGCGTACCCAAGCCGCGTCGCCTCCGCCAGCGCGCCCGCGTAGCTCTCCCCCTGCTCCGTCATCCGCCACAGAATGAAGTTCGTCGTCCCGTTCATGATCCCGCGCACCTTCAGGATCCGATCCCCCGCGCTCAGCGTCCGCGCCGTCGCCAGCACCGGCGTCCCAGCGCCCACCGTCCCCGAATACCGAAGCTGCACCCGGTTGAACCGCGCCAGCTCCACCAGCGCAGGCATCGCCACCGCCAGCGGAGCCTTGTTCACGCTCACCACGTGCTTGCGGCTCCCCATCGCCGCCTTCAATCGCTCCATCGTCGGCATCGGATTGTTCAGCGTGCTCGGCGTCGACTCCACGAACACGTCCGCCGCCGTCTCCCGGATCAGCCGAAGCTCGTCCTCACGCCTCAGCCCATACGTCGGATAGTTCCCAACCGTCCCCGTCCTCGACTTCACGTCCACCAGCGTCCGCGCGTCCAGCCCGTGCTCGCTCAGCGCGGCCCCTTGCGAGTCCAGCACCCCCACCAGCTTCAGCGACAGCCCGCTCCGACGGTACAGCTCCTCTCGCCGACGCTCAAGCAGCCCGGCGAGGGCACGACCCACGGAACCAAACCCGGCGAGCAACACCCGCATCGATCACCGTCTCCATGCCGCACCCGACCTCCCCGGCCGCATCCAAGGCCCCAAGTGTACTTCGGTCCGAGAAGCCGGCGACTTTCGCACCCCGACGCAAACCCCACGCACCTAGCCCGGACGAAGCCCCCGAATCCGCGCTTCCAGCACCGCCGACTTC
>DHLW01000170.1:19144-25311 GCA_002405485.1 Phycisphaerales bacterium UBA4658
CCCGATCCCACCCCTCTCGCCCGTTGGACACATCAGCAAACCGCTCCGCAGAGCCGACATGCACCCGGATCCGCCGCGGCCGTGGCAGCTTCTGATTCGGCCGCATCGCCTCGAAACACCCCTCCAGCCAGCACGGCACCACCGGCACGCTCGTCTCGGCCACGATCATCCCGATCCCGCTCTTCACAGGCAGCATCTCCCCCGTCCGCGACCGCGCACCCTCCGGAAACAGAATGAACGCGCACGGCTCGCCGATCAGCCGCTCCCGAAGCTCCTTGAGCGCATGCCGACCTCGATTCGCCCTGTGCATCGGCAACGCATTCAGCATCAGCGACGCAAACAGCGTCACCGGCACGCTCTCGAAGAACACGTCCGCCGCCGCCACCGGAAACACCCGGTCCCGCAGCCGCATCGGCAGCACCGCCGCCAGCACCAGCGCGTCCAGATGGCTCGCATGATTCGCCACCAGCACGAACGGCGGCTCCTTGGGAATGTGCTCCGCGCCGCGCACCTCCAGCCGGTGATACACACCCAGATACGCCTTCACGCACGCCCACCACGCCTGATGCCCCATCGTCGACACCAGCCCCGCCTCACGCCGGTAGCTCCGCGCACGCTCCAGCTCGCTCAGCCCGTGATCCTTCGCCGGCGCATACGACCACTCGCCCCCGGACTCCGTGGACTCCGTCGATCGATCGTCCGGCTTCTCCGCCTCGGGCATGGTGGTCATCACCTCTCAGCCAAGCAGCATCCTCGTCAGCACACGCGTCGGCTCGCCCTCGCCGATCCCGCGGAAGTACATCACGTAGTGAAAGATCGCCGGCGCCGCAAGCAGCAAGCTGTTCACCCGGTCCAGCACCCCGCCATGACCAGGTATGACGTTCCCCATGTCCTTGATCCCAACGTCACGCTTCACGCTCGACACCATCAGATCACCAAGAATCCCCGCCACGCTCACCAGCACGCCCATCGTGATCAGGTGCGCCATCGAGGCCAGCTCCCCGCTCAGCACCCGCGACCCAAGCACCACCCCGAGCGCCGTCGTCAGCACGACCGCCACCACCGCGACCGAGATCGTCTTCCCAGGGCTCGTGTTCGGCCTCAGCTTCGGCCCTCCCACGAGCTTCCCGACGCAGAACGCGAACACGTCGTTCATCCCCACCGCGATCATCAGCAGCAGCATCGGCGCCCGATACGTCGGCTCGTTCGCCACATAGCTCAGATGCGACAGACACGCCCCGAACAGCAGCACGCTGAACACGCTCAGCCCCACACGCTGGATGTACCCCTTCGGCTGATCCCGCCCGATCGCGCTCGCCGCCAGCACCATCAGCCACAGCGGCGCCAGCGCCTGCCACAGCCCATACCAGTGATCGAGCGCCGCAAAGTTGAACAGAATGATCCCCACCGCCACAAGCCCGGACATCACCTTGTCCCGAAACAGCCCCGTCGCTCGCGCAAACTCCCGATAGCACAGCAGCCCGATCACCGTCACCATCAGCGTCGTCGGCAGCTTCCCAAGCACGATCGGCACGCCCACCAGCGGAGCCATCACCCCCCACGCCAGCGTCCGCTTGACTAGCTCCGATCGCATCTCCGGCCCCACACGCGCAGTGGCCACGAGCACGCCGATGATGAGCGCCGCCCCCGCCAGCAGGCCGCCAATCACCACAAGCACCACACGCACCCCAGGATCATCCAGCGAGCCGTCAAGCCCGAACATCGGCGGCAGAGTGGCGCTGGCAAGCGTGAGCATGGCAGGAGTCTACCGGCGCGGCGAGCCGCGCAGCTCCGCCGCCGCACGACGCACTCGCCGAACAACGGTGATCACGCTCCCGATCGCGATGACCATCAGCCCCACGTTCGGCACGCTGAGCGGGATCCCCGCGATCGAGCGATCCCCCATCGTGCGCCAGTCCACGGGAACACACCCCATCCACAGACAGACCGCGATCACCACCACCATCCGCTGCTGCTTCGCCATCGGCCCGCAATAGTCCTGCCTCGCACCCGCCACCTTCGCCGCAGCACGCACATACGCCACCAGCACCGCCAGCGCCGCCGCAAACACGCCGAGCGTCGGATGGGCGGCCGCGGCAAACCCGAGCCCCACGAGCGCCGCCATGTCGCTCAGCCGATCCGGTATCTCGTTGTACAACTCGCCCACCGCCGAGGACTCCCCACGACCGATCGCCACCATCCCGTCCAGCATGTTGCACACCAGGCGAAACGGCACCAGCACCCCAGCCGCAATCCACAGCCCACGCTCCGCCAACCCGGATGCATGCGCCGTAAACGCCAGACACCCCCCCGCAATCACGCACGCAAGCATCCCCACGATGCTGATGACGTTCGCAGACACCCCGCGCACAACCAGCCACCCCGCCACAGCGCGCCAGAGCGCATGATCCCTCGCGGCGATCGGCCGACGGTCGGGCGGCGGAGGTGTCGCGGATCCGGTCGCTTCCACGGAACGCATCGTACATGGTTCAGCAGCCCATATGCTGTGCCCCATGCCCAAAGCCCGCAGAACTCGGCGCCCGACGCAGGCAACGCCGCGGAAACGCGTGCTCATCGTCACCGGCTCACGCTCCGAGTTCGGCCTGCTGCGCCCCGTGATGGACGCCGTCAGCAAGCACCGAGCCCTCGAACTCCTGATCGTGGTCGCCGGCGAACACCTCCTGAAACCCGCGCTCACCATGCGCGAGGTTGAACAGTCGTACCGCGTCGCCGCCCGCGTCCCCATGCAGCGAACGCTCGACCGCGGACGCCTGGATCACGCCGCCGCTACCGCACGCGGCATGCAGGGCTTCGCAATCGCGTTCAGAAAACTGAAACCCGACTGGGTCGTCGTCCTCGGCGACCGCATCGAAGCCTTCGCCGCCGCCAGCGCGGCGAGCATCGCCGGCATCGCCGTCTGCCACATCCACGGCGGCGACCGCGCCGAGGGCATCGCCGACGAAGCCATGCGCCACGCCATCACCAAGCTCGCCCACCTCCACTGCGCCGCAACCACGCTGAGCGCACAACGCATCGTCAGAATGGGTGAACCCAAAGACCACGTGCACGTGACCGGTTCGCCCGCGATCGACGGGCTGGACAGCATCCGGCCGATGAACGACCGCGACGCTCGCAAGTACGGCGATCCTCGCGTCATCATGCTCCTGCATCCGACCGGACACGCGAGTCTCACCATGCGTGCTCCCGCGAACCAAGCCACCCGGGCCAGCGCAATGCTCTCCGGCGCCAGACCGCCGCGCGCCTCTGCCGCCGCACACCTCCCGTTCCTTGAGGCCGCCGACCACGAGAGACGATTCGCTCAGTTCGCGTTCATGGCGACGTCCTGCCTTGACGACGAGCCGCCACTGGGCGCATGCCAGAACACCGGAACCACCCCCTGCGGCGGAGTCGGGCCGCGAGGCCTGTTCCTGCAGCCCAACCACGATCCCGGACACGAACAGATCACCGAACAGTGGACCAAAGTCTCACGGTACTGCGGCTGGCCGGTCGTCGATCATCTCCCTCGCCCCGTGTTCATCGCGCTGCTCAAACGCATGGCCGCCAAGCGACGCGGATTCCTGATGGGCAACTCCTCCGCTGGCCTGATCGAGTGCGCGGCGATTGGCGTCCCCGCCCTCAACCTCGGTGCACGCCAGTCCGGACGAGAGCACGATTCAAACGTCGTCCACGCCGACCCCATGGACACCATCGGCGTGGTCCGGAAGATCCGCCATGCCGATCGCCTGGCCGGCGCCCTCAGTCCCTCCACCCGCTTCGGCGACGGCCGCGCCGGCCCCCGCATCGCCGCACTCCTCGCCGAAACCAACCCTCGAGACCCCGCCCTGCTCCGCAAACGCAACAGTTATTGAGACCCTCCCCGCCGTCGCCGGCGCCCCGCCTCCACCCGCGCCGCGCGGGATCTGCCCCATCGCATCGATTTCCCCCCGCTCTCACGCAAGCCGGACCTTGAACGGTCCGATCGATGCAACACGAACAGTTTCCGGAGGCGTTATGACCGTTCAGCCCATGACCCGTGAGCAGGCCGTCGCGAACGCGATTCGCGAGATCTCGCACATCGCGACCCTGCCCGAGATCACGCTCAAGATCATCGAGCTCGTCGAGAGCCCGAACTCCACCGCCCAGGACCTGAACAAGGTCATCTCCAACGACCCCGCGCTCTGCTCCCGAATCCTCAAGGTCGTCAACTCGGCCTTCTACGGCCTGCCCGGGCAGATCGGCTCGATCAATCGCGCCATCGTGCTCCTCGGGCTCAACGCCGTCAAGAACATCGCTATCGCCGCCTCGCTCGCCAAGCTCTTCCGCGGCGGGTCGCTCACCCCCGACTTAAGCGCCAAGGACCTCTGGAACCACTCCATCTCCACCGCGACCGCCTGCAAGATGATCGCCGATCATCTGAAGGTCGGGTTCGCCGACGAGTGCTTCCTCGCCGGTCTCATCCACGACATCGGCGTCATCGTCGAGATCCAGTACGACCGCCACCGCCTCATCGAGGTTGTCGGCCGCGTCAAGCCCGACACCAACGGCATCCCCACCGCCGACTGGCTCGAGGTTGAGGCCGAAGTCTTCGGCGCAACCCACCAGGACTTCGGACAGGGCCTCTGCGAGAAGTGGAAGTTCCCCAAGAACTTCGCCCTCGTCACCGGCTACCACCACAGGCCCCTCGAACTCGCCAAGGAACTCCGAACACTCGTCTGCATCGTTCACATCGCCGACCGCATCGCCGCCGGCGTCCCCGGCGGGTTCCGCCTCGACGTCATGTCCACCGATGTCGACGCCGCCGTCCTCGATGAACTCAAGCTCACCAGCGACGCCGTCGAGCAGATCCGCCAGAAGCTCCCCGATCGCGTCCAGGAAGTCATGGCCATGATGGGCTGACCTTCCGCACGCCAGACACAAGCAGACATCCTCCGATCCTGTGTGTGAAGCGGCGGCGTTCAAGGAGGAGCGCCGCCGCTCTCCATTTCCACGCTCCCGGATCGCCCGCGCTCAGATCCCCACGCCCCACGCCGATAGCATCACTCCGATGTCCTTCAGCGACGCCATCGCGCGCCAGCGCTGCATGCTCGCCGACTGCCGGGCGGAGTTCCCCGTCGACGCCATCCTCACCTCCTGCCCAGCCTGCACAGCCGCCGGCCGCGGCGAGTCCCTCCTCGACGTCGTCTACGACTGGCAAGCCATCCGACGACGCGACGGCCTCGCCTCCGACTTCTCCTTCTTCCGCCGCGACGCCGCAGGCGCCGAATGCTCCGGCGTCTGGCAGTTCCGCGAACTCCTCCCCTTCTACCGCTCCACAAGCGACATCGTCTCCGTCGGCGAAGGCAAAACCATCCTCCAGAAAGCCGACGCACTCGCCCGCACCCTCGGCATGCGCGGCAGGTCCGCCTCCGCTCCACCAAACCTCTACCTCCAGTACGAGGGCATGAACCCCTCCGGCTCCTTCAAAGACAACGGCATGACCGCCGGCTTCACCCACGCCCGAATGGTCAACGCCTCCGTCGTCGCCTGCGCCAGCACCGGAAACACCAGCGCCTCCCTCGCCCTCTACGCCGCTCACGCCGGCATCCGCGCCTTCGTCTTCATCGGCGCCGGCAAGATCGCCTTCGGCAAGCTCAGCCAGGCCCTCGACTACGGCGCAACCACCCTCCAGGTCGCCGGCGACTTCGACGCCTGCCTCGCCCGCGTCCGCCAGATCGCCGAAAACCCCCGCAGCGGCGTCTACCTCCTCAACAGCGTCAACCCCTTCCGCCTCGAAGGTCAGAAAACCATCATGTGCCGCGTCCTCCGAGACCTCGGCCTCGGTCGTGGCGGCTCGCTCCCCGACTGGATCGTCGTCCCCGGCGGCAACCTCGGCAACTGCTCCGCCTTCGCCAAGGCCTTCATCGAACTCAGACACCTCGGCATCATCGACCGCATCCCCAGACTCGCCGTCATCAACGCCGCCGGCGCTCGCACCCTCGATCGCATCGTCAACCAGCTCGGCGTCCGCTGGTCCCCCGCCCCGCACCCCGCCAGTCACGATGGCCCCGTCTACGCCGGCTCCTTCGATCGCGATGCCGTCCGCGCCGAGTTCGCACGCATGGACGCCGCTCGCGACCGCGCTCACACCATCGCCAGCGCCATCGAGATCAACCGGCCGGTGAACCTCA
>DHLW01000170.1:25637-25866 GCA_002405485.1 Phycisphaerales bacterium UBA4658
CCTCACCGGTCACCAGCTCAAGGACCCCGACGCCACCGTCACCTACCACACCGGCATCGACACCAAGGCCGCCCAGGAACACATCGGCCCCGAACACCGCCACGAGCCCACCGGTCGCTCGGCCAACCGCCCCGTCCCCGTCCGCGACGATGTCGACGACATCCTCGCCGCCATGGGCATCCCACGCCCCTGATCCCCACCTGATCCCCCCCCGCTCCCCCTCGACCAC
>DHLW01000178.1:0-9261 GCA_002405485.1 Phycisphaerales bacterium UBA4658
CAACGCGTGCAACGAGGTCGCGCGGCAGCAGGGATACAGCGAGTACGAGCACTTCGATGAGACGATCTACGGCGGGGACTTCCTCGCCGACCAGCACCCGGTGCTGGAGATGGCCAACTGGGCTCCGCGGATCATCGACCTGCTGGACCGCATGGGCGTGCCGTTCAATCGCACCAGTGAGGGATATCGCGATTTGCGGCTGTTCGGCGGGTCGCTGTTCAAGCGCACGCACTTTGCCGGCGCGACCACCGGGCAGCAGTTGCTCTACGCCCTCGACGAGCAGACGCGCCGGTACGAGGCCGAGGGCAAGATCACCAAGTACGAGTTCTGGGACTTTCTGTGGCCCGTGATCGACGATGCCGGGCGCTGCGTGGGCATGGTGGGGCAAGACCTTCGGACGATGCAGATCCGGGCCTTCCGGGCCGATGCCGTGGTCATGGCCACCGGCGGGTGCGGGCTGGTGTATGGCAAGAGCACGAACTCGATCATCTGCACCGGGGCGGCGGCCGCACGCTGTTTCCAGGCCGGCGCCCACTACGGCAATCCGGAGATGATCCAGGTGCACCCGACGGCAATTCCGGGGGCCGACAAGCTCCGGCTCATGTCCGAATCGGCCCGTGGCGAGGGTGGACGCATCTGGGTGCCGGCTCTGCGCTCACCGGACGGCAAGTGGACCAGGCACCCGCGGACGGGTCAGGATCCTCGGACGATTCCGGAGAACGAGCGGTACTACTTCCTTGAGGAGCGGTATCCGGCGTACGGCAACATCGTGCCGCGCGACATCGCGACCCGGGAGATCTTCTCCATCTGCGTCGACGAGGGCATGGGCGTGGGCGGCGAGCAGCAGGTGTATCTGGACCTGACGCACAAGCCCAAGGAGTACTTGGAGCGGAAGCTCGCGGGCATCCTGGAGATCTACTCGAAGTTTGCGGGTGAAGATCCGTACACGATGCCGATGAAGATTTTCCCCGCCGTGCACTACAGCATGGGTGGCCTGTACACGACCTATGTGCCCGGGTCGTATGCCCCCGCCGACGCGCGCGACAAGCATCGGAGCGGCGCGCCCGCGCCGATCGACGCGAAGGTCGGACAGGGGATGCAGTACGGCGCACCGGGCAGCATGACCACCGCCATTCCCGGGCTGTACGCGTTCGGCGAGGTGAACTTCGCCTACCACGGGGCCAACCGGCTGGGCGCGAACGCGCTCCTGAGCTGCCTGTTCGATGGGCTGTTCTGCGGCTTCGGGGTCGTGAACTATGTCAAGGACATGTCGAAGAACGCCTCGGCCAAGCTGCCGCAGGGCGTGTACGACCGCTTCGTGGCGCAGGAAGAGGCTAAGCAGAAGGCACTGCTGAGCACGGCGACCGGCGGGAGCGCGGACCCGAAGACCAACCCGTACGTCATCCACGCCGAGCTTGGTGCGGAGATGACCGAGGCCTGCACCGTCGTCAAGAGCGAGGCCCGGCTCAGGCAGTGCGGCGCGAAGATCGCGGACCTCAAGGAACGGTTTGCCCGCGTTCGCCTCGGCGACGCGGGGTCGTGGACGAACCAGTCGCTGAGCTTCACCCGGGCGGTTGGGGACATGCTGGCGATTGCCGAGGCGATCCAGCTCGGCTCGATCGAGCGCAAGGAGAGCCGCGGAGCCCACTACCGGACGGACTTCAAGGAGCGCGACGACGCGAACTTCATGAAGACCACGCTCGCCAAGTGGGATCCGGCAAGCCGATCGGTCAAGATCGAGTTCGTGCCGATCGATGCCTCGCTCATCAAGCCCAAGAAGCGGGACTACAGCGGAAAGGACACGGGCGCCGGCGCCGAGAAGAAGGTCGCGGCGAGCCCGCACGGGTAATGGAGTCTTCCACAGATGCGTCGTTCTCGTTCGACATCCTCGCAGTCGCCCGGAGTCGCGATCCGCGATCGGGTTCAGAGCGGCGTGGGGTCGACACGCGAAGCGCACGAGTTGGCCGGGGAGACGCGGGTCTCTTTGCCTCGAAGCCGCGGAGGCGCCTTCGTTCACCCGGTCAATGAACTTGTCGATCAGGTACATGACGCGTGTCGGACGCCGGTTTCGACGACGATGTTTCGAAAGAAGTACGCATGAGCACGACCACCACCATCGATCGCGCCAAGGCCGCCTCTCGAACGATCCGCGTGCGCGTGAAGCGTGCCGACGGGCCGGGGAAACCCAGCCGCTGGGAGACATTCAGCATCCGGGTGGATCCTGGAGCGAACGTGATCTCCGCGCTTCAGAAGATCGCGGCGAGCCCGGTGACTGTGGACGGCAAGCAGAGCACGCCGGTGGTGTGGGACTCCGGGTGCCTGGAGGAAGTCTGCGGCGCGTGCACGATGGTCATCAACGGCAGGGTGCGGCAGTCATGCTCGGCGCTGCTGGACGACTACGCGCCGAACGAAGGCGACGAGATCACCCTCGAGCCCATGAGCAAGTTTCCCGTGGTGCGCGACCTGTGGGTGGATCGCGCCCGCATGTTCCACAATCTCAAGCGCGTCCGCGCCTGGGTGCCGATCGACGGAACATACTCCCTTGGCCCAGGCCCTCGGGAGAAGCCCGAGGTGCAGGAATCGCGGTACAAGATGTCCGAGTGCATGGCGTGCGGATGCTGCCTCGAGGCCTGCCCGCAGTTCAACATCGAGCCGGAGTCGGAAGCATGGGACACCGCGTTCCTCGGCGCTCATGCCATCAACCAGGCCCGGTTGTTCAACATGCACGAGACCGGCAAGGTGCTTGAGGGCGAGCGGCTCGACGCGCTCATGGGGCCCGGCGGTGTGACCGACTGCGGCAACTCCCAGAACTGCGTCAAGGTCTGCCCCAAGCACATTCCGCTCACCGAGTCCATCGCGGCGATGGGCAGGTCGGTGGCGATCCATGCCGTCAAGAAGTTCTTCACCAGCCGCCGGTAAGCATTGCCCCCGAGATCCAGCCGTGGATTCTCGGCCGCTTGGCACTTCTGATAAGTCGCCGGCGCGGTCGCCCAGATCACACATTCGTGATTGGTGATCGGGTTCTCACCGTGCTCTGAGCGTCCGGGCGCAGACCCGGGGCGCGGCGACCGATTCCATGGGCATGCACAGCAACACCCCTTCTGCCCAGGGTCCGGATCATCCTGTCAACTACTGGGGCTTTGGCCCGAGAACCTCGGCGATGCTCGCCACAAGCGGGCTGGTGTGCACGGCCTTTGCCATGGGGGCCGACTGGCTCGCGACAGGCGTGGTCGGTCTTCCGCTGGGCGCGTGGCTGGTGGCCTCCGCGGGGGCTGCGGCCCACGCGTGGTCGGGTGGTTCTGCAAACATCGCTTCTGTCCGTCGATGGCTCTCGCGTCGCTCGACGATCGCACGGCCGATTCCCGCCCGCACGCGGTTCGAGCTGCACGAGACCGTTCCCGAGCACACGCTCCACCGGGCGGGTCTGGGGCTCGCCAAGGTCGGCAACACACTCCAGCGGGCGACGGCCCGGCTGGTGACCAACTCCGCCGCGGGAACCGTGACCATCGGGGTGGACGCGACCGAGGCGGACTTCCGCGCCATCGTCTCCGCGATCGGCGTCTTCAAGCCCGGTGGCGCGGAGATCGACGTTGTCCGCGCCGACGCGGGGCTGATCAAGGATGCGCCCGATGACGCGCAGCGCTTCGACGCGCTGCTTCGCCGGACGTCCGACGGTGAGTACTACGTGTTCGTGCCCGAGAATGACGCCCATCCGGCGGCGATCGAGGCCTGGTCGAGTCCTTGCCCGATCGGCTATTCCACGTGCTTCCCGGTTCGGCTGGATACTGCCCGGATGGAACTTGGGCCCTGCGATCTCTCGGATGCACCGACCTGCGAGGTCGTCTGCGCGCTCGCCACGGTCGCCGCGGTGCTCGGACGTTCACCGGCCCGATTGGCCGGCTTGAACGGCCTGCCGTCGATGCTCGGCAAGCGATCGACCCTGGCGAACTTCTCGAGCATTCTTGAAGCAGGAATGAACCACCTGGGCGAAACGCTCGGTGTGATCCGTCATGGTCGCGACCAGACCAGGGCGGTCTCCGCCGCGACGCGATTGTTCATGGCCCATCTCGCAACCCACACCGCCGGCACGGGCGGTGAGGAGCGGCTGACGGCGGCGGAGCGTGCCGCACGGCTGCTGGGAGACGAGCCCGCGAACATGCTGCGACTCGGGGCCATCCAGGTTGCCGCGGGCAAGGACGACGCGGCGATCGACACGTTCGTGCGCGTGTGCCAGGTGCTGCGGGCGCACGAGGCGCGGTGCAGCACCGATCCGCTTGTGTACGTGATGAGCGAGAGTGATCTGGGCCAGCCGGACGGGCTGACGCTGGGACGGATCGCCGCGGGCGTGACGCTCATGTACGCCACCGCTCCGCAGAACACGATGACCTATCTGCGGGACGACCTGCTGGAGGATCTGGAGTCGACCAGACGCTTCAGCCATGACCCCGATGGGTTGATGCTCGTGCGGACGCTCGTGGACCGCCTGTGCAGATCGGCGCAGACCAGAGCCGCCGACGCGGCGGTCCCCCAGCAGACGCCGCGGACGCGCCGGCGGCGCAAGGCGGCCTAGCGGCGTCCGGCGCCCGACTTGTGCCCGTTGTCTTGGCAGGTGGGGTCTCCCCCACTACACTCCGCGCCCCACTGCTGTGCAGCGGCAACGGAGTGCCCCATGGCCAAGAAGTCGTCGATCGTCCAGCCCAAGCGTGACGCCAAGCCCCGGAAGTTGTCGGAGCGGGACTCGCGCACATTGTCGAAGCTTGTCGGGCTCGCCGACGACGTGACCAAGAAGGCCCTTGGCGGCAAGGAGCCGAAGCTCGACATCCCGACTCGGACCAAGAGCAACACGATCTGGAACCGGAAGCGCGGCATCCTGGAGATGGGCGACGGCGTCGCTGAGCGCGAGCTGTTCAACCTGAACCAGGCCAAGCAGTTCATGCAGACGATGCTGCACGCAAGCACCATCAAGGACCTGATCGAGGCCGACAAGACCTCCAGTCTTCGTGGCGTGTTCTACAAGGCCAAGCACACGGTGGCGGGCACGAAAGAGAACACCTTCGACGATCAGGCCGAGAGCGATCCGATCCTTGAGGATCTGGAGGTGACGCTCGGCTCGCTGCGGGAGGAACTCCACGTCTTTGCCGAGAATCGCGGTGCGATGGTCGGCAACATCACGCTGGTGGACAAGGGCGACGAGATCGACTGCCGGCGCATGGGGAGCGGCGGCTACGCCCTCCCGAGCATCGTCGAACCCGACATCATCCAGTTCAAGAAGTGCGAGGCGAAGTTCGTCCTGCATGTCGAAAAGGGCACGGTGTGGAACCGCTTCAACGAGGACCGGTTCTGGGAGAAGAACAACTGCATCCTCACGCACGGAGCCGGCCAGCCCCCTCGCGGCTGCCGGCGCCTGCTGCAGCGGCTGAGCCACGAGCTGAAGCTGCCGATCATCTGCCTGCTGGATTGCGATCCGTGGGGGCACTACATCTACAGCGTGATCAAGCAGGGATCGATCTCCCTGGCGTTCGAGAGCTCACGCCTGGCGATCCCCGATGCCAAGTTCCTGGGCATCCGCGCCAAGGACTACGACGAGTGCGAACTCTCCGACGCGGTCAAGATCGATCTTTCCGACAACGACATCAAACGCGCCAAGGAGATCGCGGCGTATCCGTGGTTCGAGGGCCACAAGCAGTGGCAACGCGAGATCGAGCACATGCTCAAGAACGGCTTCAAGATGGAAGTCGAAGCGTTGATCACCAAGGACATTTCGTACGTCACCGAGGAGTACGTCCCGGAGCGTCTGAAGGACAAGGACTGGCTGGAGTGATCGAGCCGACGGACCGCCGGCCCCGTGCGCGATGCGGGGCAGGGAACTCAGCCGGCGGCCAGCATCGTGATTCCGGCACATGCCCCCGTGCCGCTATGCTTGGAAACGGATGTCCAAGCCCCCGCAGATCTCTCCCGCCGAAGCCGACCTGGCCTTTGCCGCAGCGCAGTGCGTTGTTGAAACGCATCGACGCATCGCGGAGTTTCTTCGGGTGGGGCAGACGCTCGCGCAGATCGACGCGTTTGTCGCCAAGACGCTGGCCGACCTGAAGTGCTCGTCGTGTTTTCTCGGGTACTCAGTGCCTGGCCTGCCCAAGTTCCCGAGCCACGCGTGCCTGAGCGTGAACGAGTGCGTGGTGCACGGAACCGCCGGCTACTACACCAAGCCGCTGATCGAGGGCGATGTGCTCAAGATCGACATCGGGGTTTCGCACAAGGGATGGATCGGCGATGCGGCGTGGACCTACGCCTTCAAGACCCGAACGCCCGAGGTGAAGAAGCTCATGGACTGCGGCAAGGAGTCGCTCCGCCGAGGCGTGCTCGAGCTCAAGCCCGGCAACATGTTCATCCACTGGGCGCAGACCGTGCAGCGACACGTCGAGACCGAGTGCGGTTTCCACCTTGTCCGAGGCCTCGGCGGCCACGGCTACGGGCGCAAGCTGCACGGGCCGCCATATGTCTCCAACGTCGTCCCCAGCTATCCCGGCGAGTGGCCTGACGCGCTCATGCGGTGCTTTCCCGGGACGCTCGTCGCCGTGGAGCCCATGATCGCCGTCGGTACCAGCGAGACGACCCAGAAGCCCCGGGCCTGGCCGGTGTTCTCCGCCGATCGATCCATGACTGTGCACTATGAGCACGACGTCCTCATCACCGAGAACGGCCCGCGCGTCCTCACCGATGGCTTGGAGTCGCTGCCCGACGTCGTCGGCTGAAAGGAGGCGCTCGGCATGCATGGCTTGCTCCTTTGCATGGTCGCGCTCCTCGCAGCGCTCGCCACTCCGGATCCGCGGCCGCCAAGCATCGCCGAGTTCCAGCCCGCTTCCCACGGATTCCGCTTTGTCAACCACTTTGAAGGGTCGCCCTCGCCCGTTCCGCTGGGTGGTCTGGACAATCGGCTTGGGGTGCCGACAACGTACGGGCTCTGCGGCGGCATGTCGTTTGCCGCGGCGGACTTCTTCCTCCTCCGGCGCCAGGTTCCTCCTGCCGATCAGCCCCCTGCTCCCGGCTCGCCACTGTTCCGGTACATTCAGTCGAGGCAGACCGACTCGCTTGGCCCAAGAATGTCGCTCATCGCCAGCTTCGGCAGGTGGATGAGCGCGCCCGACAACTCCCTGCTCGGCACGCGATTCGCCACGCTCGAAGAACTCCACAACGTCCGCCAGGATCTGGATCGCGGCCTGCCGGTCGTCCTTGGACTTGTGTACGTTCGGTACGCCAACAACCGCGGATCGAACGGACCGGCCGGTTCGGCGTGGAACAACCACCAGGTGCTGGCGATCGGGCACTCCCGCGATCGTGACGAGACCGTCATCAACGTGTACGACCCCAACTTCCCGGGTCGGGGTGACGCGGCGATCCACTGCACGCCGATGATCGTCGGCGTGCTCAACGCCGGACTCTCCGACGGTGTGCCTACGCCGATCCTCGGCATCCGTTGCGTGCAGAAGCTGGGCGGACGCACCCAGCGCGTGGTGCGCGGGCTGATTCCGATGCCCTATCAGCCGAAGGTCCCGCCCGAGGGTCTGTAGATCGTCCGCATCCCCGCGATCGGCTTTCTGAACTGTCAGCCGATCCCCGGACCGCTGATCATTCCCCCGCCAGGCATCTTGGCGGGGTTGCTCGGCGGCACGTAGAGGCCGCCAGAGCCGTTGCCCCCTGCGGGGCCGGAACGAGCCGGCGGCCCGGGCGGCGGGACGGGCGCGGCCGGCGCCTGCGGGGTGATGGTCACCGTGAACACGTAGTCGGTGATCCGATCACGCACCGTCTCCAGCATCTGCTTGAAGAGCTTGCTGCCCTCGCGCTTGTACTCGATCCGCGGATCCTGCTGGCTGAACGCGCGGTAGTTGATCGTGTCCCTGAGCTGGTCCATCTGGTACAGGTGGTCCTTCCACAGATCGTCCAGCGTCTCGATCAGCATCGTCCGCTCGAAGTACAGAAGCTCGGATCGGAGCGAACTCTCCATCGCGGCACGGATCGCCTGCTCACGCTCCACGCCCTTGAGGCGTCGCAGTTTCTCCGGCGGATCGATTCGCAGCGTCTCCTTCAGGTGCTTCTCGAGCGACTCCGGATCGGCGATCGCCACCGCGGCGGCGACCCGCTTCTGAAGCTCGCCGCTCTCCACGAACCTCTTCGAAGCGTCCAGCAACTGCTGGCGAATCTGCTGCGGCGGAGTCTTCATCACGGTCTCGGGGCTCCATCCGAGCTGGTACCGCTCGTTCGCCCAGCTCACCAGTTGCTGCAGCGCCTGCGCCGGATTCTGCCGCATCTGCCCCATCGTCGCGCTCATCGCAAACTCGATGGGATACTCGATCTCCCGCTTGGTGTACAGCTTCTCGGCCTGATCAAGGATCAGCTTCTCGATCGGGCTCACCTCTCCCTTCGTCGACGCCTGGGTCTGGGCTTTCTCAACCTCTTCCGGCGTGATCTTGATTCCGAACTTCTTGTCGGCCCACTTGCACAGCTCCCGTCGCCCGTACCCGGCGTCCACGAACTTGGTCAGCTCCGACAGATCGGCCTCGTCGATGCGGGCAAACGCCGCGTCGCAGAGCGCCTCCTGCACGGCACGGCGTCCCGCCTGACCCTTCTGGCGGATCTCCTCGGGGTTGAACTCGACGCCGAAGTGCGAACGGGCCCAGCGGGCCAGGCCCTCGGCGTCAAAGTCCATCTCCACTTCCGACGACTCGTCGGCGATGTACTCGCCGAGCGTCACCTGGATCATCTGCCGCGCCTCGGCCTTGGCCTCCTCGCGGATCCGCTTGTCCATCTCGTTGAGCTCAAGCCCCTTCAGGCGATCCGGGAAGATCGTCACGTCCAGCTTCTCCCGGACGTACTCCGACGCGCACTTGGCGGCGTACCCCGGCGCGAGATACTCGCTCGCCGCGTCCTTGGTCGCGTCCTTGATGTAGGTGAAGATCAGCCCGCGCACGTCGCGGCCCTCCAGCACCCGCTGCCGCAGGCCGTAGAACGCCTGACGCTGGTGCTCCATGACCTCGTCATACTCCAGGATGTTCTTGCGGATCTGGAAGTTCCGCTCCTCCACCTTCCGCTGCGCCTTCTCCACGGCGCGGGTGAGCATGGGCGCCTCGATCTGGTCGCCCTCCTTCATGCCCAGCCGCGAGAGCAGGGCGAGCGTGGCCTTGCCGGCGAACATCTTCATCAGGTCGTCGTCGAGCGCGAGGAAGAAGCGGCTCGAGCCCCGGTCGCCCTGGCGGCCGGCGCGGC
>DHLW01000178.1:9431-9648 GCA_002405485.1 Phycisphaerales bacterium UBA4658
TGCCGATGATGTGCAGGCCGCCCAGGTCCTCCACGGAGGTGCACAGGCCGAGCCGGTGCAGGACGAATCCGCCCGTCGAGTCGAGGTATCCCTCGAGCTCCTCGGGCTCGGCGTTCGCGACCTTGCCCTCGGAGATGCCCGGGACGCACTCCAGCACCCAGTGGCGCAGGAGCTCGGCGCGGACCTCCTCGGCGCCCATGGCGTCGAGCTCGGCGGC
>DHLW01000156.1:0-4778 GCA_002405485.1 Phycisphaerales bacterium UBA4658
GGCAAGTGCCCGCCGAAGCGACCGCGGCCGACCCGGTAATCGCGTGGGCGACCGCCGCCCCTGTCCGCCGAACCTCCGTGGCGGGCAGGGAGCGGCGGCCCCGAGACAAGCAAGGATGCGAACCATGTCCGACTACTACAGCACGACGCTTGACGATCTGCCGCTATTCGCGGCACCAGCCCAGCGGCACAGCCCGACGAGCGTGGCCGCTGCCGACAGCATGGACAGGTCAACCATGAATCGGCTCCAGCGGCTGATCTACGACTTCCTGTGCGACCAGCCGGAAGGTGCGACCGACGAAGAGATTGCCCGTGCCTGCGGCATGAACCCGAGCACCGCGCGACCCAGGCGGATCGAGCTCGTACGGCACGGCCTGGTGGTCGAGGCCGGCGAACGGAAAACTGCGAGCGGACGACGGGCGACGGTTTGGAGGGTGAAGTGATGGACTCTTGGATTTACAGGCTTTATTGCAGCAAATCGCAAGACCCAGATGGTGATCTTTTGTATGTCGGCATTACTGATTCTCCGTCTTTGCGGATGAGTAACCATGAATCACAGAAGTGGTGGTGGTGGTTAGTAGACAGAGTTGAATGGCAACGGTGCTTTGACAGAAGCGAAGCGGAGGCTTCGGAGTCAAAGGCCATTGCTGAAGAGTTTCCGCTGTTTAACAAGGCACAGTCGACTATCTGTGCATGGGAGAGATTGAGAGACATCGTCTGCTTGCTGTGGTCTCACGACTTCAACTCCTGGCGGAATCCGCTGTGCCCGTTTTGCGATTCGCACGGCGAAAGCGAGATTCTTTCTCCAGATGGGCCATGCCAGATATTTCGTCGGAACTCCGACGACAGACTTGTGCTGCACTTTGAGGTGTCTTGCGATAGAGACATTCACAGGCCGCTGCAGTGGGCGATCCACATTCCAGTCAAGACATTTCTGGAAGGATTTGGCAGGGTTCCGCGGGATGAGTGCTTGTCCCTTGGGGATGCTGCGATGCGATCTGGCAACATTCCGTGGGAACGCAGGCTGGATCGAGCTTCTACCCTTGCGGAAGCTGCTCAGTCTGCTGGGGTTTGTTCAGCCGACAGCAAGCCACAGTCTCTCATTGAGGCAAAGTAATGTCGTCATGGTTCCCATTCTTCGGCCGCGACTTTCTGACTGCCACCAGCGGGTGGACAGCCGAGGAGCGGGGCCACTACGTCACGCTGCTGATAGTGCAGTGGGAGCAGGGCGGCCTGCCAGACGACGCCAATCGCCTCGAACTGATCTCTCCCGGCCTGGCCGGCGTCTGGCATACGGTTCAAGAAAAGTTTCCAAAGTGGAAGGACGGCAAACGCCGGAACATCCGCCTGGAGCACGAACGATCCAAGTCCCACGAACGGAGCGAGCGGGCTCGTCAGTCTGCCTCCAAACGCTGGGAATCGGGCGTGTCAGGTGGTGACCAGGACGAGCCAGGCAAGCCACCGGACATGCCCGAGCAATGCGAACGCATATGCCCGAGCATTGCTACCGCAGATGCTCCCATGTCCATGTCCATGAAGGGTACTTCTTCTTCCGCACCTGCGTGTGCGTGGGAGGAGCTTTGGCCGACGCTTAGACAGGCGTGGAACGCTGGCGTTGGCGTGAAATGGCGGTCGTCGCGACCGTCGGACACCGTCAAGGCTGCCCTGGCCGAGGACGGCTGGCTGGCCCTAGCAACGCAGGCGATTGAGCAACTGCCCAAGTGCAGGTACTTCGACGACCCGGTGACGCTAAACCAGTTTTGCAAGCCTGGCTTTGTTGATGAAGTTTTGGGGGGCAAGTGGAACAACCCAAAGCGACGACGCAACGACGCCAAGGGGGACTTTGGCGACCCGCCGCCGCCCAAGGACTGGGATGCCGAGACGAAGGCACGAGTGGACGCGACCCGCCGTAGGGAAGCGGCTCGGATTGCAGCAGCAAGGAAGCTGGAGAACGTGACATGACCAACCTAGCCCCTATCGGTGCCCACGAAGTCGCCGAGCAGCTGCGGGCTCGCGCCCGTCTGCCGAGCACGGAAAACATGACCGCCGTGGTGATGCTGCTCGCGGCGAACGTCATCGACTCGCTAGCGAACCGCACGGTGGTGCTCGCGATGTCGAACGAACGGCTGGAGGCCGAGCGTGCTTCCTGAACTGACCCTCATCGCAATCGGTGTGATCTGCCAAGTGGCGACGTTCGCCCTTGGATGTTTTGTAGGAGCTGGCATTAACGAAAGGAATCGACAATGACCGTTGCAACCAAACGCCGCCCCAAGGCGGCTTCTATTGAGATCCCGCATGAAGACCTCGCGGACGCCCTGCGAGCCGTGGCCCCGGCGATCCCAGGCAAGACGGGCAAGCCGATCCTGGCGAACGTGCTGATTGCTGACGGCGTCGTCAGTGCAACGGACCTCGAACTGCGGATCGACGTTGCCATCGAGCAGGTCACGCCGGCCGTGCTCCTGCCGCACGCGCGGCTTCAGGCGATCCTCGGAACGGCTCGGGGCGATGCCGTGGAACTCACGCCGGGCGACACCTCGTGCGTGGTCGAGGTCGGCTCGGGACGGTGGACGCTTCCGACAGAGTCGCCGCTGGAGTTCCCGGCCGACGCTGGCGGTGACGCCACGCCAATCTGCCGGCTGCCTGCGGACCAGTTCTGCCGGGCGGTTCGCGGCACGGTGTTCGCGACCGACAACGACTCGACACGCTACGCCTTGGGCGGTGTGCTCATTGAGGTGGACGCCGAAGGAGACGCGTCGTTCGTGGGCACGGACGGCCGCAGGCTCGCCAAGGTAGAGGTCGAGATCGACCAGGCGGTGGACGCGTCGCAGACGCTGCTGCCGGCTCGGGCGATCGCCGCCATGGCCCGGCTCGCCGAGGGCCGCGAGGACGCTGTGCAGCTGGAGCGGCGAGGGAACGAGGTTGTCTTTACGTGCGGCCCGGTGACGGTGACGAGCCGCACGACCGAGGGCAAGTTCCCGCGGTGGCGGGACGTGTTCCCAGAGCGGGACGTGAAGCCGTCGCTCGTGCACGCCGGGGCCCTGCTGGCGGCGACGCGGTCGGCGGCGATCGTCACCACGGAGACGAGCAAGGGCGTCACCTATGCGTTCACGTCCCAAGGGCTGCACCTCACGGCTCGCAGCTCGGAGACGGGAGAGTCGAGCGTGACGTGCGACGTGGTCGAGTTCGGGGCGGCTGCTGTCACGCAGCTCGACCCGCACTTCGTCATTGACTGGCTGCGGACGCTTGACCCTGCGGCCACAGTGGAGGTCGAGGTAGCTGACGGAGAGACGGCGTGCGTCCTCCGGTGTGAGGAAAGCAGCTGCGTCATCATGCCACTTGCCAAGGACGCATGACCGAGAAGCAGAAGCTGTTGTGGGATATGTGGACCGCGGGGGCAGCCGTGCGAGACATCGCGGCTGCCCTCGGCGTTTCCGTGTCGGTCGTCTACTCGCTTCGGCATCAGTACGGATTGCCCAAGCGTACGCCAGTGTTTGCGTTCCCAGACGATCCGACGCCAGAGCAGATCGCGGAGCGGGCCCGCGAGTGCCGCGAGGCTCACTACGCCAGACGGCGGGCCGAGACCGACGAAACGACGCGAACGAAGGTCTGGTACCACAGCACTCGCGACCGTTCGGCTTGACAGCCTTTCCACAGTGGGCGGCATGAAAGCCGCAACTGCGATTCTGTTCTGCGTCGCCAGCGTAGCTGCCGCCGCGGAGCCCCCGCTGTTCATCGAGATACCTGCCTGCCGCCCTGGTGGCGAGGGAGTGCTCTGCGACATCATCGCCCACTCGACCGAGCCGCCGTTCGGCAACAAGCACGGGCGGCCAACGAACGCCCACGAGACGGCACACGGAATCCACGCGACGTGGCGGAACAAGCACAGCAAAAACGGCAAGCGTGTGAACGCTCTCTACATGGGCGAAGGACGTGTCGCCTTGGTCGAGGAGCCCGAGTTCCTGATCCGCAACATTCCGCCGCAGATCCCGCAGTGCCTCCGTGGCTATCGGTTTCCGTTGTATTTCGTTGAGCAGCTGCGGTACTGGGATGACGAGCCGGTCTACATCTTCGACGAGTGGACCGCCTACATCTGCGGTGCCGAGTGCGCCGTGGACGACTACCAGCGATGCGGCACGGAGACGCATGAGGACAGCGTGTCGGGCTGTTTGGAGTTCAGCGTCTACGCCGTCGCCCTGTACCTCACGGCGAAGGCTCGCGACCCGGAGCATGACCCGCAGCTGCGGGCGGTGCTCGCCTACAACCTGACCAGGGCCGAGGCCGCGTTCACCGCAGGCCGCGAGGTGTTCCGCCACAGCGGGCAGGAGTGCATCTATGCCGCCCTGCAATCGCATCCAGACGCCCAGCCGATCCGGGCCTGCCTGCGGGACGAGTTTGGCGGCGCGTTCTTGGAGGGCACGCCGTGAAGCTCGAACTACTGGCCGTCGCGGAGCTGGGCCCGCGCACGGCTTCGTACATCTCCGAAAATCTCTGCCGCCCCGGCAGCGAGATGCAGGGCGAGTTCCGCGAGGCACTGACTGATACACCGGTCGTCGTGGCGTTTACGGACCGGCCGATCGCCTGGGTGGCATCGCACGAGTGGCGCGGCCTACAGACGCTCGAAGCGTTTACGGCCCACGAGTGGCGACGCCGCGGGCTCGCTCGAGCGGGGGCCCATCTGCTGCTGGCGACGTGGTTCCTAGACCGCAGGGAGCCGGTCGCCGTGTTCTCGCCGGACTGCGTGCCGCTGGCGAAGTCGCTGTCATTCGCGCAGGTCTGCCT
>DHLW01000156.1:5031-10303 GCA_002405485.1 Phycisphaerales bacterium UBA4658
TCCACTCGCGGCGGTTTCGGCCGGGCCTACGTTCCGGGGCAGCATTCGATCCACGCATACCGCCAGGCGGTGCAGCTCGCGGCGATCGACGCTGGTTTGCGGAAGACCACCGCTACCGTCGAGGTCGTGGTTGACGCCGTGTTCGTCCGCCCCAAGTCGCACATGAACAAGTCGGGCGTGAAGGCATCCGCCCCGCAGCTGCCCCGGCCCGACGTGGACAACGTGGGCAAAGCGGTGCTCGATGCCATCGGGCCCATTCTCGGAGACGACACACAGGTGCGCCGGCTCGTCGTCGAGAAGTCGTACGGATCAGAAGCACGAACCACAGTGAGGGTCAAATGATGATGCGTCCCATGCACCGCAACCTGTTTCCAGTCATGCTCCAGGAACTGGGGCTGACGCAGCCGGCCGTTGAAGTCGGCGTCGCCGAAGGCAACTACTCGCGAGCGTTCCTGAAGCTGTGGCCGTTCGACTACGTCATGGTGGACCGCTGGGCCCACATCGACGGGTACGACGACGTGATGAACGGAGACGATGCCGAGCACGAGGTGCGGTTTCAGCAGGCTCGCGAAGTCGCGGCAGAGTATGGGACGCGGGTGCAGATCATGCGTGCCGACTCCCAGCAGGCCGCGGCATCGTTTGCCGACCGGTCGCTGTCGTTCGTCTACATCGACGCCGATCACAGCTACGAGGGGTGCAGGCGGGACATCTTGGCGTGGGCCCCGAAGATCGTCCGCGGCGGCATCCTCGCCGGGCACGACTACTACACGAAGCCGCCGTTCGACGTGCGACGGGCGGTTGCCGAGATCTGCGTCGGCCCCTGCGGTGTAACGCACGAAGCCTGCCCGAGTTGGTGGGTGCACATTGCCTGAACGGAGACGGCATGGACGCCCGAACCCGCGCCAAGTTCGCCCGCCTCTGGGACGAGGGCATCGCCCTCGAGGAGATCGCCCGGCAGCTCCGCTATTCCACTTCGACGCTGGCGAAGATGCGGATGCAGCTGGGACTGCGAAAGCGTTACGGGGCGGAGCCCGAGGACGGGATACCGACCCCGGACGTAATCCGCATCCGCTGCTTGCAACAGCAGACAAACTGGACCGACACCGACCGCAAGCTTCGCTGGCAAGGACCGCCGCATACGGCGTATGGAAATGGCTGACTACTGCATCGTCATGACGCTGTGTAACCGGCCCGAGTACACGCGGCGCGTGCTCGAGGCGCTCGCCCAGTGCGACGGGATCGAAGGCGTGCCGGTGGCGTTCGCCTGCGAGCCGGTGAACGCCGAAGTGGTCCGCCTAGCCCGCAAGTTCCGCGAGCCGCGGTTTGTGTCGGTCGGCACCCGCAAAGCCGGCTGCAACCTGAACACCTACTACGCGTTGTCAGTTGGGTTCTCCGAGTACGACCAGGTTATCGCCCTTGAAGACGACACCGTGCCCGGCAAGGACTTTCTGCGGTTCTGCGAGTGGGGGCTGCGGGAGTACCGCGACGACAAGAGCGTTTTCAGCATCTGCGGCTACCAGCGAACGCCGGCCGACGAGCTGGTGCACACCTCAGCGGTGATCCGCGAGCAATGGTTCACGCCGTGGGGCTGGGCTACGTGGAGGGACCGGTGGGACAGCGTCCGCACCAAGTGGCCAGCAGATGATTCGCAGGTTAGCTGGGATACCGTGATTGACAAGGTGACCCGCGCCGGCCGGTACGAAATCCGGCCGCTCGTGGCTCGCATCCAGAACATAGGCGGCGAAGGTGGTGCGCCCGTGCCCAGCGCGGAGTGGCACGCTGCGCACCACCTGAACCCGCTGTGGATAGACACGCTCGGGGCAACGCCGCCGGTCCACTTTCGAGAAGTGCCTCCGACCTCTACGTCCGCTCTACGGGTGCACCATCCATGCTAAGACTTGCTACCTACTACACACCGAGCCACGCCGCCATGTGCGAGCAGTTCGTGCTCGGCCGGGCGGTCGGGTTCGCGGACATTGTCGCCCGCGAGTATCCGCAGACTTGCCCTACCGGTTCGTTCAAGCAACCCGGCTGGAACGCCTGCATGGATGACAAGCTGGATCTGCTGATGCGTCTGCCGCAGGACGGGCAGCCGACGCTGTACGTGGACTCCGACGTGGTGCTTCTGCCGGGGCTCGTTGAGTGGGCCGAAGCCCACGTCCGAACCATGCAGTTTCACGAGATCGCATACAGCGATGACATCGTCCAGTGGTGTGCCGGCGTCATGCTGTTCCGGTCGACGCACCAGACGGCCCGGTGGTGGCAGCTCGTGGCGGACATGTCGAAGCTCCTCGACCAGCCGGACCAGGACGTGATCCATGTCCTGCGTGCCAACGCCAAAAGGCTGCCGGTGCCGATGAGCGTGCTGCCGGCAGACAGGGTCTGCAACTGGGCAACGCTCGGCAACAAGACGGTGTGGCAGGGCGAGCCGTTCAAGGTGCCGGAGACCTGCGTGGCCTGGCATGCGAACTGGACGGTGGGCGTGGAGTCGAAGCTCGCCATGCTTTCCCGCGTTGCGGAAACCTCCGCGGTGGCCACTCGAGCGGGGTAGCATCAAGTCTGGCGCAGCAAGGAGGTTGCAATGCCGGACGCACGCGACGAGTACGGGTCCTACGACCTCAGCTGGTGGGACACGCTGCAAATCATCCAGCAGCTCATGCCGCTGGTGGGCTACGCCCAGCGGGCACTGAACGAGCCCGACAACTACAAGAAGGGCATCGTGGTGGCGGACGCCCTGGAGTGGCTCGCGAGCCGCTCGCAGACCACGATCGACGATGAGGTCGTGAAGCTCGTCGGCGACGTGGTGAAGACCGCGGAGGGAGAGCGGCTGATCCGGTACATCCTTTCCAAGGTGCCGCAGTGAACGTCGATGCCGAACTCGCTGTACGTGTCATCGCGGCCTTGGCGGCGGTTGCTCTTGTGGCGTCGCCCGCTTTGGTGGCTGCCTGGAAAGCTGTTCAAGGCTGGCTCGCGAGACCGGGTAGCCCGACCGAAGACGCCGCCCTCAAAGACATGAGGCTCGTTCTCGAAATCGCCAACCGCCTGCGGCTTTCCGGCAACGAGGACGGTGTGGACCTCTGCGAGAAGCTGTTGAACGTGATGCTCGCCAGCCCGAGGGAGTAGGCATGAACCGCTGGGCGTTGGCGATCATCTTGGCGTATGTCGCGGCGTTCGGCGTGCCGAAGCCGGTGCAGCCGGTCGTGCCGGTGCCGAGCATCAGCACGCCTTCGAGCACGATGCGGCAAGCCGTGGCGGACGTGACCGCGGCGATGAAATCGGCGAGCCAAGCCGACCGCTCGCTATTTGCCGACGTGTGGGTCAAGGCTGGCAAGGGGCTCGACGGCGAGGCGGAAATGCAGCTGGTGCCCGACACGCGGGTGCTCCGCGACTATGCCCGCACCGCGGCGATCGTCGGCTGGAAGCGGATCGGCGGTGCCTCGGGCCGATATGCCGGGCTCGACACGGCGTGCAATTCGGCGTTCGCCAGCGTCATCGGGCTCGACATCAAACCGGTGGATGCCAAGCTGCGGGATCAGTTCGGCGAACTGTGCGAGGCGTTGGCGTGGGCTGCGTTGCAGAGGTGACGTATGCCCTGGGAACCACTCGCTGAATACCTTGCTGGGCTCGTCGGGTGCGAGAGCACGCCCGAGAGCCGCCAAGAGTTCCGCGATTGGGTTTCGTCGCAGGGGCTCTACCCGTACGCCGCCGATGCAATCAACGCATACGGTCTCTCTGGCAGCGGCGCTGGCAAGCTGACTGCGTTGTGGATCTACATGGAAAAGCTGTTCCCAGGTTGCCTGCCGGGTGCAGCACAAACCCGTGGCGACTGTGTTGCCCACAGCACGCGCACGGCAGCAGTCTGCACGATGTGCAGCGAGATCGTCGCCGGAAGACCAGACGAGGTTACGGGGTTGGTCGAAGACAAACCCGATATGCCGGTCGAAGGATACAAGGATGTCTGTTGCAGTAGCGAAGCAATTTATTGGCATCGCTCTCATGGCGGGGACGGGTGGCAATGCGGTCGAGCCGCGCGGGTCATGTGCGAAAAGTCTGGCCTATGGCCCCGCAAAAACTATCCCGAGTTCGGGTTCGACCTGACCCGCTACAGCGGCAGCTTGGCTGGCAAGTGGGGCGCGGTTCCGCCGCCCGACAACATCACGAAGTTCGGCCAGCAGCACTTGATGCGGACCGCCACCGAAGTCACCAGCTTTGAGCAGGCACGAGACCTGTTGGCGAATGGGTACGCGCTGACGACCTGCGGGGGACAGGGCTGGTCGAGCAAGCGAGACGAGAACGGCGTATCTCGCAGGCAGGGCAGCTGGGCCCACGCCCTCGCGGTGCTTGGAGCGGATGACCGCGACATCTTCAAGCAGAAGTACGGCGAGCCCGCGGTGATGGTCCAGAACAGCTGGAATCGGTGGAATGGCGGCGGTCGTCGTGTGCTTGGGACCGACATCGACATTCCCGAAGGCGCGTTCTGGTCGCTGTGGAGCGACTTCAAGAACCGCGAGATCATCGCGTTCAGCGGCTTCAACGGCTGGCCCGCGCAAAAGCTGCCCAACTGGACCGAAGGGATCTTCTGACCATGCACCGCTACCACAACTGGGTCTGGCTCGTCGCGTTCGCTGCTGGGTGTGCGGTTGCCACCGTGCCGCCCGCCCCGGTCGAAGGCGACCTCGGCACCGGGGCCGCCCTCGCCGTTCTCCGTTCGCGAACCGCGCCCGCCCCAAGCCCGACGCCGGGGCCGAAGCCCGACGAGTGCTGCGGCGAGTGCCAGAACGGTTGGATCACGCACGGCGACGGGCACCGGACACCCTGCCCGTGCCCGCCCACCTGCCGCTGCAAGAGAGCGAGCCAAGAATGAACTTCGAGCAGCTGCAATCGCACGTTTGGGAACGCCTCGGCCCACGCAAGTGGATCGCTGGGCGACGCCAGGTCGCCGACCTCGTGCGGCTCGCGGTCGAGTCGTGGGAGCCCGAGAACCTCCAGCACTGCCGCAGCGAACGCGAGCAACAGGTCTACGGCATCGCGGTGTCCGCAAACATGAAGCGGCTCTACCACGCTTGCAGCGGCTACAGCGACGCCGAGTTCGGCTTCCTATGGGCAATCGTTTTGTCGGCGATCGTGAACGCGATCATCTGGATTCTCATTCAGTGGTGGTTCTCCGAGGCATCGCACCGGGTTTTGATGGAAGGCTGGAAGCGGGAGTTCACGCGATGACCGACGAGGTAAAGGCAACCATCGGCAACATCATCGAGCGATGGGGCTTCCC
>DHLW01000169.1:0-8749 GCA_002405485.1 Phycisphaerales bacterium UBA4658
CCAAACGCGTCTCGGGCCGAAGATGAGGAGCGGGGGGAAGGGGTTGGGGGCAGGAGGGGTGGGGGAGGACCGGACGAGCGGTGGAACTTTGGTATGCTCCGATCTGGAGGTTGACATGAGCCAGATGCCAGCGACGGAACAGCCGGACGTGTCTGCGATGAGCGAGCCCCCAAAGTGGCCGATGGTGGTGGGGATCATCAGCATCGTGTGGGGTTCTCTTGGGGTGATCTGCAACGGATGTGGTGCGCTCTCGCCGGTGCTCGGGAACGCGATGGTGAACATGGTTCCCCCGGAGCAGCAGGAGCAGATGCGCCAGCAGATGGCGGCGAGCAGTTCGGCGCCGATGATCGCGGTGGCGGTGCTCTCGGTGCTGCTCTCGATCCTGCTCATCGTGGCGGGGGTGATGACGCTGCGTCGGCAGGCGATCGGGCGTCCGATGCACCTTGGGTGGGCCGCGATCGGGACGCTTACCGCACTCGCTGGGGTCTTTTTCGGCTGGGCCAATGCGCAGGCGATGCAGCAGCAGATGCCGCCGGGGGCCGACGCCACGCAGGCCGCGGCTCAGCAGGCCGGGATGGTCGGCGGACTCGTCTTCGGTCTGTGCTTGTCGCTCATCTACCCGATCTTCTGCCTCGTCTGGTTCGGCGCAATGGGCAAGAAGCCCGAAGTGGGCGCTCCGCGGACTGACGGGCTCATCTGAGTCGAGCCGGGCTGGACCATGAGCGAAGGCGTCTATCTCGGCCTGGATATCGGCGGCACCAAGATCGGTCTGTGCGTGGGCACACCTGATGGGCGTGTGCTCGCGACCGATCGACTCGCCGTCGATCACTCGCTCGCGCCCGAGGCGATTCTGAGCGACTGCAAGCAGCGGCTGCTGGCACTCCTCAAAGCTGTCGGGCCGAGCGCGGGAAGAGTGCTTGCGCTCGGGGCGGCGTGTCCGGGGCCGCTGGATTATGCCCGCGGGGCGTTCATCAATCCGCCGAACAATCCGCGGTGGCATGGGTTTGGATTGCGTGATTGGTTGAAGGCCGGCTTCGAGTGTCCGAGCGCGATGATGAACGACGCCAACGCCGCGGCGTATGCCGAGTGGCTGTGGGGTGCCGCACGCGGAGCGCAGACGGCGGTGTTTCTGACGTTTTCCACCGGCATGGGCGCGGGGCTCATCATCGATGGTCGGTTGTACGAGGGTCCGCTCGGGCTTGCCGGCGAGATCGGGCGGATCAAGAGCAGTCCGCAGGATGACGGGCCGGTGGGGTTCGGGCGTCGCGGGAGCATCGAGGGGTACTGCTCGGGTCCTGGCCTGAGCCAGATGGCCCACGCCGAGGCGATCGTCTGCACGCACACCAATGAATCCAGCGTGCTCCGCGAAGTGCTGGCGCGAGAGGGCGCGATTTCGCCGCAGGCGCTGTGCGATGCGGCGCGGGGCGGCGATGCCGCTGCACTCCGCGTGATCGAGCGGTCGGCGAGCGAACTGGGGCGGCTGATGGGAGTGATGACGGACATCCTGAACCCCCAGGTGTTCGTGCTGGGCACGATCGGCTCGGCGTATCCGGATCTGTTCATTCCTCGCGCGATGCGCGTGCTGCGAGAGGTGGCGATTCCGGCCGCGTCGGCGATCGTGGACGTTCGGCCGAGCACGCTCACCCATCGCGGGGATCAGCAGGCGCTGGCCGTCGCCGCGTACACGCTCCGATCCGGCCGCTGAAGAAGGCCCGAATAACCCGGTGAAGTCGGGCAAGCTGCGTGCGTTCGCGCCGTTGGTATCGCTACACGTCCAACCGCGCCTCGGGTCGAACCCGCGGTGAGCTGGCGGCGTGGTCCGCTGAATGCACTACTGGAGTGTGCCGGCTCGGCTGCGCGATGCGGCTTGAGCTTCCGGCCTGGTGAGTATCGCGGGTGCATGCGCCGGGGTTCGGCGCTTGCCGGGGTCAATCCAGAGCATTCACGGAGAATGGACATGAAGATCAAGACGAGCATTGTTTCTGTGAGCGTGATGGCCGCTTTGAGCGCTGTCGCATCGGGTCAGACGTACACGACCGTCAACCCCCCGCCGTCGGGCGAGAAGAGCCACGCTCAGATCCTGCGGGATCTGTACGGCTCGACATTCACGATGACGTCCAACGGGCGTGACTATGTGGGCGGAGCGGTGACGGCGCAGCGGCTTGCCGACGCGGGCGCCGGCGGACCGACCTCGCTCTCCTCGGGCACGGTGGGCGCGGTCGACTCGATCTGGTCGGGGGAGAGCACGTTCCTGGTCACCGCACGGGCCAAGTTCGCGGCGGACCGATCGCAGTTCGGGTATTTCGACGACACGCTGGCGACGCCGACGTTCCAGTCGCTGTTTGACACGGGCACGATGAACTCCGAGCGCTCGGTCACCTTGACCGGGCCGTTCCGCTGGGCGATCAAGAATCTCAGCCGCAACACCCTGTGGACGAGCAACCCGGGAGACAACAACGGGCTGGGCTCATTCTCGAACCGGACGTTCGACCAGCTCACGACGTACGCGATCGATCGCCCGGAGAAGACGGGCATGGAGTGGGTGCTGTTCTGGGAAGATCGCATGAAGGGCGAGCATGCGGACTATGACTTCAACGACGCGGTCATCGCGATCACGGCGCAGCCGATTCCCGCGCCGGCCTCGGCGGCGCTCGTCGGGCTCGGCGGGATGCTCATGCTCCGCCGCCGACGCTGATCGCCTCGCGGGCTCTGCCGGGTCGGCGAGTGTGCTGCGTATCGTCGGGGCATGAGTTCCACCGTGCACGTGGGGGCGCTGGTTCCCGGGCGGCTTGCCCAGTGGCTGGCGCTCCCGCACGACAACCCCGACTTTGCCGTCACCCCCGACGAGCTCGCGCTCACGATCGAGCGCCTTCGCGCCACGCCGATGGCTCCTCCACGCCCGGTGCTCGTGCTTGCCGGGTACCGGGCGTGGCGCATCATGGTCTCGCAGGTCGCCCGGCGGATGCATGAGCTGGTCGGCGGGCCGGCGGACATGTTCGAGCCCCTGGCCTATCCGCATTGCGGCGATCTGGACCGGATCGCGCGGCTCGTGGTTCGGCATGTCGAACGCACATGGCCCAACCCCGAGCCGCACCGCACCACCGAGATCGACGTGATCGGGGTCTCCATGGGCGGGCTGGTCGCTCGGCTGGCGGCGCAGTTGCCCTTGGAAGACGGTCAAAAGCGGCTGCGCGTCGCCCGCCTGTTCACCCTCGGAACCCCGCACAATGGCGCGATCCTCGCGGGGAAGGTCGCGCTCGATCGTGCCGCCAAGGACATGCGGCCCGGCTCGGCGTTCCTGGATCGCCTGAACGCCGCGCTCCCGACGGCGCGGTATGAACTGGTCTGCTATGCCCGACTGAACGATCGTTGGGTCGGCGCGACCCGGAGCGCCCCGCCCGGGCGCGAGCCTATCTGGGTCAGCGGCACGCGCGTCTTCAGCCATGTCACGATCACGACCGACGATCGCATCCTCGCCGACGTCGCGCTGCGACTCCGCGGCGAGACGCCCCTGGCCCGACGGGCAAGCCGGCCTCCGATGGATTGATCGGTCGGCGGGCTATTCCGCAGGCACTCGCTTCTCCGCACGCTTGAGCTCTCGCTGCAGCGCCTGCCGGATCGAACTCCGCATGGACTCCATCTGGCGACGCTCGGCGGGATTGCCCGGCATGTTCACGACGATCGCGTCAAGCCACTCCACGCCGGCCTCGCGATAGCCCAGCGCGGCGAGCCCCTCCTCGAGCCCGGGCATGTGCGCCCCGCCGTAGATGATCCCGACCGACTTGACCCCGGGCTCGTTCTCGATCACCGAGCGAAGATCATCCAGCACCACCTCGTTACGGTCGTGCAGGATGACGCTCATGGTCTTCTGCATCCCCGGGGCGGCGGCCAGGAACCTGTCGGCGTCGTTGAGCACCTCCAGGAGCATGAGCTTGCCGATCGTCTGCATGCCCGGCATCAAGCGCATGAATCCCAGCATCAGCTTGGCGACGCCCGCCTGAAACGACGACCCGTCGAGCATCTTGAAGATCTGGTCCGGATCCGAGCCCGAGGAGCTCAGCCGTTCCTGCACCTGATCGATCGACAGGTCGCTGTTGCGCCAGTTTGGCAGATCGTGGTTCATCACGTCGAGCTGAAAGACCAGCCCAAGGGCCCGGGCCAGCTCGTGCTGCAGCCCCCGGTCGTCGGCATCCGGAAGGTCCGAAGGGCGGATGGGCTTCTGTGCGCTCAGCAGGATGTCCTCCGCGGCGCCCTCACCGCCGACGGCGCCGTCGGAGCCGAGACTCGTGATTTCCAGCTCGCCCCAGCGCCGTGCCGCGGGCCGACTGGCCTGATTCGGTTCGGACGCCGCATCCGACGGCTCGGCCTTCGGAATCGAGGCCGGCTTGGCTGCATACACAAACCGCGTTCCCCAGGCGTCGGCGGCCATGAGGTCGAAGTAGGTTCTGTACTTGCCGTCGAGCCCCGCCTGCAGGGCCTCCAGCGACTCGGGCAGGGCGCCGGCGCGGCGCTCGTGCTGCCGGGCGGCGATCGCCAGCAGACGCATACGCATCCTGGTGCTCTTCACGCGCGAGGCATCGTCATCGGCCGTCTTCAGCGCGTGCTCGGGCCGACCCGTGCCCGGCGGCTTGACGCCCTCATAGAGCACCACATCCTGATTGTCCAGCAGTTGCTGCAGGCGGTCGTAGAAGGGCTTGTCGCCGACGTGCACCGCGGCGCACATCGTGATCGACGGGCCGGGCGCTCCGACGCGCTCGAATCGCCGAACGGCCATTTGCAGCGTCACGCTCTGCAGGTGCTTGCCGTCGCCGCCGCGGTCGTCGATGGTCCGGAGATAGCGGTCGTCTCGATCCCGCTCGATCGCGCCCGCGGGCTGGGCCGTCGTCGAGGGGGCGGAGTCGGTCTCCGGCCCGGCCCAGGCGTTTGACGCGAACGCCAGCAGCGACGCCCCAGCCAGGGACCCCGCCGCGAGGAATCGGTGCAGATGCATGATCATGACTCCATTCTTGGCCCACTGGGGCAGGTGCGGGAGTATGGGCCATCGCCTGTGGATTCGCAGCATCCCCAGATGCGGGATGCGTCACGATCCGTCACGAATCAGACGACAGCCGCCCGATCGCCCCCGGCCGCGGGTTCGCGGGCCGTCCACGCGCCCGGCGTCTGTGTGCCCATGTCGATGCGCATCTGCGTCAGCAGGTGCGCTCCGGCCCGGCGGGCTCGCGTCTGAACCCTCAGGTCGGGCTCGGTTCGGACCGTCTCCGCGACGGCGGCGGCCAGGGCCTCGCGAATCCGCGGCGCGGGGGTGATCCCCGCCACCCGCTCGGCGAGCCAGAGGCCCGAGATCCGGTGCATCGGCCGGTCGTCGCTCAGCAGCGGCGCCACGCGCGGCAGGATGTCTTCCAGCCGCTCGCGGGCCACGGCAGCCAGAACCGCGGCCCGGGCCGCAGACGCGCGGACCCGATGCTGCTCATCGTTCTTGAACTCCACGATGGCCGAGGCCAGCACGCCCGATTCCTCGGCGATCGAGCCGCGAAGGCGGGCCGCTCGAGCCAGCGCGTCCAGAGCGTTGGCTCGAACCCGCGCGTCAGGATGCCGAAGGCACCGATGCACAGCGTGCTGAGCCGCCGGTGAGGGCAGGTCCGCAAGCAGCGTGATCGCCGCGGCGGCACAGTGAAGCAGATCGCGTCGCTCCGGCGAGATCTGGCCACTCTCCGCCACCGGCTCGGCAGAGCGGTGCACGATCGTCAGCAGCTCGAGCTCGATGCCGGCGCCGAGGCCAAGGGCTCTGGCCGAGGCGATCGCGGCGATTCGGCGATCCAGCGGGCCGGAACGCACCGCCTCCTGGATCATCCTGACAAGGGTCTCGTCGCCGGCGCTCAGCATCCGGCGGGCGTTCAGTCGGCCCTGGGAGGACGGGCCGAGCGGGTCCAGCGATCGACTCAGTCGCGTCGCCTGCATTCGCACGGACCGGTGGGGCGAACGCTCAAGCACGCGGAGCGTTCGATGCAGTTGATCGGGCGCGATCCGGGACCTGGCCGAGGGCAGGGTCATTCGCAGCAGCCCGCAGCGGGCCACACGCGCATCCTCGTCAAAGACGAAGTCGGCCCCAGCGCCGGATGTCCAGTCCGATTCGCGAGAGAGCTCCAGGAGTGCGGCAAGCCGGACACGCGGCGACCCGTGGGCCAGCAGCGGCTCCAGACGGGCCGAGAGCCCCCGACCGTCGACACACGCAAGCCACCGCGGAGCCCACGCCGCCGGACCGGGAGCGAGAGATTCGAGCGTCTGCGCGCTGATGTCCAGCCCGGAGCAACGGCCTCGCCGCACGCCCTCGCGCGACCGTTCGAGGGCGGCAGAACGATCCGGATTCGCCAGCAGATGGCCTCGTTCCAGAACGCGACCGATCCCGTCGGCATCGGTGGAGAGCCCGAGCCGATCCACGCATGCGGTGCGCCACGCGTCGATGGTCATGCACATCCAGGCCGCTTCTCGAGTCGCCAGCGCGTCTCCCCGCCGGAGCATGCCGCGCAGCACCATGTGGGCGGGGTGATCGGCGTCTGCAAGCAGGGTGCGTGCGTGCTCCCGCGATCCGCGGGCCGCCGCCGGTGTTGGGCCGAGCACCAGCAGCAACGCCCCGAGCGTCTCCCGCCGCCGATGCGCATCGAAGCCACCTGCGCATTGCGCGACCGTTCGCCGCACCGCTTCGCGAGCAACCGGGTCCAGCGCGGGTTCCTGCCCAAGCCGCGTGGCCAGGGCGAGCACGGCGGCCCCGGCCTGCTCAGCCACGATCGGATCGCGGTCGCTCAGCAGCGCGTGCAGGAGCGACATGGCGTGCGGATCGCACAACACGCCCACGAGTGTCGCCACCGATGCGCGGGCCGTGGGGTTTGGATCGAGCGCGGCGATGGCGCATGCCCGAGGCCAGACGCCCTGACCCCGCCCCACGACGCGGGCCCGATGCCCGGGCTCCAGCCGCGTCCAGACGCCGGCGACGATTGCCAGCGCGTCCGGTCCGCTCCGCGTGTCGGCAAGCTCCAGAAGACTGTCGCAGATGTGCGCCGTCTGCTCGGGCGATGCGCCGGCGAGGGCCAGGCCGTAGCCCATGATCTCCGCTTCAAGGTCGCGCCCCCCGAGCGCCACCCGGGCCCGATCCACAAGACCTCGCGCACGATGGGCAAGCGCTTCCAGCCCAGCCGCGCCTCCGCTGAGAGGCGACCCACGCATTTCGGGGGGCGCAGCGTCAAGGGAAGGCCCTGTCGGCGATTGTCGATTCGCGGATGTCGTCTGGGCCACTCGGGGAGCCATGCGGCGCACACTCTACCTGTTGCGGTGCAGGACTCGGCATTATCGAACAAGTTGTATGTGATTCCCGCAACTTTTCGCTTGCCAGTGCGGAACACATACGGTGAAATACGCACGCGGACCGCGTTCGTCCGCGCGTCGTCGGACCGACATCCTGTTCTCAGGGCTGCGATTCATGAATCTCTCTTCGCGTTCCGCGTCCATGGCCTTGGCGTACCAGTTGTTTTTGTACCGCAAGCCCCTGCATCCTGAGATCATGCAGCTCAAGGGACGAAAGGTCTTGTCGCACGGGCGATACGACCTGGAGGCCTGGATTTCCGCGGGCGGGCACATGCTCCGGTTTCGTCATGGGTCGTTTTCCTGCTGCGAGCTGCTGACCGACCAGGATGACCGATTGCCGGTGGACGGGGCGGTGACGGGTTTTCCCTGTTCCGGCGAGCATGAGTTCGAGCATCGCTTCGGAGCCGAGAAGGTCGTGTACACCACCAGCATCCAGACAGAGAACCTGAGCGAGAACCTGTATCGCTCGACCTATGACGAGATGCTGGACTACGCCCGGCAGACCGAGGCCCTGACCCACAAGTGGGCGGATGATCAGGGTCGCAGGTGCCTGTCTCTTCTGGATCTGCAGCGCTTGAGCAAGGAAGTGCACTGCCAGGGGTATCACCTCGTGGCCGGGACGGGGCTGGTGCTGCGAACCCAGACGATCTTCCAGCACGTGTGATTGGCGTCTGCCGAGCGCCCCGGACTCACGGGCGAAGCCGCGCTGCGAGCAGCACTCCGGTGCCGCCGATGACCAGGCCGTCTTTGCGGAGAGCACGCAACTCATCGAATCGTTCCGGTGCGGAGAAGTCGATACCGGTCTCGGCGAGCACGTTGGTCACGAGGTGTAGACCGGCAGGTGGCCCGATCTCGCCCATACGCGGGGGACCGAACGTGCCAGAACCTCGCCCAACGCCGCGAGGTGGTGGCACTTCATGCCTCAGCCAACAGCGGCGAGGTCTGGCCACCCGCCAGGGTCCGGATTCGTGCTGCGGACGCAGACGATCTTCGAGCACGGCGAATTCCCTCCACCCCCTCCCCCCACCCAGGCCGGAAAGACCTTCACCATGGAGGCACGAAGACGCACGGGGGGAGATGGGGAGCGTGTTCTGCGCCAGGCACATCGAGCGCGTAGAGCCGCGGTCGATGGCACGGCGTGATGCCGCGAGGGTGCAAAGAGGTGGTCGGTGACACCTGGCGACCGTGGCGGGTTGCCCGCGATCTCGCCTTCGAGATCTTCGTTGGTCCCGATCGGGTTACGATCTGTCGCTCATGAACACGACGCTGCCCGCCGCTTTCCTGAGGTTCGTCCTTCTCGCGCCGATGGTGTTCGCTGCTGGGTGTTCCCAGTCGCGTCCGTCGTCGCCCGAGGTGAGTGGTTCGGCGGCTGCAGCGGCGGGGGGGGGGC
>DHLW01000169.1:8921-9217 GCA_002405485.1 Phycisphaerales bacterium UBA4658
CCGTGGCGCATGAGTACGACCCGAAGACGGGGTTCATCGTCGCTCGGGAGACGATCACGCTGCCGGCGCTGATCGCGGATGCTCCGCCGCTGGACGCCGCGGTTGTGCGTGCGGGCGCGGATCGGATCGTTGTGGCGTTCGCGACCGCTGATCGCTGCGCGCCGTGTCAGCAGTTCAAACGAGATGCGATCAACGACGCACAGGTGATTGCGCGGCTGTCGGAGGCCCGCTTCCTGCCCACGCACGTCGAGGTCGACCGTTCGCCCGAGCTGGCCAATGTCATCTTGGGAGGACGG
>DHLW01000169.1:9363-10835 GCA_002405485.1 Phycisphaerales bacterium UBA4658
CGATCCCGATGACGTACGCGCTGCGTGACGGCAAGGTCATCGCGACCCTTCGCGGGCAGCGATCCGCCGCGGACCTGCTCGCGTGGCTGGATGCCCTGCCGGGGTAGAGGACAGGTGGCAGCGACCGAAGTGGCCGAACTGATGAGCCCGTGCCAACGACCGCGGCNNGCTCTGAGCGGTCGGTGTGCCTTGATGCTCGGCCATTCCGACCCAACACCCCAGCATGCTCAACTCGGGCCGTGAGTCAACAGGACCCGCGACACCGGCCCTTGCGGCAAGGATTCGCATGACGTCGATTGCGGGAGCGGGGGCGGGGAGGGGGCGTGTTCTTCGCAAGGCACACCGACCGCTCAGAGCCGCGGCCGATGGCCCGGCGTGATGCGCGAGGGTGCCGAGACGTGGTCGGTGCCACCTGCCGGCATTCACGGAACAGTCAGTTGCACGGGTTGAACCAGATGTTCAGAAACAAGAACACGTCCAGCAGGGACAGTTGGCCATCATCCGACTGATCGGCGGCGGGGTTCCCCGCAAACCACGCATTCAGGAACGCGAAGATGTCATTGACCGTTACGCCATCCCGCTGGTCAAAGTCGGCTTTGCAAAGCACCTCGAGCGTCACCGTTTGATCGAACGTGCCGCCCGGTGGAGGACAGGCTGCCCAGAGGTAGACGCGATGCGTTCCGGGTCCGAATGACCCAGATACGTCCAGTTCTCCGCTCGGGGTACCTGTGAGGATCAAGCGACCATCCGGCCACTGTGCGGGGCTGCTCAAGCCGGGTCCACTGATGGTGATCTGAGCCGGTGCCCCACTGAACATCGTGCCGTAGATCTTGAAGTTCCGACGCTCGGACACGGTTACATCGATGAATGCGTTGAGACCGCTCGGTCCTAGGGCATTGTAAGGAGGTGCCGACCACCCACTAACGACAAGTTTTATGAGACGAGGTGTCTGCATTCCGACATCCCACTGAAGCGTTGCGCCACGCACGATGGTGCCGTTGTTGTTAAAAAACCAGTCGTAGGTGTAGGCATAGTGCTGGGCTGGTCCCCAGTTTGTGTACGGACCACCCGGCCCAATGCTCGCATTTCCTGACACGGAACATTGAACATCCGCAGCAGCAGAAGCGACCCACATAGACAGAAATGCGATCGTGGCGCGGTAAGTCATCTCACTCAGGCTAACAGGAGTGCCATCCGAGTGCAAGACCTGTGAACTAGCAAGCTATCGGAGATTTGACGCTGAGCGCGCAACCGGCAGGTGGCACCGACCGCAATGGCCGAACTCTCGTGCCCGTGCCGCCGACCGCTCAGAGCCGTGGCCGATGGCACCCTCACCAGCTCGCCCCGCCAACATGCCGTGCAAACGCACCGTGCCACCTCCTCGCGGCTTTGGGCGACGTGATTTCGATCGTGCACCGGTGAACACGCGGCGGTCTCTTCGCCCCCCGCCCCCGCCCCCACCCCCCCGCCCC
>DHLW01000169.1:11039-11234 GCA_002405485.1 Phycisphaerales bacterium UBA4658
CGGCTCCGGAGATGGTCGGATGCGCTCTGGAGAGGATTGGGGGGGCTGCGGGGATGATCGGATGGGTTGGGGATCGGGGCGGGATCCGGGCGGGTTGTCGCGCCTCAAGGCGAACGGCTAGAATGCCGATCGGATCACCACAGCCATGACGACCCGCCGCGCCATTTCGATTCGAATTACCCCGCCCCGCTGAGG
>DHLW01000169.1:11432-11572 GCA_002405485.1 Phycisphaerales bacterium UBA4658
CTTGGCGTCGGGCGTCTCGTTTCTTGAACACGAGTTGAACCGCCCCAGGCCGTTGAGCGGGGCGCTGTGCGTTGAACGGGTCGCCGCAGGCCACTGTCGCGCGGCCGTTCCCCCAAAGCAACGAAGACCCGCTCGGGACC
>DHLW01000191.1:0-1792 GCA_002405485.1 Phycisphaerales bacterium UBA4658
CGCGGGCGTTGGCCGCACATGGCCCGGGGCCGACTATCCCTCAGCGGGCGATGCAACGCCCGGTCACTCGGCTCGTTCGTGGGCGGGTGGGCCGTTGCCGCTTGCCGATGTGGGTCACGCGGTGGTCCCGGTCGGCGTCGCTGGCGCGGGTGGTGGTGTGGGGGGTGGGGGGAGCGGGGTGAGTGGGGGGAGCGGGGGTGCGTCGGGGGGGGGTCGGCCAGATCGCTTCCTGGCCCTGCACAGCGAGCATCACACCAGCCACGTGGCGTACCGGTTTGCCGAACTCCGTGGGCGGGCCGAGCGGCAGCGGTTTGTGGAGGCCGTGGAGTCGTCGGCGAATCTCGAGCATCCGCACGTGCAGAAGATCCAGCAGTTCACGTTTGACCTGATGGAGCGGGCGTGGGTCATCACGCCGTTCAATGGGGCCGCCGACGGGGTGCGGCCGCTGCAGCGGCTGCTGCGCGAGAAGCAGGGGCAGATGCGAGCCGAAGAGGTGGAGCACGCTGTGCAGCAACTGCTGGAGGCCGCGGCCCACGCGCACAGGTGCTGGAGCGCGACCGACGCCCCCGGGGTGCGGATCGCCTCGCACCACGGTCCGATCGGTCTGGACGAGGTCATTGTGGACCGTCGCGGCTCGGTGAGCGTGGAGCTCTATGGTCTGGCCCGGGCGCTTGCGGGCGGGGGCCGGGTCTCGCTTGAGGTGCTCCGCGACGAGGTCCGATCGATCGTTGAGATCGCGTATCAGCTCATCACCGGCCTGCGGGCCGAGGAGCCGCTCATTCCCGCTGAGCGGCTGGTGCCGCGGCTGAGCGCCGGGTGGTCCATGTGGCTGCGTCGGGGGCTTGATCCTTCGGGCGGGTTTGACACCGCGACGCAGGCTCTTGCCGAACTCCCCTCGATGCAGAACCAGGGCGGTCGCGAGGGCGTGCGGGGGATGATCTCGCGTCTGCGTGCCCGCGGCTGACGACGGCCTCAGCGGTCCCGCACGGGCCCGACGAACAGGCCGAGCCGACGCCGAACGCTGGTCACTCGGCGTGCCAGATCGCCCGGCATCTCGCTGGTGTACCGCGCGTCGATGAGCGCCAGAACCCTCGGGGCCTGCGGGAGGTCGGCGACCAGTTCCAGGGCCCGCACCCAGGTTTCCGGCTCAGCTTCGAGCGCGACCGCCTCATCGATGCGGTCCACCATTGCCAGGCAGAGCGTGCGCAGTGCGGCCGTCTGACGGGTCAGGTCTGGGTCGGAGGTCGGGCTGATGCGATCCAGCGCTTCCAGGGCCGCACCCGGCTGATTGAGTTCGAACCTGGTCTGCGCCAGCAGGAGCAGACCCCGGACCGTGTCCTGATGACGGCCGATCACCGTCACGCCAGACCACGGCATGCGAGACAAGGCCACGGGCGTCGAGGCGAGTCGCGTGAGCATCTCCTCTCGGAGCGCTCGATCGGGCGTGCCCTCGGCGACAGTCAGGAGATCGGCGGTGGACATCGCTGCGGAGATCTCCACCAGCGAGCGTGTGAGCGCGTCGGGGCTCGGGGCGGGGAGCGCCAGAACCGCTTGGAACCGATCCGGCGTCGGATCATGAGCCGCCACCGCACTGGCCGCGAACTCGAAGAGCGCAGGGTCGGTCTTTGCCGCCCGGAGCAGCACGTCGACGCCATCGGAAGAGAGCCCGATGGCCCCCGCGGCGGCGATCCGCCGATCGGGATCCAGAAGCGCTCGGATCACGCCCTGACGCCTGGTCTGGTCGCCCCACATCCAGCAAAGCACGCACGCGGAAAGACCGATCGGCGGATCT
>DHLW01000191.1:1875-2018 GCA_002405485.1 Phycisphaerales bacterium UBA4658
GTCCGATCGGCGGATCGCACGACACGCCTGCGAGCACACCCGACCGATCCTCGGCGTCGACCGGCAATCCACGACGAGCGGCCTCGGCCAAGGCGTCCAGAGCGGCGTCCTGCACCGGTCCGCCCGCCGTGCTCCACCGAACG
>DHLW01000191.1:2268-17294 GCA_002405485.1 Phycisphaerales bacterium UBA4658
CGCGAGCGCCAGCACCAGTTCCGCCGCCAGCCGACGCTCCTCCGCAGAAGGGCTGCGCACGGCCTGAAGAGCGGCGGGGCCCGGCTCCGGGCCCAGCGGTCGGGCGTTGGCCAGCTCCTGCAGCGCCAGCGTGAAGCCCAGCAGACGCACGGCATCGAACCGATCCTGGATCATCCCCGCGAGCAATCGCGAACGCTCCGACGCATCCGATCCCTGCACCTGCTGACGCAACGCCACGAGCAGCCGCGAAAGCAGGTCGTCGCGCTCCGCCCGCAGGGCTTCGGCGGACATGGAGGGCAGAGCGGGTCCCGGCTCCTGCGGCGTCTGGCTGTCCGAGGGCTGAACACTGCCCCAGAGAACAGGCGCACACGGTCCGCCAACAAACAGCGCCACGCCGATCACGGCGGATCGCACACAGGGGCGGAATGTGACTGTTGGACTGAGGGGCACGGGAGCACGATCCTTGGAACCGGACGCCGGTTGTACCACCACGCGGGCGGCGGGGTTCGCCGAATCGCTCCGGTCGTGGCGCTCGCGTTGGGATTGTCCCTTGCTGTCGGCGTGGTCCGGGCCCGGAGACGCCCTAGAGTTTGGCATCAGCGAGCCCGAGCATGAATGAGTGGATGGATGCCGAAGGGCACGTCGAGCGTGCCCACAAGTTCTTTGAGGACGGCCGGTGGGCCGAGGCCGAGGGCGCGCTTCGGGAGGCCATCGCGATCAATCCGTATCGGGCGGAGTGGCACTTCAACCTGGGGTTGACGCTGGAAGCCGCTGGCCGATTCGACGACGCTGTGAAGGCGTTCACCGACTGCCACCAGCTCCAGGAGGATGATCCCGCGGTGCCGCCGATGATCGGTGCGAATCTGCTCCGGGCGGGCAAGCCCAAGGAGGCGATCACCTGGCTGGAGAAGGCCGAGAAGCTCGCTCCGCAGGAGGCGACGAGCTTTGTGCATCGTATCGAGGCCTATTCGCGGCTGGGGGATCACGAGCAGGCCGAGGTCATGTTCTACATGGCTCAGCAGTGCGACCCGAAGAACCCCGACGCCTATGCGCTGCTGGCCGACTCGCTGCTTGCCAGGGGGATGCATGAGAAGGCGGTCTGGTGTCTCCGCGAGGCAGCGAACCTGGACCCGAACATGCCCGGGGTGCACGCCCGGCTCGCCGAGGCGTATGCCGCGACTGGTCGACAGGAGCGAGCCCGGCAGCTTTATCTGCGAGAACTGAGAAACAACCCTGGGGACATCGACTCGCTGCTGGATCTTGGGTGTCTTCTGGTGCAGATGAACCGGATCGGGGAAGCGGGGGAGAAGTTCCGCCGCGTGCTGGAGATGGAGAGCGACAATCCCGATGCGCACTTCTATCTCGCGGAGCTTGCTGATCGGCAGGGTTCGTCGAGCAGCGCGATCGAGCAGTACGACGTGGTGCTTCGCCTGGACCCGCAGTTTGGCGCGGCGCGTCGTCGGGCCGCGGTGCTGCGTTTGCGGCGCAGAGCCCCGGGCGACGAGCAGGCGGCCCACGACCTGATCGAACAGGAACTTGAGGAGTACGCCCATGCTCCGGACCGCTTTGCGCCCGCCGATCTCGCGGAGCTTGGGCGCCTGCTGCTGGATGCGCAGCAGCCGGATCAGGCCCGGCGGGTGCTGCACCGGCTGAGCGTGGCCACGCCCGAGGATCCCGAGTCTCAGCACCTCTACGCCGCCGCGCTGCTGGAGACGGGTGACCGCGCAGCGGGGATCGAGGCCTGTCGCCGGGTGCTCAAGCTCAATCCCAAGCATGTCGCCGCGATGCACAACCTGGCTATCGCCAGCGTGCACGAGCGGCACTGGGCCAAGGCCCGGTACTGGGTGAGCCAAGCTCTGCTCGTCGATCCCGACGACGGGGCGTTGCGGCATCTTCGACTGAAGCTCCGCCTGCACACCATCGCCGAGCTCTTGGACTGGCTCACCGGTCCGCTGCGGGGCGTGTTCAGTCGGCGGCGCAGAGCCACCTAGGTTCAGCCCCGGGCTGCTCTGACGCACCTACGCTGCCGGCCCGCCCAGCCCGTCAGCCCATTGAGCCCGTAACCCGCACATGATCTTCGAGTCGCCTCAGCCGCCCGAGCGCGCGTCGAGCCGCCGCCGTGCGCCCATGTGGACCATGCTCGTGCTCCTGGCGTTTGCCGCGACGCTGGCGATGAGCACCTTCTTCGTCGGGGACACGGGGGTCTACAACGACGACTACTTTCTGAATCAGCGCGACCCGGCCACCGGCGAGATCGAGTCGCTCGTGCTGAACCGTCCGTGGCACCTGTGGCGTCCGGTGACGCGCGTCGTGCTTCCTGCGCTGGTCACGCTGCTGTGGGAGACGCCGTGGGCTCTGCACCTCATCAGCGCGATCCTTCACGCCGCCGTCGTCGGGCTGGTCTATGGCCTGCTGCGTCGCCTGGGAGCCTCGGCGGGCATCGCCGCTCCGGCCGCGCTGCTGTTCATGGTGCACCCGGTGCACTTCGAGGCCGTGCTCTGGATCGCCATCATCTGCACGCTCATGTCCGTCGTGCTCGTGCTGCTCATCTGGCACATCTATGCCTGGTGGCTGCGGCACGCCCACGCCGCGGGCCCATGGAAGCGAGCGGGTACGCTCTGTGCCCTGGCCGCTGCGGCGTGGGCGAGTGCGGCGATGAACGAGCAGCCCCCCGGCGTGCTCGCGGCTCTGCCCATGCTCGTGCTCGTCCTCGGACTTGCCCAGGGGCGAACACGAGCCGTGAGCGTGCGGCGGTCGCTCGCCCCGGTGGCGGCGGTGGGGATCGCGCTGGCTGTCTATCTCGTGGGGTTCTTCCGGCATAAAGCCAACCTCACGCCCGGCGAGCTTCCAGATTCGGCGACCCAGAATCTGCTCCAACTCGCCGCCAAGATCCCTTCCGAACTCGCGCTCTGGGGCTTTGCACGCGGCGCGTTCTCCGAGGGGCTCGCGGCGGCACTTGCAAGGCCCCTGCTCGCATCGGCGGGGTTCGGGCTGCTCGCGATCGTCGGTGCGGCGTGGATCTTCCGTTCCCGCGTTGAGATCCGGAACGACCCAGCCGGCCGCCACGACTTCGAACCCCGTCGCCCAGTCGGGCCCGTCATCGGATTTGTCTCACTCGGCGCCTGCTGGACGCTGCTGGCCTGGCTCCCGGTCGCCGCTGCCCACGCCGTCACCTCGCCCCGCCTGCACTACGTGCCCCTCATCGGGCTGATCATGCTCGGGTGCGGAGTGGCGATGGGCATCCGTCCGGTCGTCGCGCGGCTTGCGCTTCCGGCGCGTGCGGCGATCGTCGTCGGCGTCCGCTGTTCGATCTGCGCAGGCGTTGCCGCCGGCGTCCTCATCTGGATCGGCGTCTGTGAGCATCTGCAGCGCCGCTTTCGTGCCGACGAGCTCGAACGACGATCGCTCGCCGAGGGCGTCGGTCAGGGGATCGAGCCCGGCGCCATGCTCGTCCCCGTTCGGGTCAGCAGCGTCACCGCACGAACCGGCTCGCCGAGATTCGACGGATACTTCCGCCACAGTTGGTTCTGGCAGTTCTCCGCCGGTTGGAGCGTTCGGCTGGCGCTTCGACGGGCAGACGTGCACACCTATCAGACGGTCTCCGGCGTCGCCGCGGGTGGACCGGCACAGGAGATCCTCTGGCTGAGCGACGAAGATCCGCTGCGATGGGTTCTCATTCGATCGACCATGGCCGTGCCTCGGCCCCCGGGACACTGGCAGGACATGCCGCGATCGAAGCGATCAAACGCACGGCTGCTCCCCCTCGATCGGTGCGTCTTCTTCGAGGTCGTTGAGCCCGGGCGCATCGAGGTCTTCACGGTCGTTCGGCTGCATGGCACCTGGTCCGACGGCACAAGCCGTCCGATCGATCTGTATCCCCGCCAGACCGCGCTCATGCAGCGAGGCCGAACGACGCCCCTTCCTGAACGCCGCCTTGATCTGCACATGATGCCGGAGGATGTGCGACGCGCGTTCGAACGCCGTCAGTAGCTCCGCGCCGCGCACGCCCGCCGGCGAAGCCAGTCACGCTAGGCCCAGAGTTCCGGGAACATCCGACGCTCGATCCCCTCGATGATCAGGTGGAGAACGAGCATGTGCAGTTCCTGGATCCGGTCGGCGTGTGCGCCGGGCATGATCCACTCGTGGTCGCAGATGCCCTTGAGCGTGCCGCCGGTCTTGCCCAGCAGGGCGACGGTGGTCACGCCCGCCGACTTTGCCGCCTGGACCGCGGCGGCGATGTTCGCGCTGTTGCCGCTGGTGGTCAGCACGATGAGCACATCGCCGGGCTTGGCGAGCGCCATCACCCATCGGGAGAAGACGTGCTCATAGCCATAGTCATTGGCGACGCAGGTGATGTGTCCGGCATCGGTGCAGGCGATGGCGGGCAGGGGCGGCCGCTCTTTGCGGAAGCGGCCGGTGAGCTCCTCGGCAAAGTGCATCGCATCGGCGGAGGAGCCGCCGTTGCCGCAGATGAGGATTTTCTGGCCAGAGGTGAAGCGGTCGGCGATCAGGGCGCTGACGCGATCGATGCGCTGGGCGTTGGCCGGATCGGCAATGAACGCAGCGAGCGCGGCGGCTGCGTCTTGGAGACCTTGGAGGGAGGAGGACTTGTGCGAAGAGTCGGGCACTTGGACCGAGTCTACGCACGAGGAACTTCGTCTGCGATATGACCGGACTTGGATGGGCACCATGACCCGCCGTGGGCGATGTCGTTGGCGAGTTGATCGAACGACGCGATTGATGCGATGACGGCCTCATCGATGAGGTCGGAGAGAACTGGTCGCAGGTCGCGGCTATGGAGATCGGTCGAGCGAGCATCGGCATATGAAGGCTCGCCCGTCGGTTCCTTCCGCGTGATGTTCATGGGTTCCGTTGGGAGGTCTGTACCTGGTGCGAGCGAGCGCAGAAAGCCGGAAAGTTGCTCGATCGGACGCACGACCGACGGACGACTTGCAAGCAGAAATGTGGATTGCGGGCGCCAGTGCGCGTCCAGATTCATCGGGTCGACGGAAGTGACATGGCGAACGAACTCCCTGAAACTCAGTCCTTCGTTCGGCGATCGACCGAGAGCAGCGAGTACGTCGATCGCCGCTTCGAAGAGTTCGTCCGGGGCGGGCCGGACGAACTTGTCGATGAATGCCGAGCGCAGCCGCTCTGCGGGTGATCGCACGAAGGCGACAACTGGCCGCTGGGCAAGCACTTGATCGCGAGCGTGCTGCTCGAATCGGTGCATGCCAAAGTGGGTGTGGGCATAGCGATGGATGTCGAACCCAGGTTCGCTCTCGGCGCCAGGTGCAAAGCGAGCGATCATCCAGCGTTTGATCGTCGAGCATCCGACCTTTGGTGTGGCCAGAAGGATGACCTCGAACTCGGGATGATGGAGCAGAAACTCCCAAGGAAAACGGGAGTTGTCCACCGCGAGCTTCGCGGGGATCGACTTGCTCACGGCGTCCTCGGCTTGATCGGCACCACCATCGCCGCAACGCCCACCACCGCCAGAGCCACCGCGATCGGCCAGAACCAGGGGCTGGTTCCCGGAACCATGAAGAGGGCGAGCGTCAGGCCGAGAGCGATCAGGATGAGCACCGTCACGATGACGTGGGCGCGGGTGATCGGTGGCGGCGATTGCGGCTCGTGGTGCTGCATGTGTCACGAATCGGCGATGCGGGCGGCGGCATTCGGCAACGGGCATTCGGCATTCGGGGATTGGCGATGCGAAGCACGCCTCGCTGCTTCCCGAATGCCGGTTGCCGAACCCAGAATGCCGCCTTCCAACACACTCACACCAGCAGCGTCGCCGGCTTCTCCAGCAGCTCGCGCACCGTCGCGAGATACTGAGCGGCCATGGCACCATCGATGATGCGGTGATCGCTCGACATCGTCATCTGCATGATGTGGCCGATGCCGATCGACTTCTCACCCGTCTTGGGGTCGGTCTTGACGACGGGCTGTTCGATCGCCGCGCCGACGGCGAGGATGGCGGCGTTGGGCGGGTTGATGATCGCCGTGAAGTGCTCGACGCCGAACATGCCCAGGTTGCTGATGGTGAACGTTGAGTCCGACATCTCGTCGATGCTGAGCCCCTTGCCGCGGGCCTTGTCGGCGAGTCGCTTGGATTCGCTGGAGATCTGACGCAGCCCGATGCGGTCGGCGTTGCGGAGTGTGGCGACGACGAGCCCGCCGCCCTCGCCGCGTTCGTTCAGCGGCAGGGCGATCGCGACGCCGATGTTGACATCGCCGACGAGATCGACACTCGGCCCGGCATCGTTCCAGCGGCTGTTCACGTGCGGATGGCTGTGCATGGCGAGGGCGCACGCACGCACGAGGAAGTCGTTGACGCTCAGCTTCACGCCCTGACCGGCGAGCTGCTCATTGAGCTGCGAGCGCAGCTCCAGCAGCGCATCCATCCGCACGGCGATGGTCACCTGATAGTGCGGGATGGTCTGCTTGCTCTGGACGAGTCGCTTGGCGATCGTGCCGCGCATGTTGGAGAGGGCGATCGAGCGCGATGCAAGCTGCGCTCCGGCCATCGGCATCGGGGCGGGAGTCATGCGCGGTGCGGCCTGCGGGCCCTTGACGATCGCGCCCTGCGGAGCTCGGCCCGCCGGCGCCGACTGCAACGCGGCCTCGACATCCTTGCGGATGATGCGCCCGGAGGGGCCGGAGCCGGGGATGGACCCCAGATCGACGTTGTTCTCTGCCGCGATCTTGCGGGCCAGGGGCGAGGCAAACACCCGGTCCCCCGCGGGCGCGTGCGAGCCGTTGCTCCCCGCCGAGGCGGGTGCAGCCGGGGCCGACGTGATCACCCCGTGCCGCTTGACGACGGCCGGAGCAGCCACGCTCCCGGCCTGTTTGGCGGCCGAGGCGACGGCAGGAGCGGCGGCGGGGGTGCTTGCCCCGGCCTTCACCGCGTCCACGCTCTCGCCCTGCTCGGCCAGGCGCATGATGATCGTGCCAACCTTCACGGTCGTGCCTTCGGCAACAGCCAGCTCGGCGACGGTGCCGTCGTCAAACGTCTGGAGTTCCATCGTGGCCTTGTCCGTCTCGATGTCTGCGACGACATCACCGGAACGCACCTTCTGCCCCGGCTTGACCGCCCAGCGCACAACGGTGCCCTGTTCCATGGTGTCGGAGAGACGGGGCATTTTCATTTCGATCGGCATGGGAGAGTCTCTACAGCGGAACAGCGGAACACTCAAACAGCGGAACAGGAAGAAATCAAAGCAAGGAATCAACTCGACCTATCGCTCGGCGGCCTTCCTTCGGGATCGGCCGAGCATCGCGCCGAACATGGTCTTGAGTTCGATCGTTTCGAGAACGATCGGGTGCATTCTTGTCGGTTGGAACCATCCGCGTCGTAAGCAGAGTTTCAGCCAGAAATGGCATTCGTTCAGCTCTTTGATGGCAATCGCGAGACACTTGTTGAAGTCGGCGCGGCTCATTGCCTCCGATGCCTCGTAGATGTTCGCGCCGACCGAGGTGCCGGCACCAATGATCTGATTGATTATTCTTGGTGAGCGACCCTGTTCGGCAAGCGCATCGGTGACATCGAGCACGCGATCTGCATACTCGTCCATTCGATCGAGAGTCTCGCTGCGCAGCCGTGCCATGTCCGAGTTCCGGGCTCTCTCTTGATGTTTCGCTGTCAACATGTTCCGATGTAGTATTGTTCACCGACCCAGCGTCCGCCGCACCGCCGCCATGATCTTCCCCTTGTGCGGCAAGTACTCCGCCTCCAGGTTCTTCGCATACGGCGTCGGCACGTCCTCCGTATTCACCCGCAGCGGCTGGTGATCCAGATAGTCGAAGCCCTTCTCGCAGACCTGCGTGATCACTTCGGTCGCGATGCTCGCAAACGGCCAGCACTGATCCACCACCACCAGCCGGTTCGTGCGCTTCACGCTCTCGATGATCGAGCCGATGTCCAGCGGCCGAACCGTCCGCATGTCCAGCACGTCGCAGACGATCCCGTCTTTGGCGAGTTCATCCGCCGCCTCGCAGCAGAAGTTCACCGGTCGACCGAAGCTCACCAGCGTGCAATCGCTGTTGCGTTCGCCGCTCCATGTGCCGCGGCGAAGGGCGGCGACGCCGAAGGGAATCGCGTAATCGCCTTCCGGAACCGGGCCCTTGTCGCTGAGCATGCGCTCGGATTCGAGGTTGAACACGGGGTCCGAGTCGCGGATCGCGGTCGTGAGGAGGCCCTTGGCATCCGCCGCACAAGAGGGAATGGCGATCTTGAGCCCCGGCACGTTGGCGTACATCGCTTCAACGGTCCAGGAGTGGGTTGAGCCAAGCTGTCCGCCCGCGCCGTTGTTGCCGCGGAAGACCACCGGGCAGCCCCACTGTCCGCCGGACATGTAGAGCATCTTGGGGACGTTGTTCAGGATCTGGTCCGCCGCGACGAGCGAGAACGACCACGACATGAACTCGATGATGGGGCGCAGGCCGTACATCGCGGCGCCCACGGCGAGCCCGGCGAACCCGTTCTCGCTGATCGGGGCGTCGATGATCCGCTTGGGCCCGAACTCATCGAGCATGCCCTGGCTCACCTTGTACGCGCCGTTGTATTGGGCCACTTCCTCACCCATGAGGAAGATCCGCGGATCGCGCCGCATCTCCTGGCTCATGGCTTCGCGAAGGGCCTCGCGAAACTGGATCTCGCGCGTGCCGGGGGCGATCAGGTGGGACGTCGTGGGGTCGGTGGTGGCGATCATGGACCTTCGGTCTCGGGGCGAGGGGTACGGACTCTGCTTGGATGTGCAAAGCGAAAATCGTAGGTGAGTCGCCTTGGGTTTTCCTGAGTCGATCCCGGGCCCCAGCGTGCTTTTCCTGCCCCCCGACCTCAACGTGCATACGGGTCAACACTGAGATTTAGGGATTGGCGCGGCTCCAAAACCGGAGTATCCTGTGAGCAATACGTTTGGGTCAGAGGCCACTTGCCATGGGGTTCATATGCCGGGGACCGATTCGCCGAGCAAAGTCTGCGTCGTCTGTGGCGAGAGCGTTGCGGGCAAACCCCGTGTCAAGGACGCGGCGGGCCGGTACACCTGCGCGGGCGCCTGCCACGATCAGCACGTCGCCGCCGTCAAGGCCGCCGCTCGAGCCAAGAGCGAGTCCCGCGCCGCGCCCGCCCCCTCGCCCGGAACCATTCCGGTTGGCGACGAGCGCTCCGTGCTCAGTGATCTCATCAGCCAGTCGCCCATGCTCAAGGCCGGCAAGTGCGAGCAGTGCGGCGGGGTGATCCCCCAAGGCGGGGTCATCTGCACGCGCTGCGGATTCAACTCCCAGACCGGCAAGAATCTCCGGACCGCGGTCTACGCCGAGAAGGTCAAAAAGGAATCCAAGATCGGTGCCATGGCCGGCGATGCCGGATCGACCACCATGGCGGTGCTCCGCTCGCCGATCATCTTCGGCTCGATCATCGCCCTTGGTCTTGGCGCGATCGGGCTGGTGGGCGTGCTGGTGCCGGAGTTCACCCTTGCGTCGGTGGTGATCGTCGGCGTGGTGTACCTCATCGCGATCATCTGGGGTCTCATCGACGCCATCCAGGAACAGGAGTACACCTGGGCCGGGTTCATGATCTACCACGTCATCGGCGGATTCATCCCGATCAGCATTCTGCGCTTCGGATCGATCATCGGCTTCTTCGCCGCCGTCGGCTACATCGTGTTCGTCTGCGACCGGCCCGTGCTCAAGTCCTTGTTCATCGGCAGTCTGCTCGCGTTCGTCGGGCAGCTTGTGGGCATCTACATGTCCCGCGGCAGCTTCGAGTTCCAGTGACGGCCGCCGATCCGAGCCCCTGGGGCCGGTGCCGGCGGTTCATGACTGATCGTCGCGACGCCCGACAAAGTACCGGATCGCGAAGTACACGATCCCCAGCGCCGCCGCCATCCCCGCCGGCAGCAGGCAGCAGTACGTGATCGAGAACTGGGCGAACTGGCCTTGCTGGGCGAGGAGGGTCGTCATTGTGTGTTCTACGGCGTCTGGTCGAGACCCTTGATGCGGACGCGGACGAGCAGATCGTTGAGCGCTCCCGTGTCGGGGGCGAGTTCGGGCAGCGGGCTCGCATCGCGGGCCGCGTCGAGTTCCTGGCACAACCGATCGAACTGGCCAGCATGCGATTCCAGTTCGACGGGCGAGATCCCCATCTTCTCGTGGCCGGCGACTTTGCGGGCAATGAGGTCGCCGATCGCGGCGATGCCGAACACTTCATTCAGTCGGCGGAGGTTGGACTCCACCATGCCCGTCCGCATCAGGTGGATTCCTGCAAGCAGCGGGCGATACGTGTACAAAAGCCCCTTGACGGTGGGCTGCGAGCTCGCCCCGACAAGCTTCCATTGATCCACGCCGAAGTGGAAGAAGTGGTGGCGGTGCTTCCGGCAGATGAGCGTGCGGCAGATCGCTCGCAGTTCTTCAAACTCCGGCGTTTCGAACGCCACCAGCGGCGAGAACACCTGCTCAAGAACGTACCCGTTGTGCTTCAGGAGAAGCTGGAAGTACTTGCGGATGTCGTGGGTGACGATGTCCACTTCCGGAACCGCCGCCTTGTCCATGATCTCAAAGGTCTCGGGCGCAGGTCGCAGAGAGACGACATCGTGCAGCGGCGCGACGTGGCAGCCGCGGAGGTCCCAATCTGAGTCTGGCGAGTCGAAGCCGTAGAGATGCGCTCCGCTGACGGTGACGAACAGCAGGGGGTGCGGACAATCGTGCACGCGAGAGCGAGCGACCTCGGGGATGGCAACGGACATCGTCATGGCCACTCCAGCGTAGACGCCCGGTTGGTGCCGACCTTGTGGTTGCAGCCGCGATGCGATCGGTGGCGATCACAGCAAAGATCGATCTGCCGTGAACCGTTCTTGGCAAAACCCAATCATGTTCGACGGCTCAGAGCGTCCGCGACTGACGCGTCAACGGTGCGTTTGACGGCACCGCAGAGTCGATCGAAGTGCAAAGGGCAAATGCACCATGAACACAAGGCCAGACAGGCCCCAGGAGGAGTTCAGAGCTCGTACAAACCAAGGCCGAGGGCTCGCATAAGCCATGCCAAGCAACCCCGAGAAGCAAAACAGCATGGCCGTGATCGATGCGAGAAGATATGAACGCCGAGCTGGACTCACAGCAGCGGATTCTTCACCCCGTGCACGTACTCCCTCGTCGGCGACAGGTTCGCCTCGATGTTCGAGTACACGTCGCTGTACAGCTCCGCCTCCACATCCGGGATCGGGCTTTCCTCGGCGAACGCCATCGCCTTGGCCACCACGTCCTTCACCTCGCGCTGCATCGCCAGGAACTGCTCCTCGCTCATGCTCTTCCGCTCGTTCATCAGGTGCAGCGCGAGCTGGTCGATCGAGTCCTTCTGCTTCACCGCCTCCACCTCGTCCTTCGTCCGGTACTTCTGCGGGTCGCTCATCGAGTGGCCCTGGTACCGGTACGTGTGCAGGTCGACAAAGCCCGGACGCTGCTTGGCTCGGCACTCATCGGCAAACGGCTTGAACTTGTCGTACAGCCGAAGAATGTCCAGCCCCTCGTCCTCGCTGATCTTCAGCGAGTCGATCCCGTACGCCGCACCCTTGGCAAGCAGATTGTGGGCCATCGTCGTGCCACGCTCGATCGCCGTGCCCATCGAGTAGCGGTTGTTCTCGACGATGAAGATCACCGGCAGGCTGTACAGCCCGGCGAGGTTCATCGCCTCGTGCAGACACCCCTGGTTCAATGCGCCGTCGCCCAGATACGCGAGCGCGACCTTCTTCTTCGCCGGGGCGTTCTCGTCCAGCCCCGCGGGCCGACCGTCCGGATGATTCACGCCCTTGCCCAGAACCTCCCACTCATAGCGGGCCGCAAACGCCAGCCCCGCGCCAAGCGCCGTCTGCGCACCGACGATCCCGTGACCGCCAAAGAGCCAGTTCGGACGATCGAACATGTGCATCGAGCCGCCCTTGCCCTTGGCGCACCCGGTGATCTTCCCGAACATCTCGGCCATGCACGCCCCCGGATCCATCCCCCGGGCCAGCGCGTGCCCGTGATCGCGATACGCCGTCACCACCGGATCGTCATGGTTCACCGCCCCGATCGTGCCCACCGCGCACGCCTCCTGACCGATGTACAGGTGGCAGAATCCGCCGATCTTCGCCTGCTGATACGCCTGCGCGCACCGCACCTCGAACTCGCGGATCAGGAACATGTCCCGCAGCCACTTGCTGAGCGTCGCGTTCGGCAGGTCCGCAGAGACCCCTCGGCGAGCGGTCGTCGATGTCGGGGCAACGGGTGTCGCAGTCTGAGCCATGATCATCCTTCAACATCTGGGCCCGTCCGGTCTGTCAGAATGACCGAACAAAGACCGTCTAAGTTCGTCGCGGAATTCCAGAGATTCTAGGAGCATCTCCGGGTTCGGGTCTCGCCAACGCTCCGACGCACCACGCAATCGCCAAACCGCGTTCGCGGCACCCCTCGCGGCACGCCCGAACGAGAGCCGCCCCAGGGCCGTGGCCCCGGGGCGGCGAGGAGTTCCATGCGTGCGCTCAGCACCTCTGGTCAGTTCGGCGTCCTGGCCGGATCGCGCGGCTGGGTCGCCACCGCCCGCCCCTTCACCGCCTGCGACTGCAGCACGGCAAGCGCCGTCTGCAACTGCAGGTCCAGTCCGTCGGTGAGCAGCTTCTCCGGTTCCAATCGCGGGGACTTCTCGTTCACCTGCACGTTCCCGTTCTGATCGATCGGGAGCACGTCGGCGTCCTGACGCAGCCGAAGCGCCTCGGAGTCGGTCTCCGGCAGCGTGTCGACCTTCAGATGCGGATCCACGCCCCAGACCGTCGCTCCCGGGGTCCGATGCAGACGCCGACCGTCGGGCAGGTAGTAGTACTGGGTCGTGAGCTTCATCTGGGCGCGGGCCGCGATGTTCCAGACGTTCTGAACGCTGCCCTTGCCGAACGACCGCTGGCCGATCACCACGGCCTGCAGCTCGCCGGCGTCGGCATAGTGGCGGAGCGCGCCGGAGACGATCTCGCTGGCTGACGCCGAGCCCTCATTGATGAGCACGACGATCGGGACGTTCTTGAGCACGGCGTTGCCCGGGGTGGCCCGCTTCTCCTCCCCCGCGACGCGCGGGCCGCGGGTCGAGACGATGAGCCCCTGATCGATGAACGTGTTGGACACGCTCACGGCCTCGGTGAGCAGCCCGCCGGGGTTGTAGCGCAGGTCGAGAATCAACCCGCGGATCGCCCCGCCACCCTGGGCCGTCTGCATGCGCTGCAGCGCCCGATGCAGATCCCCGGTGGTCTCCTCGGTGAACTGCAGCAGCCGCACGTATCCGATGCGGTTGGCGGCATCGATGAAGTAATCCCAGTCGTCTTCCTTGGCGCCGGTGCGCTTCCACCCCTTGACGCTGGCCAGCGGGATCACGGCGCGAGCGAGCTTGAAGTCGATGTCCTGGGTGATCTGCTTGCCCTCGGCGTCCTCTCCGCTCTTTCGCTCCATCGTGATGGTCACCGTCGAGTCGATGGGGCCGGTGATCAGGTCCACCGCCTGATTGAGCGAGATGCCCACCGCCGACTGCCCGTCGATCTTCTTGATGAGATCCCCGGCCCGGATGCCGGCCCGCTGCGCCGGCGTGCCCTCCAGCGGGGTCACGACCTTGATCATCTGCGACTCGTCGTCGAGCTGGATCTGCACGCCCACGCCGCGGAAGTTGCCGCGCGTCATCCGCTCAAACCGGGCGATCTCGTCGGGCCAGATGATCGCCGAGAACTCGTCGTACTTGGCCATCGCGCCGTTTCCGAACTCGTGCAGCAGCGCGCCGTCGGGAATCTCCACGGACTTCTCCCCGGCGTTCAGCAGCGCGGTGAGAAACTCCTCGAGCTGGGCCTGGCCGACGCTCGTGCCCGGAACCATCAGCCGACCGGACCAGTCATCCAGAAACGCCGTGAACGCGTCGACCTTGGCCTGATCGGTCAGCCCGGGAAACGGGGCCTTCAAATCGCTGGTGGTCACCATCGTCCGCAGCGCCTCGATGCCCCCGAGCATCGCCTCGCGCAGCGGGATCTTGTCGCTCTCGATGTGCTGGCGCACCGCCTGCATCACCGCCCGAGTGACCATGCTCCGCTCCACCGGCTCGATCTTGGCCTGCCACTTCTCGCCCAGACCGTTGTACGGCGGAAGCGGCGACTTCTTGTCCTTCAGCCGCTCCTTGTTGCGCAGCTCCCAGAACACCTCCGGCGCATACAGCCGGATCATCATCAATCGAAGCCCAAGCCGCCGCGTGTCCGTGCGATACGTGCCCTGCTCCTCCAGCAACGCGTTGAGCCGGAAGAACAGCTCGTTGGCCAGGAACCAGTCGCCCTTGGCCTCCGCGGCGCGGGCCGCGGCGTCGGCCTTGTTCACAAGGTCCGCAATCCGCGCCTCGCGAATGAACGCCTCCCGATCCTCGGTCTTGGTCAGCAGAAACACCTCGACCGCGTGCTTCAGCGCTTCCGAGAGCGATTCTGGCTCCTGCTTGGCCAGGTGCTCGTTGAGCTTCGTGTTCGCCTCGGCGAGCTTCTCGCCGCGCGTCGTCTCACGCTTGGCCAGGTTCGCCTTCAGCGACTCAACATTGGTCGTCAGCGCCGCCGACCCGACCCCGTCTCCGGCCGGTGCCGCCGCAAGCAGCGCAAGCAGTTCATCGTTCTGCCCCGCCTTGGCCGTCACCCAGATCTGCCGGGCAAAGTCCTGCACCGGTTCCGCGGCCGCAGCCGCGCCAGGCGTGCCAGGGACCGGCTGGCCCGCACCGGCCTGACTCCATGCCGACGTCGGCGATCCTGCCAGAACCAGCAAACCGACGATCACGCCCTTCCACATCCGCCGGGAGATCAGGTTGTCCATGAACACTCCTTACCGACTACATGTCACTCAGGTTCGACGCGGCGTTCGCCTCGGTTTGCCCACAGCCCCCGACCTCCCACGAATCGTCCGAAAACACCGACACGCCCGATCTCAGAACCCAAACGCCGCATGCCTCTGGTCTCCGCTCTCGAGCCCGTCCGATGCCACACCAGAAT
>DHLW01000130.1:0-771 GCA_002405485.1 Phycisphaerales bacterium UBA4658
ACCGGTTTCAAGTCTTCATCTGAAGATCTCCCACCCTCGGGTGGGTCAACGAAATTCAAGTGAAGAGGTTGATCCTGGCTCAGACTGAACGCTGGCGGCATGGTTAAAGCATGCAAGTCGAACGGGCCCGCAAGGGCTAGTGGCGCAAGGGTGAGTAATGCGATCGAACGTACCCCGAGGTGGAGGATAGCCGTGGGAAACTGCGGGTAATACTTCATGATCTCCTAGGAGCAAAGCTTTGGCGCCTTGGGAGCGGCGATCGTCCTATCAGGTAGTTGGCGGGGTAATGGCCCACCAAGCCTATGACGGGTAGCCGGTGTGAGAGCACGGCCGGCCACATCGAAACTGAGACACTGTTCGGACTCCTACGGGAGGCTGCAGCGACGAATCTTCCGCAATGGGCGAAAGCCTGACGGAGCGATGCCGCGTGCGGGATGAAGCACCTTCGGTGTGTAAACCGCTGTCAGGGGATAGAAACACTGATCATCCCCAGAGGAAGGGGCGACTAACTCTGTGCCAGCAGTCGCGGTAATACAGAGGCCCCAAGCGTTAGTCGGAATCACTGGGCTTAAAGGGTGCGTAGGCGGGCGTGTAAGTGCTTTGTAAAAGCCCCGGGCTCAACCCGGGAACTGCAGGGCATACTGCACGTCTTGAGGAAACTAGAGGCCGGCAGAACGATCGGTGGAGCGGTGGAATGCGTAGAGATCGATCGGAATGCCAAGGGTGAAGACAGCCGGCTGGGGTTTTCCTGACGCTGAGGCACGAAAGCGT